>DYFB01000034.1 GCA_020725405.1 Symbiobacterium sp. | reverse complement strand
TGGGGACGGGAACCGTACCCATCCATCCACGTCCTCAACTCCGAGGTCGCCTGGCGACGGGCTCTGGAATCCTTCCCGTTCGCCTTCCCGCCCCTCGAGTCGCTCCCTCCCCTGGACACGCCTCTCGAGGCCCGCCTCGACCTCACTCTTCTCGCCCTGGGATTCCGAGTGGTCGGGGGTATCTACCGCAACCGGAAGGTCAGCCTGGCGGCCGCCTCTGTCGCCCCGGTCTTCCACCTCTTCACCGTGCCGCGAATCTTCTTCTACAAGCCGAAAATCGATGTCGTGGCTTTCGACCAGACCGGGACCCGTCTGGCCGTCGCCAGAGACGTTGAGGTCGGGGCCAGAACTTCACCGCGAATCCGGTCCTGAGGGCGCGAGGATACGACCGGTGCGAGGATACAGAGAGAGTCCCGGCTCGCCGGCCGCAGCCGGGAGCCGGGACAGGACCGCGGCGGACACTCTCCGCGGCGCGGGCCGCCGTGGTGACAGATCAGCCGAGAGGCGGACCGTCTTCGATGCAGACGTTTATCTGCACCGTCTCGGTCACCTTGACGAAGATCTCGAGGACGATCCTCTGCTCGACGACGCGGAAGAGGTCCACGTACGGAGGCTCGAAGTTGTTATCCAGCGGGCAGTCCGGTGTCTCCCGGATGAGGACCCAGTTGATGTGTTCTATCCTGGGATGGACCTGAGCCGTCATCCCGGGCTCGGCGTGACTCACCTCGACGAGAGCGCTGAACGGGACGTCCACCGCCTGATGGCGCACGATGTCGTCCGGTCCGACGAAGAATATCTGCTTGTGAATCGTGCCCTCGATGAGGACCTTGCCCCGGATGACCTGGCTCTCGATCTCGGTGATCACGGCGAGGATATCCTGGACCTTCCGCGCCGGGACGTCGAGGCAGACCTGGTCCTCGATGATGACCTGCTTGGTGTTCTCGCCCGCCACGCGACCGACCTTGATGAGCGGCCCATGCGGCGTGGTGCAGAGCATCGTCTGGGCCGTCTCCGAGACCTTCACGAAGATGGCGAGGACGACCCTCTGGTCGAGCTCGGTCCCGTCTAGGCGCCAGGTCACCCTCGAGACCCTCAGGTCAGCCTGCACGTGCTCGCCGGGCTGAACGCCGGCGATGGGCACGACGGCCGTGAACGGCACGTCCTCGGATTCGTGGTACTCCATGTGGTCGAAGGCCGAGATGAAGAAGATCTGCTTGTGGAGCAGGCCCTCGATAATCACCTGGTCCTCGGCGGCGGTCGCCGTGAACTCGCTGACGACCGCCCTCACGGCCCGTATCTTCTCGGCCGGGAACGGGAGCTCGACGACCGACTCGACAACCGTCGCGGTCGTCTCCTCGCCCACGACGCGCTGCACCTTGTAGAGCGGTCCGGTGGTCCCAAGGACCACGTTGAGCTGCTGGGGCTCGGTTATCTTCACGAAGAAGGTGAGGATGATCCTCTGCCTGACCTCCCGCGTCGGCAGGGTGCCGATGAGCCGGTGGTCGATACTCGATATCGTCGGGTGAACCTGACAGTTCATACCGGGCTCGGCGCCCGGAACGTTGGCCACGGCGGTGAAGACGACGTCCTCGGCCTGGTGGTAGACCCTGTTCTCCGGGCCGACGTAGAAGATCTGCTTGTGGAGAGTCCCGCGGATAACCGCCTGGTCCGGGCCAACCTCGCACTCGAGCTCGGTTATCCTGGCCTGAACGTCGGCGATCTTGGTCGCCGGCAGGTCTAGGCAGATGACCTGGTCAACGGTCGCCTCGGTGAGATCCTCACCCACGACGACATCGGCCTTGATAAGCATTTTGGCCACTACGTATTTCCCCCCCTCCCTGGAGGCCCGTTCCCTTGTCGTTGTCTCCCCGTCGCCCGCCGGCGCCGCCGCCGGACACTCGGACCGGGTGGGAACGTCGACCCTGTCTCGTAGCTGCTGGGGCAGTTACCATTGCATCGTATGCCTACCCCTGAGCAGGGGTTACGGAGGCCCGGCGCGGGCTGCCCGAGGCCCCGGACCGGGAGGGGGAAGGCCGGGAGGAGAAGCGCGGAAAGGAAAGAAAGGACCGTCGGGATGGCGATATCGGGTCATGACAAGCACAATTCGCTCGGAAGTCGACAAAACCGTAGTTCTCATCGCCGACGGCCCGCCCGGCGGGTCCGGACTCCTTGACGCTCTCCGGGCCGCGCTGGACGGAGCGGCTGACAGCCTCGTCTTCCGAGTCGTCGAGGCCTCGGGGGAGAGCGAAGCCGCCAGATGCCTCTCCGGGTGCCGGCCCGCCCTGGTCGTAGCCGACGTTGATCGCTGCGGCCTGGAGACGCTCCGGAAGGTCGTCTCTCTTCTCCGGACCGACGCGTCCCGGTGCGCTCCGGTCCTCGCCGTCCTTGAACCCGAGAGCCTGCCGGCCCTCGCGGAGGTTCTCGAGAGCGAGGTCATGGACTTCCTCCTGAAGCCGGTGCAGGGCGCCGAGCTGCGGACGAGAGTCCGCCTGAGCCTCCGCAGGGCGGCGGCCATGAGCGAGCTCCACGACCTCAACGCCGAACTCACCAGACGCTCGATCACCGACGCCCTGACCGGTCTCTACAACCTGGGATACCTCATCGAATGCTGCGACCGGGAGATAGGCCGGGCCAAACGCCACGGTCATTCCGTGTCCTGCCTGCTTATCGATGTAGACAGCTTCAAGAGGGTCAACGACTTCAACGGTCACGCCGTCGGCCACCGAGTCCTGCAGGAGCTCGCCGCCCTGCTCCGGGCCAGCGTCAGGAGTTCGGACGTCGTCGGCCGCTACGGCGGGGAGGAGTTCCTCGTTGTCCTCCCCCACACCGACCTCGAGGGAGCCATGATCCTCGCCGAACGTCTCCGCAGCCTGGTCGCCGGGCACACGTTCGCGGGGGACGGCCGCCCGGTGCGCATCACGGTCAGCGTCGGGGTGTCCGCCTTCCCGGGTATCGGCGTCACGGACCGGGAGACACTTCTCTCGACCGTGGACCAGGCCATGTACCGGGCCAAGGCTCTCGGCCGGAACCGGGTGGCCCGGCTGGACCCAGATGGGGAGGGCGATGGACTTGACTGACACATCGACAACGAGCGCAGGCCCGCCGCCACGCGATTACCAGGGCACCCGGTGGGTCATGGGCCGGGTGCCAGCCGGAAGCGACCTCGCCGCCTATCTCGATGCTCTTGTCAGGGAAAGAAACATCCGGACGGGCGTCCTCGGGGTCATCGGCGTCGTCCGGCAGGCCCGGCTGGGCTTCTTCGACACCGAGGCCCGTCGCTACATCGTCACCGAGGTCGACGGGCACCGCGAGATAGCCGCCGCCTCGGGCGATGTCTCCCTGCGGGACGGGCTTCCCGCCGTCCACGTCCACCTCGTCCTCTCCGACGCCGAGGGACGCACAGCCGGCGGCCACCTCCTCGAGGGCACCGTCGTCCACTACGCCGAGTTCTGGCTCCAGGTCCTGGACGGTCCGGCCTTCGAGCGCGGTCTCGACCCCGAGACCGGCGTCATGGGCTGGGTGCGCTGAGCGAATGAACGCAAGGACCGCCGCCGGTGCCACGGCCCGGGGCGCGAGAGCGGATGAATGGCAGGCCTGTCGTGACCTGTGCGAGCGGGCCGGACAGAACCCCAGCCTCTATGACACCCTGACCCGGACCGACCCCGAACACGTGCCGGACTACGTCAGGGTGGTCGACGCCGGAGGCCGCCCGGTCAGCCTGGCCCTGACTATACCAAGACGGGTCATCGTGGCCGGCATACCGGTCGAAGGAGCCGTGATCGCGCTGGTCGGAACCGACCCGGCCCACTGCGGCCGCGGCTACGCCCATCTCCTCCTCGAGGATACGGCAGCCTTCCTCCGCGCGCGGGGCTTCCGGATCGTCCTGGCTCGCGGCCCGGACGGCCTCCTCGGACGGTTCGGGTTCGTCCCCTGTCTCGACGACTACCGCCTGGAGTTCAGAAGACCGCCTCCCGGCGCCGACCGGCCCCCGGGCGGCAGCCGGTGGCGCCCGCTGGAGCCTGGCGACGTCCCGTCCGTCGCCCGCCTCTTCGCTTCGGCCTCGGCCCGGACGCCCTGCACCGTGGTCCGTCCGGCCCAGCCCTGGGTTTGGTGTTCAGGAAAGGCGGGATCGGGCATCGAGGTCCTCGAGGCCGGCGACGCCATTCTCGCCTACGTCCGCTACGGCGACGAATCGGAGCGAGGCGCGGCTTTCGGAGTGGCGGAGGTCGGAGCGACCGCGACCGGCCTTCTACCCGCGGTCCTCGCCCGGGTCGCTGAGAAGGCGGCAGAGGCGGGACGGGAACTGATTCGCTTCAGCGGCCCTCCCGACCACCCGTTCGCCCGCCTGGTGGAGCTCAGGCTCTCGGCCACCGTCGGCGTCCGGCCGGGCGTCGCCGGTCAGGTCCTCCTGGCCAACCGCGGCCTCCTGATGGCTGACCTCGTCCCCGTTTTCAGCACCGCCGCTGCCCGCAGAGGCCTGCCCGGGGGAACAAGGCTGGTTCTCGACATAGGCCCCAAGCGCATCGAACTCGCCTACAGCGCTGGGGTCGTCCGTCTTCTGGGCGGCCGGGCCGGCGCCGACCCGACCGGAGTGACGCGCCTCTCGGCCGAGGCGTTCACCCGTCTGGCCGTCGGAAGTGTCGCCGGCGGCGAAGTGGACCTCCTGCCCGGGACGACCGTGGACCCCGACCATCGCGAGGTTCTTGAAGTCTTCTTCCCGCGGGCCTTCCCACACTGGTCGCCCGCCCCGTACTGGTCCGCCTGACCGCTGTTTGGCACAGGATGCGAACGCGGGATGCGAACAAGAAATTCATATGGTATTATAGCGGTGCGTGCGCCTATAGCTCAGAGGATAGAGCACCGGCCTCCGGAGCCGGGTGCGCAGGTTCGAGTCCTGCTAGGCGCACCATCCTTGTCCCTACTCCGGTCCAGCGGGACCTGGTTCTCACCGGGGCGCCGTGTCCGGGCTCAGGCTGCTGCGCCCGGTCGCACGGGCCCCGTTGGTTCTTGATCCCCTCGCCGCAGGGCGCCGGTGGGGCCCTTCATCTCGCAAGAAACAGAGAGAAGAAGGTAGGGCGCCCCATTCGACGTAATCATTGGCGAGAACCTCCTCCGGAGGGGATCAATGCCGCGCAGCCTTGTCTATCGACATGTTAATGTGTTTTCGGACCGACCGTTGTCAGGCAACGGTCTCGCCGTCTTTCTAGACGGGCGCGGTCTGGACACAACCGTGATGCAGGCCATTGCCAGAGAGATGAACCTCTCCGAGACGAGCTTCGTCTTTCCCCCGAAGTCCCGGCAGGCCACCTACTTCATCCGCACCTTTACCCCGACCCAGGAGGTCTCTTTCGCCGGCCACGCCTTCCACGGGACGGCCTTCGTCCTCGCCCGCGACGGCCTCCTTCCCCTCTACGAGCCGCTCACGGCCCTGTGGCAGGAGAACGACCTCGGCGTGACCCTGCTCGAGGTCGAGGTCGAGGGTGGGCGGCCCACTCGGGTCACCCTCACCGTGCCGTCCCCGGTCTTCGGTCGGGTCTTCGGGCGACCCGGCTCTCCCGTCCTGTCCGCGCTCGCCCTCGCCCTCGGTGTGGAACCGGACCGCATGACCGCTAAGGGACTCTTCCCGCAGATCGTCACCATCGGCGGCATCGCACACCTCGTGGTCTGCCTCGACGAGCTGACGAGCGTGACGGCGACGGTGCCCGACCCCGCGGCCCTCGGCCGGATCGGCCAGCAGCTTGAGGTCTCCGGCTTCGCCGTCTTCGCCCGGGGCGCGCTCGACCCGAGGGCTCAGTTCCACCTTCGCTTCTTCGCCCCGGGGTCGAGCGCGGTGGAGGACGCCGGGACCTCGAGCGCCGCGGCGGCTGTCGGGGCCTTCCTGGCCCATCGCCGCGCGGCCCAACCCGAGCCGGCCGGCCCGCTGCGCTTCACCATCGAGCAGGGAGTCGAGCTCCGCCGGACGAGCCTTCTCGAGGTGGCCATCACTGTTGACTCCCTGGAGCTCGAGGCTTACACGGTCCGGGTCTCCGGGCGGTGTGTGACGGTCGCCTCCGGTGAACTATACCTCCCGTAAGGAGGTCATGACGATGACGAACGGAAGGCCGCCAGCCGACCCGGCGCGACCGGACCGCCGGGTCGAACTCCCGCCCGCGAGGACGTCTGACGGCCCGGGCCTGTGGGAGGCCCTCCGGACCCGCCGCTCCGTCCGGAAGTACCTCCGGCTCTCCCTCGGACTCCAGGACCTCTCCCAGCTCCTCTGGGCCGCTCAAGGTCTGACGTCGTCGAGAGGACCGCGGGGCCTCCGCACCGCTCCCTCCGCCGGGGCCTGCTACCCAATTGACACCTACGTGGCCGTTGGAGAGGTAGCCGATCTCGAGCCCGGGCTCTGGCGCTATGAGGTGGACGGGCACGGCCTCGAACTCACCCGTCCTGGAGACCTCCGGGCCGACCTCGCCCGGGCAGCCCTCGGGCAGACCTTCCTCGCGATCTGTCCGGCCGTCTTCTGCTTCACCCTCGTCCTCGAGCGCACGGCCGCCCGGTACGGGGAACGGGCCTTCCGCTACGCCTGCCTGGACTGCGGGCACCTCGCCCAGAACCTCGCCCTCGCCGCGGCAGGGTTGGGTTACGGGACCTGCATGGTCGGAGCCTTCGACGACACCGCGGTCGCCGAGGTCCTGGGCCTTGACCCGACCGACCCGCGCGAGGTCCCGCTCTACCTCGTCCCGGTGGGCCGCCCCGCCTGAGTCGGTGAGTGGAGCCCCGAGCCCGAAACCGTGAGCGGGACGCCGGGCCCGGTCCGGTCCTGGGTATCCTAACAGCTAGCCGGGGGCGGGTCCGGTCGCCTCGCCGACTAGCCGGACCCCTCCAGAGGAGGGCTGAGCCGTGCCGTACCCTGAGGACGTCGGACCGGAGATGAACCTTCTCGCCGAAGACGGACAGCGCGTCGACATGAACCTTCCGGTCGAAGACGAACAACCGGTCGAGATGAGCGTGCCGGCCGAGGTCGAGGAGGAGCCCCTCGAGGTTCTCCACCAGAACCAGCTCTCGAGCGACCAGGCCCACATCATGCCCCAGCTTTTCGGGTGGCTCGCGCCGGACGAGCAGCGGGAGCGGGCCCGGTACCTGAGTGACGTCACCCTGCCCCGGGAGAGGCGCCGGGAGCACCGGCGAGGACCTCTCGCCGGTACCCTCAGGGTCGGGCTTCCCGGCGAGAGAACCGAGGAGCAAGAAAACCATCCCACCGGCCCCTGAGCCAGGCTGAGGTCTTGAAAAAAGGAATGACCGCGCGATGTTTACATAAGCCCCAGCCTTCTCCCGCCATGGTCCGCGTGAGCAGTCCTCTCAGACTTCGCCTCTTGGCTTAACGGCAGTTAGAATGGTAGTGGGCCCGTCCAGCCGTCGCCAGCCCGCCCGCCGTCTGTCCCTTGGTCGGTCCAAATAGCTCTAGGAGAGGGAGACCCCCAGTGACCGGACCCGCTCGCCGTAAGTCGCACCCCACCACGTCGCTCCGTCCCCCTCCGCGATCAGCGCTCCTGAGGGTCCTCACCGTCCTCCTTGCTTTGCTGGTCGGCACCGCCGTGTTCGGCGGCCCTCTCGCCGGGCTGCAGGGCCCTGACGGCGCGACCCAGGCGGCGGCCTTCCGCCCCGGGAGCGAGACCACAGCGGCCGACAATCTCCGCTTCCCGAGGGACGTCGGTCGGCCCGAAGCCCCGACCAATGCGGACGAGGACGGAGAGCCGGTAGCGGCGACTCCGCCCGTGTTGCCCGGCCCGACGCCGGAAACTGCCGGCGGGCTGCCGGCAGCTCCACCGGCCCCCGCTCCTGAGACCGCACCGGCTCCGGCGAAGACCTCCGTTCCGGCGGCGTCCTCGGCTCCGGCGAAGACCTCCGGTCCGGCGGCGTCCTCGGCTCCGGCGAAGGCCTCCGGTCCGGCGGCGTCCTCGGCTCCACCGAAGGCCCCCGCGCCCACGCCGGCCTCGTCGGGACCCGCGCCCCTTCTCCCACCGCCGCCGGGTCCCTCAGCGCCCCTACCGGCGGCGCCTCCACCCGCGGCGGCCCCGCCCGCAGCGTCCCCGCCGGAGGCGCCTCCGGTCCCTCCGGCCGCGCCGGAGCCGCCGGCCCGGCCCGAACCCCCTTCAGAGCCCGCCCCTCCGGCCGCCCCCCTGCCAGCGCCCGCGCCCGAGCCCCTGCCAGCGCCCGCGCCCGAGCCCCAGCCATCGCCCCAGCCGGCGTCCGACACCCAGCCGCAGACTCCTGAGTCAGCGGTCCGCCCGGAGATGGAGGCCGAGATGGTCCGGCTGGTCAACGAGGAGAGGGCCAAGGCCGGCCTAGCGCCGCTCGTGGTCGACCCCGAGCTGACCCGCCTGGCCAGGCTCAAGAGCGCGGACATGATTGAGAAGAACTACTTCAGCCACTACTCGCCCACGTACGGGTCCCCGTTCGACATGATGAAAGCCGCCGGCATCTCCTACCGCATCGCCGGGGAGAACCTGGCCGGGGCGCGGAGCGTGATCTCGGCCCACGAAGGCCTCATGGCCAGCAGCGGGCACCGGGCCAACATCCTGCGCGAGGCTTTCACCCACATCGGGGTCGGGGTCGTCCGCGGCGGGCCGTACGGCTACATGTTCACCCAGATGTTCATCGGCCGGTGAGTCCCCGCCGAGGGGCGGCTCTCCGGCCGAGGAAGACGACACGCAGAAGGCCGGCCTCGCGGCCGGCCCTCGTCGCGGCTTAGGTTAAGAAGGCCTAACGCACCTGCTCGACAGCCTTCACCTCGGGGATGCGGTCCTTGAGGAGGCGCTCGATACCGTTCTTCAGGGTCATCGTCGCCATGGGGCAGCCCCCACAGGCTCCGGTGAGCCTCACCTTGACGACGCCGTCCTCCACGCTCACGAGCTCGACGTCCCCGCCGTCAGCCTGAAGCCTGGGCCGGATGAGGTCCAGGGTCTCTCTCACTTCCTTCTCCAAGCTCGCACCTCCAACGACTCGACTGGGTCTTAGCCTTGCCCGGCGGCGGCCGGGTCTTCCCTATCTACTCCGCATCCCGGCGGATACCTCTTCCCCCCTCGACTGGTAGATGAAGTTCGAGAGTATCCACAAGAAGAAACCCGTTCCCGTCCTCGTCCAGTCAGTGCCGCTCGCCCAGGCTTCCACCCGCCAGGCGTCCTGCTCGTCCCCCTCGCTTCCGGCCGGCGCCCGGCCCAGGGGCTCGAAGGCGAGCTCCCGCCCGAAGGTGTTGGCCACGACCTCGCCGTTGCGAACGAGTCTTATCCAGGCGGGCTCCGGGACGCTGACCTCGAACCGGACCGGACGGCCGTCCGGGACCGTGTCCCCCGAGAGGTAGCGCCCCCCTCCGGGCCCGAGGTCCCGGGCCTGGAAGGTGAAGCCTGCGGGGTGCCCCCAGGCGCGGTTGAGCATGAACGACCTACCCCGCCCGAGGGCCTCGACGACCGCGGCCACCGCCGCCTCCGGCCCGGCAGCCAGGCTGGCCTGGGGCACCCAGACGGCCGTCTGAAGGGTTCCGAAGGCCCGCTCGTAGGGAAGCACGGTGAAGGGGAGGCCGCACCAGCGCACCGGCTGGGCGTGAGCGTCGGTGCCGGCGATGCCCGGCACCGGGCGCCGCCTGGCCAGGCGGTCCCACCGGGCCAGTGTAGCCGGGTGCGGCGGCGGGACGACCCGATAGAGGCCGGCCGCCCAGGCCCGGATCAGGTCGCGCCAGTCGCGGAGCCGACGGGACCAGTCGGTCGACAGGTTCCAGACCTCGATGCCGGTATAACCCTCCACGCTCCAGTCTTCCCAGCGGTAGCTCGGTATCCGGAGAAACGGGTTCCCCTCGTCGTCCGGGTGGGCGATGAACCCCACGGCCCCCGGACGCTCGGAGACGTAGGAGACATACGAGGCCGGCCGGGGCCACCCGGTGAGGCCGGTGACGTCGGGCACGTCCTCGGGGTCGAGGCCGAGGACGAGGTAGTGGTTTCCCGGAGGGCTGAACTCGAGCCCGGGCACCCGGAGGACCCGGCCCCGGGTCAGGGGCGCGGGCGCGCCGGCGGGTCCGGGGCGCCTCTCCGGAGAGCGCGGAGTGGGCCCCCCGCCCGCGCCCGGCGGGACATGGTCGGTGATGGCCACGAAATCGAGCCCGGCCTCGGCGGCCCGGGCGAGTATCTCACGGGGCGTCAGGCTCCCGTCGGAAACCGACGAGTGACAGTGGATGCTCCCGAGGAGCAGGACCGAGGGGGGCCCGGCGGCGTGGGCGCTGTTGGACGATAGCAGCGGACCCGGCCCCCTCCTCTACCCTTGTCCCGTCTGTCTCCGGGTCGGCTCCGGCCGGTCCCGGCTAGTCGCTCAGATCCTCGAACCGGTCCTCGAGCCTCTTCATGACCTCGGGCATCGTAGTGTATTCCATCTCGTCGAGCGGCAAACGGTGGGGCTCGAACGGGCCGAGGCGGCGGAAGAAGTCGGCGAGGACGAGAGCTTCCGAGCGGGCTCGGTCGAAGGCCGGATCGGCGAACAGGTCCTGGGGCCCGATGAGACGACCTTCGCAGAGCTGGAACCCCAGGGCCACGACCCGCGGGGGACCGTCGAAACGCGTCGGCGTGGCCGTGGCCTGGCTGACAGGCATCAGCGGTCCGTTGTGCGAGCCGCGCATCCAGCCGGCCACGATGTGCGGGTGGGCGAAGGGCTCGAGGATCTCCCCCACGGCCGGGAGGCCGCTCTGGGCCCTGACAATCAGGACGGGGTCGTCCTTACCCACATAGCGCCCGGCCATCAGGTTGAGCCGCTGGGTCGTCGAGACGGAGGCTATCTCGCCGGTCTTGCTGTAGACGGACTTGATCGTGTAGCGCCCGGCGGCGCCGATGAGGACCAGAATGTCGTAGTACTCCTCAGGTAGGGAGAAGGTTATCTTCTTGTGCTCGTAAAGGTCGTGGACCTCGAAACGGAAGCCGGCGTGCATCTTGGGGTCGATGACCAGGCCGGCGGTGTTGAACGGGTCGGCGAAGATCTTGAACAGCGGGAAGTTCCAGGCCCCGGGTTCGGTCTTATCGGCCATGAAGATGATGACCGGCTCGGAGGGCCTCTCGACGAACTCCATCTCGGCCACGCCGGGGCCCATCCCCTTCACATTCCCGGAGAAGGCGTCGCTCAGGAGGTCCTGTCCGGCCCCGTACAGCTTGAGCTTCTTGGCCACGGCGGTGCAGGCGACGAACGTATCCCACGACAGGCGGTGGACCGCCTCGGCGTCCACCCCGTGCCGGTGGGTCATGATGAGGTTGAGGTCGTCGCCGCAGGACGTTACGTGGTAGTCGATGAGGAGACCTTCGGCCGCCGCCAGGCTCTCCCGGGCCTGGCTCAGGAGGGCCTCGTGGACCCCTGAGTGTCCCACCCACCCCCCGACGTCGGCCTTGATGACGCTGAGCGTCAACCTGTTCAACCCGAACCTCTCCCCTCGGACCAGACGAAGATGGCTCTCGTGGCACCCGTCACTTCGAGCCGCCGGAAGCCATCTCCTTTCAGAAATCCTATTCACGAGTCCGAGGAGCTAGGGCACTTTCGCCTACTTGATTCCACCCGAGGGCCGCCAAGGGGCTGGGGAGTGGTAGCCTGCCCCAGTCCATGCCTGCCCTAGTCCACCCCGAGGGCCTTCAGCACCGTCTTCCAGTCGCAGTGCGTCCTCAGATTGGACCGCGCCACGGCCATGGCCGCCTCGTCCCCGGGCCGTATCTTGCGGGAGACGTCGTGGAGCTTCTCGGCCGCGGTGTAGGTGTCGTAGTGGACAAGGATCACCGGGACCTCCTTCTCCGCGGCCCGGGCGAGGACCCTGACGTCGGGGTAGAGGCCGCCGGTGAGGATGAGGACCGAGGTCGAGGTCTCCAGGGCGGCCAGGGCGAGGTCGGAGCGGTCGCCGCCGGTGATGACGGCCTTGTTCGTCGCGCGTCTCAGGTAGTTGAGGGCGCTCTCAAGGGTCATGGCTCCGACCAGAATGTCCTCGACGACCCGGTCGAGATGCTCCTCCCCGGCCAGGACCTCGCCGGCGAGGACCTCCTGGAACTCCGCCACCGTGGGGGCCGAGAGCTCCACCGAGCGGGGGATGACGCCGAGGACCCGGTAGCCGAAGCTCTCGAGGGAGGGGCGGTAGACCCCGCGGGTCTTGTCAAGGAGCGTCCGCGGGACGTTGTTGAAGATCGTCCCCACCAGGGGGACGTTCTCCCGCTCGATGTACCTGAGCATGAAGAGGGCCGCGTCGAGGGAATAGTCGTTGACGACCTTCGAGACCAGAAGGGTCTGGGAGCCGAGCTCCCGGGCCAGGGAGACGGCGTCGAGCCCGATGCTCATCATCACGCAGGGCCAGTTGGTCCCCTCGACGATGACCACGTCGGTGTTCGCCTGCATCTCGCGGAAGCCCTCGACCATCCTCTCGAGGTCGGCCTTGGGGTCCTCGTAGCGGGCGAGGTAGTGCGGGCTCGCCGTGAAGGGCGCGATGACCTCGAGCGGCTGAGGAAGCCCGAGGACGGCCTTCATGAGCTCGGCGTCCTCGTCGACCGTGTCCCCCACCCCCACCGGCGTCCACACGGGCTTATAGTAGCCGACCGAAACCCCGCGCTCGCGCATCTTGAGAGCCAGAGCGAGGCATATGGCCGACTTCCCGCTCCCGTACTGCCCCATTACGAATAGGCTCTTCAAGGAACCGACACCTCCTTCAGGAGATGGTTATCTTCACGTCCAGGGCACCCACCCCGTCCTCGTAGGCCACGAGGGGGTTGATGTCCATCTCGGCTATCTCCGGAAACTCCCGCACGAGCTGGGCGACGCGGGCGATGGTCTCGGCCACGGCCTTGGCGTCCAGGGGCGGGCGCCCGCGGTAGCCGTGGAGAAGGGTGTAGGCCTTGGTCTCCATGATCATCTTGTCTATCTCGGCCATGGTCAGGTTCCTGGCCAGCCGGAACGAGACGTCCTTCAGGAGGTTGACCCAGATGCCGCCGAGCCCGAAGGCCACGAGAGGGCCGAACTGCAGGTCCCGGGTGACCCCGACGATGAGCTCGGTCCCCCCGGGAAGCATCTTCTGGACCTCGACCCCATCGATCGGGACCCCTGGCATGACCCTCGAGACGTTCTCCAGAATCTCGAGAAAGCCCTCCCTGACCTCTCCGGGTCCCTCGAGGCCCAGCTTGACCCCGCCGACGTCGCTCTTGTGGACGATCTTGGGTGAGGCCACCTTCAGGACGACCGGGTAGCCGAGTTCCTCGGCCGCCCCGACAGCCTCGATGGCCCGGGTGGCCAGGTGGATGGGGGCCGCGTTGACGCCGTAGGCCCGGGCCACCCGGTGGGCCTCGTTGCCCAGGAGAACCGTCCGGCCCTCCTTCCGGACCTCGGCGAAGACCCGCCGGACCGTCTCCCGGTCGACGTCATCGAAGGCCTGCCCCCGGCCGAGAGGAGGCTCCTTGACGAGCTCCCCGTAGCGCATGAGGCCCGAGAGGGCCTTGACCGCCCGCTCCGGGAACTCGTAGGAAGGGAGGCCGCTGTCCCGGAAGACCTCGTTCCCGCCGTGGACGTTCTCCCCGCCGAGGAAGGCGGCCACGACGGCCTTCTCCGGAAAGCGCCGGCGCTCCTCGACGATGCCCCGGGCCACGTCGGCCGGATCGATGCCGGCCGGGCGGGTGAGGAGGCAGACGACGGCGTCGACCCCCGGGTCGGCCAGCACCAGACGGAAGGCCGTCCGGTAGGTCTCGGCCGACGCGTCGCCCAGGACGTCCACCGGGTTGTAGACATTGGCCGCTGGCGGCAGGGTCCGCCGGAGGACCTCGAGGGTCTCCTTCTGGAACCGGGCCATGCTCAGGCCCTGGGCCTCGACCTGGTCGGTGGCGATGATGCCGGGACCCCCGGAGTTGGTGACTATCCCCACCCGGCGGCCCGGCGGGACCGGCTGGGTGGCGAAAGCGATGGCGTAATCGAAAAGCTCCTCCATGGTCTCGGCCCGGATGACGCCCGCCTGCCGGAAGGCGACATCGTAGGCGAGGCTGCTCCCGGCCAGGGCGCCGGTGTGCGAAGAGGCGGCCTGTGCGCCAGCCTGGCTCGTGCCCGACTTGATGATGACGACGGGAGTCTTGCGCGCGGCCCGGGCCACCTGCTCGACGAAAGCCTCCCCGCTGCGCACGTCCTCGATGTAGCCGAGGATGACCTTGCTGTAGTCATCCTCGGCGGCATCCCGGATGAAGCTCAGCTCGTCGAGGATGGCCTTGTTGCCCATGCTGACGAACTTCGAGAACCCGATGCCCCGCTTCAGGCTCCAGTCGAGGATGGCCGCGCAGAGAGCCCCGCTCTGCGAGAAGAAGGCGATGTCCCCCCGGTGCGGGAAGCCGGCCGAGAAGGACACGTTCATCGGGGTCCGGGTGTCCATGATCCCGAGGCAGTTCGGCCCGACCATGGTCATCCGGTAGCGCCGGCAGATGTCGACGAGCTCCTTCTCGAGTCTGAGCCCCTCCTGACCGACCTCCTTGAACCCGGCCGTGACCACGACGAGGGACCTGACGCCCTTCTCGCCGCACTGGCGGGCGACCTCCAGGGCGGCGGCGACCGGGACGGCCACGGCCGCGAGGTCCACCGGTTCGGGAATGGCCCCTACGGAGGGATAGCAGACCAGCCCCAGAATCTCCTGTTCCTTGGGGTTCACGGGGTAGATGGGGCCCTGGTAGCCGGAGTCGATGAGGTTCCGCAGGATGGAGTGCCCTATCTTCCCCTCCGCCCTGGAGGCCCCGACCACCGCCACGGACTCAGGGTGGAAGAGGTCATGAAGCGAGGACTTTCGCACTGTGGACGAGCTCTCGACCACGGGCGTTTTCACCTCTCGCAAACCTGAAGCTTAGATTCTCCCGTCCCGGGAGCCGGAAACCGACGACGGTCGAGGATGACCCGTACGGCCCCGGGAACGACCGAGACGCGGACCGGCAGCGACCCGACGACGTCGCCGTCGGCGTGCACCGGGACGTCCCTGGGCTCGCCTGGATCTGCCTCTATGACGACCTCGCGGACCCGCAGGGTCCTCACACGCGGGTGGCTCTCGTGCCGGCCGAGAAGGAACAGGGGCAGGAGGCCCGAGAGCTCGCCGAGTCCGAGGGGGAGGACGATGAGCACGTCGAGCAGCCCATCGGCCGGGCTGGCCGACGGGGCCACCCGGACCCCCTTACCGTAGAACCCCCCGTTCCCGACGGCCACAAGCAGGGCCTCGGTGGCCAGGGGTTCTCCGTCCACGGTCAGGCGGAGCGCGACCGGTCGGTAGGTCGCCAGGGAGTGGAGTACGGCCAGCGCGTAGCCCGGCACCCCCCTGACCCCTAACCCCCCGTCACGGTAGGTCCTGGCCACGACGGCGTCGAGGCCCGCCCCGGCCACGTTGATGAACAGGGTGGACCCGTCCCCCGGTCCGCCGGTGAACACGAGCCGCCCGAGGTCGCACGGCTCCGGTGTGCCTCGGGCCACGACGCGGCAGGCTTCCCAGGGGTCGAGCGGCAGGCCCAGCGAGTAGGCGATGCCGTTGCCGGTGCCGGCCGGCACCACGCCGAGCGGGAGCCCGCTCTCGACCGCGAGGCCCGCGCCCAGGCGGATCGTGCCGTCCCCGCCCACCGCGACCAGAGCCCGCGGTCTCAGCCCCGTCCGGGCTTCGGCCGCGGCCACGGTCTCGGCGATGGCCGCCCCGGCCTCATCCGGGCTTCCGGGGTAGACGGGAAGGGCCTCAACGCCCAGTCCGGCCAGCGTGTGGACGACCTGCCGGGCGATCCGCCCGGCCGCCCCGCCCCCCGCCACCGGGTTGGCCAGGAGCACAACCGGGGGACCTATCACGGACCGCGGGCAACCCGCGCCCATGGAATCCCCCCCGACCAATCGGCCGAGTCCAGTCTACCGTCAGGTCCCGGGGCGGTCAACGCTTCCGGCAAAGGCCAGAATTGGCTGAAGGCTTCTTCTCCGCCGCTTCAGCTTGGGCTGAGACCGAGGCCGTCAGGCCCCCGGAGAGAGCGGCCGGGGCCCGGCCGCCGCCCGGTCACGGCGATATCGCGGAAGTTGAGGTTGAGCCGCAGGAAGAAGGGCCAGGTCGACCCGAAGCGGTGGACCTGGGGAACCAGGCGGCTGAGAATGGAGGCGTAGGAGTAGAACGACCGGTAGGCCCAATCGAAACCGCGCTGGAGAACCTCGGCCGGCATGCCGGCCGGCTCGAAGACAACGTTGGAGATGGTGTAGCGGTTCCAGGCGCTGGTCAGGATGCGTTTTTCCCGCTCGAGCCTCTCGCGCAGGGGGGTTCCCGGGAAGGGCGTCAGGATGCCGAACTGCGCGGCCGCGAGGCGGATGCGGCGGGCGAAGTCCACCGTCCGGGCGAAGACGCCGCGGTCGTCCCCGTCGAGCCCGAAAATGAAGGCCCCTTCGACCCCGATGCCGTGACCCTGCAGGCGGGAGATGGCCTCGCGGTAGTCCTCCACCCGGTTGATGAGGCTTTTCCCTACCTGGCGGAGGTTCTCGGGCACAAGGGACTCGAGCCCGATGAAGAGCCCCCGGCATCCGCTCCGGGCCGCGAGGCGGAGGAGTTCGGTGCTGCGGGCGATGTTGATGGAGCTCTGGCCGACCCAGGTGAGCCCCAGGGGGGCGAGAGCCTCGAAGAGCTTCCTCGCCCGGGCCGGGGCCCCGAAGATGTTGTCGTCGACGAAGAAGACCACCTTCTGCCCCAGGGCGGCAACCTGCTCGACCACCTCGGACACCGGCCGCCAGCGATAGGACCGCCCGTAGAACCGGCTGACCGAACAGAACTCGCAGGCGAACGGGCAGCCCCGCGAGGTCTCGACCGTGGCCGTCGTGAGGTAGGCGCCGGGGCGGAAGAGGTCCCGCCGCGGCGGGGGCTGGCCGGCAAGCTCCGGCCTGGCGGAGGAGCGGTAGAAGCGCCGGAGCCGGCGCCGCGCCGCATCGGCCAGGACCCGGCTCCAGACGCCCTCGGCCTCCCCGATGACCACCGCGTCCGCGTGCCGGACCGCCTCCCCCGGGAGGGCCGTGGGGTGGATGCCTCCCAGGACGACCGGGACCTCCCGCTCCCGGAAGCGGGCCGATATCTCATAGGCCCGCGGGGCGAGAGAAGTCATCACCGTGATGCCGACGAGGTCGGCCGGGCGGTCGAAATCGACCTCCTCCACCGCCTCGTCGACTATGGCCACGTCCCAATCGCCCGGGGTCAGGGCGGCGATGACCCCTAGCGATAGCGGGGGAAAGAGAGCGCGTCCGGTCGTTCTCTGGGAAGGGGCGATAAGCAAGAGGCGCTTCACCTGACCACCGCCGAGGAGGGATTGACCCAGGGGCTTCCGTCCAGGGACGCCCTTAGCGTGGCCCGCGGCGCGGGCAGCTATGCGTCAGGCCCTCGGCGCATCGGTGACGCCCATCTCGGCCTGGATGGCGTCGAGGAAGGGCTGGTCGTCCGTCAGGCGCCTGGCCTCGTCGAGGTAGTTCTCGATGGTCCGCTTGCGCTGGCGGGTGTCGATGCGGAAGCTGCGGACGGACTCGTCGAAGTCCTCGGGCCCGACGGCCTCGGCTCCGCGGTCGAAGGCGTTGCGCTTGGCCCTCGTGACAACCTCCTCGAGCTCGGCCCCCGAGAAGCTGGCGGTGGCCGGCACGACGTTCTCCCGGAGGTAGTGGAGGAGATCCTCCTCAGGGACGGCCAGCGGGGTCCGGGGACGGCGGTTAGCCGAGGCCAGGCCGAGATGGACGCGCATCACGTCCAGACGGGCCGCCGGACCCGGGTAGAGGAAGGGTATCTTGTAGTCGAAGCGGCCGGTCCGGGTGAAGGCCTCGTCAAGATGCTCGGGGACGTTGGTCGTGCCGACGATGATGGCCTCCCGGTCCGGGCGGCCGAGCCACTCCAGGAACTGCGAGAAGACCCGCCGGGTCTCCTCGCCCGCCGAGTCGGCCGCCTGGCCCCGCCGTCCGAAGCGGTCTATCTCGTCGACGAAGACCACCGCGGGCGACATCTTCTCTGCCAGCCGGATGGCGTTCTTCATCTTCTGACCCGACTCGCCCAGCCACTTCGAGTAGATGTTCTCCGTCACGAGGTTGATGAAGGGGAGATTGACCTCGCTCGCCAGCGCGTTGGCGAAGAGGCTCTTGCCCGTCCCCGGAGGGCCGAATAGGAGGAGCCCCCGCGGGAGGGGCACCCCGAGGCGGCGGGCCCGGTCCGGCCTCGCCAGGACGTTGATGATGTACCTCCGGACGAAGTCCTTATTGACCTGGTAGCCCCCGATGTCGTCGAAGGTGGCGCGCGGGTCGGTCACCTCGAGGACGCCCGATTTCTTGACAAGCTCCGACTTCAGGGTCTTGATTCGGCCGACGCTGAACCGCTTCTCGGTGTAGTAGGTCTCCAGGAGGATGCTCTCGAGCTGGTGCAGGTTCAGCCCGGCGGTGGCGATGACGAGCTCGGAGACCTGCTCCTCCCGGATGTCGACCTCGAGCTCCCGGGCGATGGCCTGGATCAGGCGCTCGCGCTCCGTCCGTGAGGAGGGGTCGACTGTAATGAC
Source organism: Symbiobacterium sp. (assembly GCA_020725405.1). Taxonomy (GTDB): domain Bacteria; phylum Bacillota; class Sulfobacillia; order UBA995; family UBA9673; genus DYFB01. Next base: position 5,082 of record DYFB01000034.1, on the reverse strand, counting down.
CACGGCGAGCTCCCGGGTGAACTCGTCGAGGATCCTCTCGACCTCCGAGGTGACCAGGAACACGGTCGAGCCGTTGGCGATGACCGTCGGGTCGATGGCCCAGGCCTTGAGGGCGGCGAGAAGGCCGGTCTCGTACTCCCGGTTCTCGGAGATGTTCTGGATGATGAAGACGGTGCGGGCCTTCTTGAGCTGCCGGTCGACCTCCCTCAGGGCGGCCTTGAAGGCCGTCAGGCGCGTGCCCTCGTCCCCGAGCTTCTTGGCCAGGGCCGAGGAGCCCGGCTCCTTGCGGTAGGGCTCGCTGACCGCGTCGTCGCCCTGCCGGACGAGGCGGCCGAGGCCCTCCCACTCGTCGTAGACCAGGATGCTCTCGGCCCGGTCGTAGTCCGGGTGCTCGAGCAGGAAGCGTTTTATCTGGTGGAGCCGCTTGGGGTCGGTCGTCTCATAGCAGACGACCGGGGAGTAATTGCTCCGCCGCTTGATGAGTCCGGCCTCTATCCAGCCCGTATCGTAGTCCGCGTACGTGGCGGCTCACTCCTTCCCCGTCAGCCGCAGGGTGACTCCACCTCTTGGACGACCTCCAGCCCCAGGCGGCGCAGGAGGCGGCCGAGCCGCGCGGACTGACCGCGGCTGTGGAACTCGAGGATCTCAACCCGGCCAGCCCCCACCCGGACCTCGATGAAGCTCTCCGGAAGAGCAGCGGGGTCCACGGTGGGGTCCACGCCGGGGTACCGCACGGAGCCCGGGGCCAGGCCGGGATCAGGACGGGGGCGCGAGCTCATTCTTCGGCGGCGGGGATCCCGGCCCGCGAAGTGGTCGCGGCTCCCAGCTCCTCGCGGATCTCGGCCTCGCTCTTCCGGCGGACCTCGGCCGGGGCGACGCTCAGTCCGAAGCGGGCCAGGACGGCGGCCAGCCGGTCGGCCTCCTCGACGCAGTCGTCCCCGGCAAAGCCGGCGAAGTCCGCCTTGATCTCCCCGGACCGGGTAATCTCCACCGTGATCTTTCTGGTCATCTCTAGAGAGTCCCCCTCACGACGACGGCCCTGGCCTGCTCCGGCCCTTCCCGGGTCTCCTCGACCTCGACGGAGTAGTTCATCTCCCCGAGCGCCCGGGCCACGGCCAGGGAGGTGTAGTTCTGGGTGATGCGCTCGCACAGCATCGAGGCCACGCGCTGGTAGCCTCCGTAGTGGTCGTAGATGAAGGTGACTTCCCCTCCCGGCTCGACCCGCAGGCCGATGCCCCGCGGGAAATCCGGGGTAATGAGGGCGAAGTCGCACCGTATCTCGCGTCCGTAGTAGTCGGTCACCCGGTCGGTCAGCCGGCCGCCGAACTCCTGGGCCGTGGCCTCGAGGGCCTCCTGCATGAGGGCCCAGGTGGGGTCGAGCTCCCCGCCCACCACCCGTTCGGGCGAGAGCCTGATCCTGGTACGGTAAGTCGTCATCACGCTCACGTCGTCGGTCGCCTCCCTCCGGCGTCAGTCGAGATGGATCTCCTTGGCCAGGAAGTCGGCCAGGCGCCCCCTCCACTCCCTCAGCTCGTTCCTGACCCCGGCCAGGGCCTCCTCCGCGGCGCGGCGCCGGCGGGCGAGGTCGGCCACGGACCGCTCGATCCGCTTGGACTCGCCGACCGTCTCCTCGGTTTCATCGTCCCCGGCGACAAGTCGGGCCACGGCTACCATCGCCTTGAGCTGCGAGCGTCTCTCAGGGTCGGCCGCCGTCTGGAGCTCGGCCTCGAGAGCGAGCCGCCTCTCGTCCAGGGCCCGGGGATCGAGGGCCCGGAACTCGGCTTCCCACTCCTCAACCTTGAGGGAGCGGATGCGGGCCGCTCCCCCCTCGCGTTTCCAGGCTTCGACCTGGCTGCGGCAGTCGTCGAGCCGCCGGAGGCCGTCGCGCCCGCTCGCCTCGAGTTCCTCCTGGCGCCGGAGCTCCCGGCGCGTCAGGAGCACGGTCTCCTCAACCTCGGCGAGGAGGGCCTGTTCCCGGCGTTTGAGCTCCTCGAGCCGCTCGTCGTAGACGCGCTGCTTCTCCTTGCGGAGGAGCTCGACCACGACCAGGGCCGAGAAGAGAAAGAGCGGGACGGTCAGGCCGACCGTGGCCAGAGCGAGCGGGAAGGGCTCGGGGTTCCGGAAGACGAAGAAGCGGGCGACCGCGAAGGCCAGGACGAGACTACCGGCCAGGACGAGCCTCAGCCGGCGGACGCTTCTCGGCCCGTACTCGTACCGGGTCGTGAGGCGGAGGGTGGCCAGGAGCATCCCGGCGAACAACAGGGCCAGAAGCCACATATCTCCTCCTCCTCCCGCATCTTGGCCTAGGCTGTCCCGCCGGAGCCTACTCCTACTACGTTGATTCTACGGGAAACGGTCTTCGGGGACCAGCCCCTCTTGCTCCGTGGCGCCGGGAGCGGCGGTGGCGCCGGGAGCGCCGGGAGGGCCGGTGGCGGCGGGAGCGGCGACGGGAAGACCGTGAGCCAGAGGAACAAGGTAGTGCTGAAGCCGAGCAACTTCCGCTAGAGGGGACAGAGCCGCGCCTGTGTTAGTCTGTCAATGAGAACGCGTGGCGCCGGCCACCGGGGGGGGCCCCAGGGTGCAGCTCCCAGAGGATGGCCGCAGACCGCCGAAGGCCAGGACAAGACGGGTCGATTCCGTGCTGGCTCTGGATTGCGGCAGCACGACGACGAAGGCCGCCCTCTTCGCCCGCGGGCCGGAGGGGCGCCTGGCCCTGGTCGAGCGCCGCGACGCCCCCACGACGGTGGAGGCTCCCTTTGAGGACGTCACCGCGGGCGTGAGGCAGGCCGTGGCCTACCTCGAGGAAGCGACCGGCTGGCGGCTCCTCCACCCCGACCCGGAGGCCGGGTTCATCCGGCCGAGCCGCGGCCCCGGCCGCGGGGCGGACGCCGTGGTGGCCACGTCCAGCGCCGGTGGGGGACTGCGGGTCCTCGTCGCCGGCGTCATCCGCGGGATGACCGCCGAGTCGGCCGAGCGGGCCGCCCTGGGTGCCGGGGCCATCGTCAGCGAGGTCATCGCCGTCGACGACGGCCGGCGCCCTCACGAAAAGCTCGAGCGCATCCGCGAGGTAGAGCCGGACATGGTCCTCCTGGCCGGCGGCGTAGACGGGGGAAACGTCTCCCACGTCACCAGTCTGGCTGAGCTCATCTTCACCGCCGGCCCGCGCCCGCGCTTCGACCCTGAGGGGAGCGAGCGCCTGCCCATCGTGTACGCCGGGAACCCCCACGCCTCCGAGCAGGTCCTCGGCATACTGGGCTCCCACTCCCTGGTCTCGGCCGTCCCGAACATCCGGCCGCGGCTCGAGAGGGAGAACGTCCTCCCGGCCAAGCGGGAGATGCAGGAGCTGTTCATGCGCCACGTCATGGCCCACGCCCCCAACTACCGCAAGCTCGTCAGCTGGGCCGACGTCGTGGTCCCGACCCCCGCCGCCGTGGGCCTGGCCGTCGAGATGACCGCGCTCAGCCTGGGCGGGCCGGTCCTCGCCGTGGACGTCGGCGGGGCGACGACCGACGTCTTCTCGGTCCTCGACGACGTGCTGTACCGCAGCGTCAGCGCCAACCTCGGCCTGAGCTACAGCGCCCTGAACCTCCTCGACGAGACCGGCGAGGCCAACATCGGCCGCTGGCTCGGTCGGAAGTGGGAAGGAGTCGACTTCACCGACATCGTAGCCAATAAGGCCATCCGGCCGACGACCCTGCCCGAGACGCCCGAGGAACTAGAGCTCGAGCAGGCCATGGCCCGGGAGGCCCTGCGCCTCTCCCTGGCCCGCCACCGGGAGATTGTCGTCGGCCTGCGCGGCGTTCATCAGGTGCGGGACATGTCGAACGTCTTCGACCAGCCCCTCACCGGGCAGACGCTGGTCGCGATGAACCGCCTCAAGGTCATCGTCGGGAGCGGGGGCGTCCTCTCCCAGGCCCCGGAAGCCTGGCAGGTCGCGGCCATCCTGGTCGACGGCCTCGAGCCGGAAGGGGTCACCCAGCTCTACTACGACCGCGGCTTCCTCTTCCCCTACGCCGGGGCGATGGCCGGGATCGACCCCGGGGCAGCCCGGGAGATGCTCTTCGGCCAGGCCCTAGTCCCCCTCGGGACCGTCGTCGCCCCGGTGAACCCCGGCCGGCGGGAGACCGCGGCCGGACGGCCGGCCCTTCGCCTGGCCTTCACCCCGCCCGGCGAGCCGACGCGAGAGTTTGAAGTGCTCTGGGGCAGGCTCCAGGTCCTGACCCTCCCTCCGGGGTGCCGAGCGCGGCTGGACATCGAGCCCGCCTCCCCGGCCACCAGCGCCGGGGCCGGGCCGGGCGAGCCCTGGAGCGGCCTCGCCGAGGGGGGAGCCGTCGGCCTCATCCTGGACACCCGGGGCCGTCCCCTGCACCGTCCGAGAGGCCCCCGGACCGACACCGAGGCCTGGGCCGCCGCCGTCGCCGCCGCCCGCTCCTCCTCCGGACGGACAAGCCCGGAGGGAGGGTCGAGCGGTGGATAGCCGCCAACCCTATCTCCCCGGACCCTATCTCCTCGAGGACACCTTCATCGAGAAGGTCAGGACCCTGCCTCTCGGCGGAAAGATACTGGTCGAGACGGGCCAGACGGTGGAGCCGGATACGGTCATCGCCCACCTCAACCCGGGCGGCTATCTCCATTTCGTCAACGTGGCTCGCGAGCTGGACGTCCCCTTCCACCTCGCCGCCGAATGCGTGGTGAAGGCCGAGGGGGAGACCGTCCGGCGCGGGGAGATCCTGGCCGCCCGCCCGGCAGCCCTCGGCCTCCTCCTGGCCGAGTGCCGCTCGCCCGCCGACGGGATCGTGGAGAGGATATACCCGAGCGGGCACGTTACCGTCAGGAGCTACCCCATCCCGGTCTCCGCCCATGTCCGAGGCCGGGTCACCGAGGTCGTCCCCGGCGACCGGGTGGTCATCGTCACGGCCGGGACCCTGCTCCAGGGGGTCTTCGGCCTGGGCGGCAAGAGGCACGGGCCGCTCTTCGTCCTCCCGCCGGGACGGGAGCCCCTGGAGGACATCCCGGCCGGGTCGGTCGTCGTCACCGGCGGGACGGCCGGGCCGGAGCTCATCGAGGCCTGCCTCAGGCGGG
>DYFB01000033.1 GCA_020725405.1 Symbiobacterium sp. | reverse complement strand
TGATCGTGACTGGAGTTCGACGTGTGCTCTTCCGATCTGAGGCAGTAGATGACGCACTCGATGATGGCGGCCATGAGGATGGCCGCGGCGAAGGCCCCGGTCACCGAGAGAAGGAGGGCCAGGACGAGCTCGACGGCGAACATGAACGTCAGGGCGGCCCAGGGCGAGAAGTAGGTCATGTGGATGCGGCTGAGAGCCTTGGGAAGCACGCCCTCGCGGGCCATCCCGTAGACCAGGCGGGAGTTCCCCATCATCCCGGCGTTGAACGAGGTGAAGGTGGCCAGGGCCGAGACGGCCCCGACGGCGAGGAGTCCGGCCGGGCCGGCCAGGGCCACGGCGAAGAGAAGGTGCGGGGTCGGGCTCCCGGAGAGGGCGGACAGGGGCACCCAGGTCACCATCGCCGTCGTCCAGAGAGCGTAGCTCACGGCCAGGAGGCCGACGGCGATGGGCATGGCCCTGGGGAGAACCTTGATGTCGGTCGTCTCCTCGGCCAGGGGCGTTACCCACTCGAAGCCGATGAAGAGGTAAATGGAGTAGGCCACGGCCTGGACGAAACCCGCCGGACCGCCCGGAGCCGGGCCGGGGCCGCCGGACCCGACGGCGAGCCCGCCGCCCCCGAGAATGAGACCCTTGGCCGCCGCCGTCACCAGCCCGTAGGCCGAGAGGGCGAGGACCAGGAAGAACATGCCGTAGGTCAGGAAGTCCTGGGTCCGCCCGGCCGTCTCGATGCCGCGGAGGTTGACGAAGAAGAAGAAGCTGATGACGAGTATCACCCAGACCTCGACCGGCAGGGCCGAGATGACCGGGATGGGCACGATGGACGTGACCACCTTGAGGACGCTGGCGAAAACGAAGGCCTCGGCGGCGCCGGCCGCCCAGGCCAGGACCACGTAGAGGAGCGAGACCGTCACGGCCAGCCGCTCCCCGAAGGCGTGCCTGACGTAGACCTGCACCCCACCGGCGGTGGGGAACATCGCCGAGAGCTCGGCGAAGTTCGACGCTGCCATGACACAGAAAAGGCCGGCCACGGCGATGGCCAGCCAGACAAGCTGCCCGCCCGCGGCCTCCGCGGCCGAGACGGCGGCCGGGTAGATGCTCGAAGCCAGGGCCAGCCCGGCGCTCGTGGCCACGAGCGTCCTCAGCCGCAGGGACCGTCTGAGCCCCATATGTCGTCTAGTCCTCCCAGATGTACTGGATTATGGCGTCCAGCCTCATCTCGTCCTTGGCCGAGCCGGTGAACTTGAGGTTCCCCCGGGCGAACTCCTTGGCCGGGTTGAGCTCTCCCCGGAAGATGCCGGCGAGAGCTCCGGCGACGGCCTGGATGTGGATGTCGCGCGGCTCGAGGCCCTCCGGGGCGACGCGGGTCACCGTCCCGTTGTCGACGACGATGGTCCAGACGCTCCCGAGGTCGGTCGCGGTCACGTGGATGTTCCGCGTCCACTCCTTGAGCATCTTGCGGACGATGGGGTTGGCGTTGGCCTTCTCCCGGAAGTCCTCGAGGATGGCCGTGAGTTCCTCGGGGGTCACGAAGCCCGCCCTCCGGCGGCCTCGGCCGTGCGCTCGGCCAGATCCTCGAGAGTGCCCTCGTACTCCCCGCGCTCTATCTCTATCTCCCGCTCGGCCAGGGCGGCGAGGAAGGGGTCCACGGGAAGACAGGCCTCGGGCGGGAAGACCCCGGGCTCGGGCCGGATGACGCCCGTCGCCAGCATGTCCGCGGCGATGGCCGGCGGGATGCCGGTGAGGCGGTCCATGGTGTCCACGGACCAGTAGCTCACGGTCCTCGGCCGGCCGTCCTTGAGGCCGGAGACGTCGGTCCGGATGGCCGAGAGCGGCGGGGCGGCCTTGTCGCCGAGCTGGGAGAAGAGCGGCAGAAGCGGCCTTAGGAGCCCGGCCACGGCCTCCTTCTTGCGGTCCGTGTCGAGGAGGCCGAGGTCGATCATGCCCCTGGTGATGTCCTGGATCTCGTGCGGGAGGAGGTAGCCGCGGAGGACCACGCTCCGGAGCTGCGGCATGAAGCGCGGCAGGGTGACCGGCTCCGGGTGGCCGCAGACGTAGGCCCGGACCCTCCCGATGGGCCTCGGGAACTCGACCCACCGGTGGTGGGTGAGGGCCGGAATGTCCACCCAGCTCTGGTTGATGTAGGAGGGCGTGCTCCGCGTCACGGCGTGGAGGACGTGAAGGATGACGGCCTGTCCTTCGGCGTCGGACGTGCTGCCGACCCAGGTCAAATCGCAGTCTAGCGGCTCGTCGAGCTCGGAAGCGGCCTTGACCGCGAGGATGTTCGAGATGCCCGGGGTCCAGCCGACCCCGACGGCGATCATGGTTCCGGCCCGGCGGGCGAGGCGGTCGAGGGCCAGCATCCTTATCGTAGCGTCGTCGTCGTCACAGATATCGACAAGGTTCACCCCGGCCTGGATGGCGGCCAGCCCGACCTTCTCCGCGTAGCGGAAGAACGGGCCGATGCAGTTGACGGCTACCGCGGCCCCGGCCAGGGCTCCGGCGAGGGACTCGCGGTCGTTCGCGTCGACGAAGGCGGCCGCCGTATCCCCGCCGAGCTCGGCGGCCATCTTCCGGGCCCGGTCGTACCGGAGGTCGGCGACGACGACCCTGGTGTTCCCCCTGGCCACGAGTTCCTTGACCACGCGGCTGCCCATGTCGCCGGCTCCGCCGAGAACCACGGCGACCGGCCGTCCGGGCGACGTATCAGTCATAGACTGAAAACACCCCCTCTTCGGAATGTCTGAGGTTTCTCGCCCGCCCCGGGGCTTCCTGCCGGGCGCAGGAATGGCGTCCCGGAGGTCCGAACTATCGGAGGCGGGCCCGCCCGGCCCCGCCCGGACCGGCGGGACCGGGAGCAGGCCGGTTCCGGCCGGCAAAGACCGGAGGCGGGCCCAGGCCGGCAAACGGCGAACGGGTCCGCGCCGGCCGGCGGAACAGGAAGGGACGGATGAGATGACCAGGGACGAAGCCGCCGAGAAGAAGTACGAGAGCCTGACCGAGCTTCTGGCCGAGGTCGCCTGCCTCCAGCAGGCGAGCGGCCTCCTTTTCTGGGACCAGCAGACCCACCTGCCGCCGGGCGGGGCCGACGCCCGGGGAAACCAGCTCGCCGTCTTGAGCAAGGTCACCCACGAGCGGTTCACGAGCCCCGATATCGGCCGGCTTCTCGAGGACCTCGCCAGCTACGAGGCCTCCCTGCCCTACGACTCCGACGAGGCCAGCACCATCCGGGTCGCCCGCCGGGAGTACGAGAAGGCCACCCGCCTCCCCCCCGAGCTGGTAGTCCGTCTCTCCCGGGCCAAAACCGAGGGCTTCAAGACCTGGCTCCAGGCCCGTGAGGCCAAGGACTACGAGGTCTTCCGACCCGCCCTCCAGCGCATGGTGGACATCATGGTCGAGGTCGCTGAGACCCTGGGCTACGAGGAGCACCCGATGGACGCCCTTATCGACCAGGGCGAACCGGGGATCAGGGTGAGCCATCTCGAGCCCTCTTCGAGGAGCTGCGGGGCACTCTCGTGCCGCTGGCTAGGTCCATCTTCGCCCGGGCCGACGCCGTCGACGACTCCGTGCTCCACCAGCCATTCGACCGGGACGCGCAGCTCAGCGCAGCCCGGGAGGCCGTCCGGGCCATCGGCTTCGACCTCGATAAGCGGGGCCGTCTCGACCTCTCGGTCCACCCGTTCTCGACGAGCTTCTCCCCCAACGACGTGCGCATCACGACGAGGGTCCAGGACGAGTTCTTCAACGCCTGCTTCTTCGCGTGCCTGCACGAGGCCGGCCACGGGACCTACATGCAGGGCATCCCGGTGAAGTTCGAGCGCTCGGTCCTGGGCGACGGGGCCTCGTCCGGCCTCCACGAGTCCCAATCGCGGCTGTGGGAGAACATCGTCGGCCGGTCGCGGCCCTTCTGGGAGTTCTTCTACCCGCGGCTGAAGAGCCACTTCCCCGAGCAGCTCCGGGACGTGCCCCTGGAGACCTTCTACCGCGCGGTGAACAAGGTCGAGCCGTCCCTCATCCGGGTCGAGGCCGATGAGGTCACCTACGACCTCCACATCATGATCCGGTTCGAGCTGGAGAAGGCTGTCTTCGACGGCCGACTCGAGCTCAAGGACCTGCGCGACGCGTGGAACGCGAAGTTCGAGGAGTATCTCGGGATAACTCCGCCCGACGACCTCGTCGGCGTCCTCCAGGACATCCACTGGACCTTCGTCTTCGGCGCGGGCTTCCCGGGCTACACCATCGGGAACGTGGCCTCGGTCCAGCTCTACGAGCAGGCCCTGAAGGACCACCCCAATCTCGAGGCTGGCTTCGCCCGGGGCGAGTTCGCCGACCTCCTCGGCTGGATGAACCGGAATGTCCACGCCCACGGGATGAAGTTCAAGCCCCAGGAGCTTCTCGAGAGGGTGACCAGGCGACCCCTGGAGGCTGGCCCCTACCTAGCCTACATCAAGGGGAAGTTCTCGGACATCTACGGTCTCTGATGCGGCCCTGAGTCCTGGAAGACAGCTACGACCGGTGTGGCTGGCCGCCCCGTCTAGGAGGAGTTGGAACATGCCCAGGAGACGATGGGCTTGTTCCAGTGCTAGCTGTGGTTTGCGTGGCCGTGGGCGCCGTGGCCTACTTCGTGGTGCCGCAAGGGGACGGGCCGGGCCAGGCTTCCAGACGAACGGTGCCGAGGTCAGAATCCGGCTTGTCGCCTAGCTTTCGAACACCTGCTCTGGAAGTGGCACCATCTCGGCCGCGCGGCGCCGGGGGCGGAGACCCGCCCCCCGCCCCCCGCCCCCAGCGCCCGGCGGCGCTCAGAAGGAGGGGCGGGACCTGAGACCCCGGACCAGCGTCTCGAGGCGGCTCACGGTGGCCTCGATGTTCCTCACCGCGGCCGGCAGATTCTCGATGTCAAGAGGGAGAAAGGAAAGAGCCTTTTCGCAGTTGGCACAGTAGTAGACGACGACAGTTCTCGGTTCGAGCGGCCCGCGGTCCGACGAGAACCTCATGATGTCCCGCCTGAAGTCGATAGCGCCGCAGGTGCACTTGGGCACGTCCATGCCCATCACCCCCGCCCGGTCGGACTCCTGGGAGGGCGGCCGGGTCAGGTCCTGCCTATCGGGGGGACGACGCGGGTGGCCAGACCCTCCCTTCCTCGGAGAGTATTCCCGAGGCCGGAGCTACCTCCTGCGGGGGGTCGCCGCTCAGTTGCCGCCGGCCCCGGTCACCCGCCGCCGCTCAGGGCGTCGCGGACCTTCTTGAGGAAGCCCTCTCCGAGGCTCACGCTCTCGCCGCGCTCGGCGGCAAAGGCGGCCAGGAGCTCCTTCTCGCGGGCCGACAGGCGGGACGGAACCTCGACCGTCACCCGGACGATGAGGTCGCCGCTCCCCGAGCGGCGGAGGTGGGGCATGCCCTTGCCCTTGAGGCGCAGGCGTTGGCCGGGCTGGGTCCCGGGCGGAACCTTGAGGATGGCCTCCCCGCCGAGGGTGGGGACGGTGAGCTCGGCCCCCAGGGCCGCCTGGGCGATGCCGATGCGGCGGTCGAGGTGGAGGTCCGACCCTTCGCGCTGGAAGACGCGGTGGGGTTTCACGTAGATGTAGACGAAGAGGTCTCCGGGAGGGCCGCCCATCAGACCGGGCTGGCCAGCCCCGGCGATGCGGAGCCTCGTCCCGGTGTCGACTCCCGGTGGGACCTCGAGGACGATGCGGTGATTCCGGCGGACCTTGCCCACCCCGTTGCAGTCCGGACAGGGGTCGGTGATGATCTCCCCCCGGCCCTCGCACCGGGCGCACGGGCCCATGGTGACCATCTGGCCGAGGGGCGTCCGCTGGACGCGGCGCGTCTGGCCGGTGCCCCGGCACTCGGGGCACCGCTCCGGCCGCGTCCCCGGCCTGGCTCCGGTCCCGTCGCAGATGGGGCAGTCCACGATGCGCGGCACGTCCATCTCGCGCTCGAGGCCGGCCGCGGCCTCCTCCAGGGTTATCTCGAGGTCATAGCGGAGGTCGCCTCCCCGGGTGGGCCCGGCCCGTCTCGCCCGCCCACCGCGCATCCCCTCGAAGAACATGCTGAAGATGTCGTCGAATCCGGAGAAGCCACCGAGGTCCCCGAACCAAGAGGCGAAGTCGCCGGCTCCCGGCCCTCCCGGGCCGCCCGGACGCCCCGCGGCCCCGTGGCCGAAGCGGTCGTACATGGCCCGCTTCTGCGGGTCGCGGAGGACCTCGTAGGCCTCGTTGAGCTCCTTGAAGCGCTCCTCGGCCCCGGCGTCGCCCGGGTTCTGGTCCGGGTGGCACTTACGGGCCAGGCTGCGGTAGGCCTTCTTTATCTCGTCCTCGGTGGCGCTGCGCCGGACACCGAGGACCTCATAGTAGTCCCTCTTGGCCACTTCGGGACCGTCCTCCCACGGACAGGGCTAGATCAGAACGGCTCGCCACCGCTCCTCACGCTTCCACCCGACCCGTCGCCGCCGTGCCCGGCTCCGCCGGGTCCGCCCCCGGCCGGGCCGGGCCCTTCCTCACGCTTCTTGATGATGGTGTTGATCCGGAGGATGGCCTCGGCTATCTCCCCCGCGGCCTTGAGGGCGTAGGTCTTCACCGGGGTCGGGTCGAGGACCCCCAGCTCCCGCATGTCGGCGACCTCGCCGGTATCGCAGTCCACGCCGAGGCTCTCCCGGCCCGTCTCGGCCTGCTCGGCCAGGACGTCGCCGACCTTCTCGAGGGGGTTGTAGCCGGCGTTGGCCACGATCTGGGCCAGCGGCCGGCGGAGGGCCTCAACGACGCACTCCACCCCGTAGCCGGCCATCCCCTTGATGGTCTGCCGGAACTCCTCGACCCGGCGGGCCGCAGCCAGCTCGGCCGCCCCGCCGCCGGGCAGGACCCCGCCCCTCACGGCGGCCTGCACCGCAGCCGCGGCGTCCTTGGCGATGCGCTCGCGCTCGTCGACGACCTCCTCGGTCGCCGCCCCGACGAGGACGGTGGCCATGGGCCGGCCGGTCCCGCCTAGGAAGCGGACGTGCTCCAGCTTCTCATCCTCGTAGACTCGTCCGGCCGACCCGAGGTAGCGCTCGAGGTCGGCCTCCGCCCGCCGGAGGGCGGTGCGCTTCACGGGCTTGGCTCCGACGTGCTCGGCCACCCGCCGGACCTCGCGCGAGGACACCCGGCGGAGGACCATGACCCCGGCGTCGGTGAGGACCTCCTCAGCGAGGTCGTGGACCCCCCTGTCGGCCACGACGACGTTGACGCCCAGGCGGACCAGCTTGGCGAGGTTGTCCCGGAACTCGCGCTGCAGCTCGAGGTAGCGCTTGACCCCCGCCTCGGTCCCGAGGGCCTCCTCCTCGATCTCCTCGGGCTCCAGCGCGTCGTCCACGACCAGGACGCGGGCGTTGTCGATTTCCCGGGGCATCTGTTTGTTCAGCCGCTCCTTATCGACGACAACACCCATGAAGACCTCGTTCTCCGCCCCGACCTGGGCCACAACCGTATCCATGAGCTTCCAGTTGCGTTCCTTGAGTTTATCCTCCCCGATCATCCGGGCCGCGGCCACGACGAGGTCGGCGATGTCCTGGTGCCCGCGCCCGGCGATAAGGGCCACCCGCGTCAGCAGGGGGTCGTTGACGCCCTCGACGGGAGCCGACATCTCCCGCAGGACCGCTTCGGCCCGGGCCAGGCCCAGGCGGATGCCCTCGATGACCCGGGCCACGGGAACGCCCTTCACCACGTGGGCCACGCCCTCGGCCAGGAGGGTCCCGGCCATGATGGTGGCCGTCGTCGTCCCGTCCCCGACCTCTTCCTCCTGGGCCTTGGCGATGCCGATGACCATCCGGGCGGCCGGGTGGGTGGTCTCGATCTTCGATAGGATGGTGATGCCGTCGTTGGTGATGACCACATCGCCGTAGCGGTCCACGAGCATGACGTCGAGGCCCTTGGAGCCCAGAGTCCCCTCGACCGACGAGGCGATGGCCTGGACGGCGGCCGAGTTGGTGACCAGGGCGGCGAGCCTCTCGTCGACCTCGGCCCCGCCGGAGACTTGCTTAACGGTTGTCGTCAACGGTCACGTTCCCCCCCGGACAGCAAAAAGGGACCTCGGGACCTTCCGCGACGGAAAGCCGAAGTCCCGGTCAGGCAAGACGCTCCAGGGCCTCGTTGAGCTGCTCGGCCACGAGCCCCACAAGCGGCAAGAGGAGCCGGTAGTCCATGCGCTTGGGCCCCAGCACCGCCACCCCGCCGAGAGCCCGGCCCCCGACGGAGTAGGGGGCTGACACGAGACTGCAGTCGACCATCTCCCGGCGGCTGTTCTCCCGGCCTATGGTCACGGCCACGCCTGCGGGGAGACGCTCCCGGAGCATCTCGGACACGGCGTGCTCCCGGTCGAGTATGGCCAGGACGGCCTTGGTCCGCTCCACGTTCCTAAACTCCGGCAGATCCAGGACCCGGGCGAGTCCGGATATGTAAACCCGCTGGGAAGCTACGGGCTCGAGACTCGACTTCAGGAACTCGAGGGTGTCGTCGAGCGCGGCCTCGTAGCCCCGGAGCTGCCGCCTGAGGTCGCGGAGCACCGAGGGCCGGCTGAGCCTCTCCCAGGTCTGGCTGCCCAAGCAGTCGTTGATGAGCTCGACCACCTGCCTGAGCCTCGCCGGGTCGAGGCTCTCGGGGAGCTCGACCAGCTTCGTCTCGACGAACCCGGCATCGGCGAAGAGGATGAGAACGGCCCGGCCGTGGCCGACGTGGCTCACCTCCACGCGGACGAGGGAGGCCGGAGCGACCTGCGGCCCGAGGACGATGGAGATGAGGCTCGACGTCTCGGAGAGCACGTGGGCCGCCGAGTGGATCAGGGCCGCAGCCTCGCTCATCCTCCCCCCAAGGACCTGCTCGACCAGGCGGACCTGGGCCTCGGGGAGGGGGCCGGTCTCGACGATCGCGTCGACATAATACCGGTAGCCGGCGTCCGACGGGACGCGCCCGGCCGAGGTGTGAGGCTGCTCGAGAAGACCCATCTCCTCGAGGTCGGCCATGTCGTTGCGGATGGTCGCCGGGCTGGCGTCCCGGACGTGGTGCCGCGAGATGGTCCGGGAACCCACCGGCTCGGCCGTCGCTATGTACTCTTCGACAATGGCCCGCAGGACCCGCCTCTGCCGCTCGCTGAGGTCGGAGATCGTCACCGTCGCTCCCTCCTCTCTGTCCCCTCTGTCCTCTCCGTTCTTCTTGCTCTCTCTGCCCTCTCTGTCCTCCCTGTCCCCGTCTGTGGGCCGGGTCGCGGTGCTTAGCACTCTAGCAGCGAGAGTGCTAACCCTGGCCTGAAAATACCACCCGGCTGGGGCGTTGTCAAGGGAGGGCGGGGAGGGGGTCCGGACCGGGCGGCCCGTGGGCGCCGCCCTCCCCCGCCGGCCTGAAGGGCCTAGAGGTCGAAGCCCTCGGCGAAGAGCTGGGCGAGGATGTCTCCGAGGCAGCGGACGGCGGCGAAGACCTCCTCCAGGGTGTTCTCCTGGCCGCCGATCTCGAGAAGGAGCGTCCGCTCCATCACGTGCTGGTTGTAGCGCTCGTCCCGTACCAGCAGGCCCCGCGAGAGACCGGGGTACATCTGCTCCATGGTCGCCACGAGCCGCCGGGCGAAATCGTAGTTCTTCCGCCAGTGGGGGTTCTCGAGCATCCGGTCGGTCCCGACGATGACCAGGATTGTGGCGACCGGGGTGCCGTTCAGGACGGTCGTGGTCATCTCGCGGCCCGGGGCGTCGCGGTGAAGGTCGATGAGCACCTTCACCCGGGGGTGCCGCCGGAGGATGGCCGTCATCGTTTCGAGCGAGCGGTTGTAGGCCCCGAGGCGGAACCCTTCCTCCTTGAGATCGTGCAGCCGCCGCGACTGCACGCTAGAGATACCGTGGGCCGCCCACAGGTAGCGGGCGAGCTCCTCCCCGACCCGGACGACGTTCACCGACCGGTCGGTACTGAAGGAGTCGAGCTTCGAGACGTCGGCCGACGGGTCCCTGGCCCGGGCCATGGCCTGGACGGCGGGCAGGAAGCTCTCCGACCCGTGGGTGTGGACGATGGCGATGACCGGGTCGCGCGTGCCGTAGACATAGAGCAGGGCCTCCTGGTCCACCATCCGGGTCTCGTCGGGCACACCGGCCTCCGCCGGAAGCCCGGCGTAGGGCGGGGCCGCAGGGTCCCCGGTCCCGCCGCCCATCGCGGGGGAGGACGGCTGGCCCGATCCGGGAACGGAGACCGGCGCGCCCCCGGACGCACCGCTCCCGCCCGACCCGGCGCCGGAGCCCGACCCGGCGCCCGCCCCGGCACCCGCCCCGGCGCCCGCCTCCCCTCCCTCACCGGAGCCGGCGGGCCCGGACCTCCCCGAGGCCAGAATGGTAGCGGCGTAGGGCAGGCGCGCCAGAGGAAGGTCCGCGGTGAGGAAGGACTCCGGCCGGCCCAGGGTGACCCCGGTCAGGGCGAAGAACAGCCGCGAGGCCACCCCGCGCGGGGCCGCCGCCGGGTCGGCGACGGGAGCCGGCCCACCCGTCCCGAGGTCGCGGCCGAGAAGGGGAACGCCCTGCTCCAACACCGACCGGCAGTTCGCGGTCGTCAGAAACCACCGGGAGAGGGGCCCCCCGGCCGCGATGGCCGCCGCGCCGGGAAGGGCCGCGCCGATGAGGACCAGGCTGGCCAGGAGGACAGGGCCCCAGCGGGGCAGGGCGGCAACAGGCCTGCGACGTCGCCTTCCGGTCATCATCCTCCGTCACCCTCCCACCCGCCGGCGGTCGGCGGCCTCTCCTAGATATATGCGGCGGGACAGGAAGGCAAGAGGCCCCGGACCGGCTCAGCCGGAGCACGGGGCCTCAAGTCGGCCGCGCGGGGACGAGAAGTTGCGCCTACAGCGCCCCCGGAGCCAGCCGACACTTCGGGCGGGCCCGGAAGCCCGTCGGTAACCGCTTCCCCGGGCTACCTCAACTCGGTGGGAACCACCGCATCGATGATGCCGATGACTAGCGACGCGAGCAGGGCTCCGAGTATCGTCACGCGCATCGTCGGGACGAAGAACTGGGCCACGTAGATGACCACTGCGGCGGTAATGAAGCCCACCACTCCCCGGCTCTGCGGTGAGACCCGCTCTCCGAGAATGGCCTCGACGATGTAGCCGATGGCCGCAATGGCCACCGCCGCGATCAAGGCGTTGACGAACCCGGCCACCGTGAAGCCGGGTAGGACGGCCCCCAGGAAGAGAAGGACCAGGGCGGAGACCACGAAGCGGACGACCACTCCGAGCCAACCAGAGCCACGCACAGGCGTCACCCCCCATCCCTGGAATTCGGTCGATAGGTTTCCCCGCCGGGGGCGGCTTATGTGCGCGGAAGCGGCCGCGGCGCGTGCCGGCAGGTTCGGCCCGGCATAATAGCGAAGATAGAGGGGCCGGCGCCGGAGGGCGCCGCGGACCGTGTGGGGGGTAAGGTGATGGCGAACATCAAGTCCGCGCTCAAGCGGGCCAGGAAGGCCCGCGAGCTCAAGGTGAGGAACGCCTCGGTGAGGACGGGGTTCAAGACTCTCATCCGGGCCTTCAACGAGACCCTCGACGTCGACCCGACCGAGGCCGAGAAGCTCTACCCGACCGTGGCCGCCGCGCTCGACCAGGCGGCCCGCAAGGGTGTCATCCACCCCAACAGCGCCGCCCGCAGGAAGTCGCGACTCGCCCGCGATCTCCGCGCCCGCCTCGCAAAGGCCGCCGCGGCGGCCCGGAGCAGTCCTACCGGCACTGCCTGAGGATGAAGAGCTCCAGGGCCTCGACGGGCTCGCGCCGCCCCGTCTTCACGTCGAGGTCCATCCGGGCGAGGTCCCGCATCATCGCCGTGAGTTGCCCGCGGTCGAAGTTCCTGGCCTGCGCGAGATAGCCCCGAACCACCCAGGTCGGTAGGCCCAGTCGCTTTTCCACCTCGGCGACGGGGGCCCCGCAAGCCAGCATCTCCGCGGTGATGAAGATGAGCCTGACCTGCCTCGACACCATGGCCATGAGCCTCAGCGGAACCTCGCCCTGCTCGACGAGGCGCCTCAGCGTCGTCACGGCCCGGTAGGGGCGCCTGGCCCCGAGGTGGTCGACCATCTCGAAGACGGACGCCTCGGCCGACGGGGTCGCGGCGGCGGCTACGTCGGCGGTGGTTATCACCCCGCGGTCGCCCACATAGACGAGGAGTTTCTCTATCTCCCGCTCGAGCACGGACAGGCTCGTTCCCGAGCGCAGCACTAGGGCCTGGGAGGCCTGGGGGTCGATGCGCCCGCCCAGCTCGGAGACGAGCTTCCGGACCCAGGTCTCGGCCGAGCGGGCCGTCGCCGGCAGGCAGCGGATGACTTCGGCCGGGGGCCTGAGCCCGCCAGCCGCTTTGAGGAGAGGGCTCGACGAGGGAAGCTCCCGGCTGAGGCACAGGACGAGCCGTGTCTCCGGGGGCGCCAGGGCCAGGAGCTCCGACCAGAGGCGGGCGGCCTCGGCCGGGCCCGGCCCAGGAGGAGAGCTGTCGCCGTCGGGGCCCGGAGACCCGTCTGCGGCGGCCGATACGGGGGCGCCGCCGGGGCCGGGGCCGGCGCTGACGCCGGCGGCCGGGTCCTCCCCGGCGGCGTCGCCGCTCCCGCTCTCGTCGTCCGACCCGGGTTCCGCCCCCGGCCCGGCCGGACGCCCTCCGGAGAGGTCGGCCGGATCGCGGACGACGACGAGGCGCCGGGCGGCCATGACCGGCGGCGTGAGGACGGCGGCCCGCACCGCGCCCAGGGTGGCCTGCCCCCGCTCGAGCGCGACGTAGTTGAAGGCCTCGAGGGAGGCGTCGAGGGTCCGGGCCTTGATGGCCCGGAGAAGGCGGCGGTGGTAGTAGGTCTCCTCGCCGTGGATGAGGACCACCGTACCCAGGGCGACACCGGCGTTCCCCTCGAGGTCGGCCAGGGCGGCCTCGGCGCTCTTCACGCGGCACCCCTCCGAGCCCCTTGTTCGCCGCCGTTAGGACGCGCCCTCCTCGCCGGCAGGGTCAGGGGCGGTCAGGAACCGGCCCGACCGGAAGCACGTCACCCGGAGGCGGCCGGCGGACGCCACGCACCGCACGGCCCCCTCGACCCGGGTGACCACGACCGCCGCCCCCGCGTCCTCGAGTCGCTGGACGGTCGCCGGCGCGGGGTGGCCGAAGGTGTTCGCCCCCGCGCTTATGACGGCTAGGCCGGGGCGGACGGCCGCGAGAAAGGACTCTGTCGTCGCATAGAGGCTGCCGTGGTGGGAGACCTTGAGGACCAGGGAGGCCAGCTCCCCGGCGGGCACGCCGCCGCGCAGGGCCTCCTCCCCCGCCCCCTCGAGGTCCCCCGGGAAGAGGAACGTAACGCCGCAGGTCAGGAGCTGGAGGACCAGACTCCGGTTGTTTTCCACCGACGACTCGCCGATCCCGAGGGCCTCACCGCCCGCGGCCAGGACGACGAGCGCGCCCCACCCCCGCCCGGAGGACAGGCGGGCTCCCGCTCGGGCCTCGAGCACCGGGACCCCCCGTGCAGCGGCCGAGGCCAGGACCAGGTCGAAGCCGGGGGGTCGGGGCGCGGACAGGGCTCCCGGCCGGGTGACGATGGCTCCGACCGACAGGGACGGGTCGGCCAGGACCTCCACCAGACCGACCACGTGGTCGTCGTGAAGGTGGCTCAGGAAGACCACATCTAGCCGTCCCTGCCCACGGTGCTTGAGGTATGGGACGACGACCCTCCGTCCGGCCCCGGCCGGGCCGGCGTCGATGAGGACCGCCCGCCTTCCCGGAAGGTGGATGACGGCCGCGTCGCCCTGCCCGACGTCGAGGAAGACGACCTCGACCTCCGGCCCGCGGACGGCCCGGACGGCCAACCCGGTTCCCAGTCCGGCGACGACCACGGCGCCGGCCGCGACCAGCGAGAGGAGAACGCGCCGGCGGGCCCGTCCGAGCCCGGCGCCCCGGAGGACCCAGAGGAGGGCGGCGTAGTACCCAACGACGACCGGGAGCGGCGGTGAGCCCACGACGAGCGAGGCCAGGGGGACCCCGGCTGCCAGCCGGGCCGCTCCGGCCGTGGCCTTCAGGAGGAGGGAGGTCAGGGAGAAGAGCGGCCCTCCGAGGAGCCCACCCAGCGGGCCGCACATCGCCGCCCCGCCTGCTCCGAGGCCCGCGGTCACGGCCAGGCCGGCCAGGGGGACGACGACGGTGTTGGCCGCGAGGCCGACCACCGACACTTCCCCGAAGTGCAGGGCCAGGAGCGGGGCGACTGCAGCCTGGGCCGCCAGGCTCACCAGCGCGACCTGTGAAACGGCGGCGGCCGGACCCCGGAGGGGCCGAGGCAGAACGGCCCGCCGGCCCGCCGGCGAGGCCCACCGGCGGAGCGGCGGGTAGAGGGCGAGGATGCCGAGGGTTGCGGCGTAGGAGAGCTGGAAGCCCACGTCGGTGATGGCCAGGGGGCGGACCGTCAGCATGACCAGGGCGGCGAGGCAGACAGGGGCCCCGAGCTCCCGGCGGCGGTCGAGCCAGAGATAGACGAGGCCGGCCTCGGCCATCAGAGTGGCCCGGACGACGGACGGGCCCAGGCCGGCCATGACCGCGTAGGCCGGGAGGACCGCGGCCGTCGCCGGTAGCACGAGCCGGTCGGCCGGCCGGCCCCGCAGGCCGACGGCCGCCAGGGCCAGCCGGGCGGCCAGCCAGAACCCCGAGGCCACGAAGGCCACGTTGGAGCCCGACACGGCGAGGATGTGGTAGACCCCTGAGCGGCGGAAGTCGCGGGCGACATCCTCCGGAAGGCGGCTCGTGTCCCCGAAAACGAGGCTGGCCAGGAGGGCGGCCTCGCCCGCCGGGAGGGCCGCCGCGACCCGGTCCAGGAGCCTGTCTCGCAGGCCCCGGCAGGCGGCCGCGGCCCGGCCGGCCAGTCCCCGAAGACCTCCCCGCGGGCCGCCCAGGTTCCCGGGCGCCGGGGCGCACCACCTCGCGGCAAGGGTGTAGCGCACCCCCGAAACGGCGAGATGAAGGGGGAAGTTGAACTCCCCGGGGTTGCCGGGCGACCGAGGGCGCGAGAGGAACCCGGCCACGCGGAGGCGGTCCCCGGGCCCGAGGCCGGACCCCGGCCCGGAGCGGACCACGACGTGGAGGACCTCGCCCCGCCGCCAGTAGGGCCCGGCCGCTTCGGCCCGGAGGAGGAAGGACGAGGACCGCTGGTCCCCGGCCGGTCTCGGTTCGGAGGCGACCGCCCCGTCGACGACCACCCAGCGGGCCGGAAGACCGCCCTCTCGGACGGCCTCCGACAGGCCGGCCGACCCGGCCCCGACCAGGAGGACGTCGGCCGGGCCCGGGCCGAGTCTCGACCAGGCCAGGGCGGACATCAGGGCCCCGGCGAGGAATACCGCGGCGAGAAGGGCCCGAGGGACCCGGGCGAGAACCGCCGCGGCCAGGCAGAGACAGCCGAGGACCAGAGGCACCGCGGGCCACGGCCTGGCGAGGTGCCCCGCGGTGACCCCGGCGGTGTAGACCACGGTCACGACCAGGAGCGGGCGGACCACCGGCCGGCGCCTCCTTTTCCCCGGCCGCCCGCCGGGCCCGGTCCGGATACAGGAATCGAGGCGGCCTCATAGAAGGCTCATAGAGGGTCCTAGCTCGTCTGTTCCTGGCAAGACCCATGTGGAGAGTGAATACCACTGCTGCAGCTCGCCGGGCTTCTCCTCACTTTCGCCGTCGTCCTGACCCTCGTCGCCCGCCGGGTCGAACTCGGGACGAGCCTGGTCGTCGGAACCGGGCTCCTCGCCCTGACCTCGTCGATGGCTCCCGGCGACCTCACCGCCTCAGTGTGGCGGGCGCTTACCGACCCCGGGACGGTCGAGCTCCTCCTCGGCGTGGCCGTCATAACCTCCCTCGCCGGCGTTCTCAGGGAGTTCGGGCTTCTCGACACCATGGTGCGGTCCGTCACCCGTCTTGTGGGCGGGGCCAGGCTGGCCATCATGGCCGTCCCCTCGATCATCGGGGCCCTGCCGGTCATCGGCGGGGCCATCCTCTCCGCGCCGATGGTCGACGGGCTCGGCGACAGCCTCGGCCTCAGCCGGATGCGGAAGGCGGCGGTCAACCTCATCTTCCGGCACGCCTGGTTCTTCATCGCCCCCTTCACCCCGTCGCTCGTCCTCGCCGCCCGGCTGGCCGGCGTCCCCCTGGACGCGCTCATCCTCCGCAATCTGCCCTTCACCGCAGTGATGCTGGTCGGGGGCTATCTCGTCCTCCTTCGGCGGGCCCGCCCGACGGCCGCCGAGAGCGCGGCCTCCGCGGACGCCGGTGACACGGGCGGCGCGGGGACGGCCCGCCGGGCGGCCCTAGCGGTCTTCCTCACCTCGGCCTCCCCCCTCATCGTCGGAGTCATCCTCTCAGTAGGCCTGGGCCCCCTGCGACCGCCCATCTATCTCTCGGTGGGACTCGGTCTCGTCCTGGCTCTCATCCTCTCCCGGGGCCACGAGGGCTTCCGCCTCCTCGGCCTGCCGGCGGCCTGGGCCGGAATCCAGTGGAAGATAGTCTACGCCATGGCCGGAGTGATGGTCTTCAGCCGGGTGATGACCGACTCGGGCGCCTCCGGGGCCCTGGTCTCCCGCCTGGTGGGAGCCGGCCTTCCCCCGTGGGTCCTCACGCTCCTTCTGCCGATGGCCGTGGGTTTCGTCTCGGGAGTCCCGACAGTGCATGTCGGCATCGCCCTTCCCGTGGTCCTGCCCCTGGTCCACCCGGACCAGCTCGCCGCGGTGACGGCCGTCCTTTACACCTCCGGCTTCATCGCCTACTTCATGTCCCCGGTCCACCTGTGCCAGATCTTCTCCGGGCAGTATTTCGGGGTGAGCCCCACCCGCCTCTACCGCGAGTACTGGCCGGTCATGGTCCTCATGACCGCCTGCGCGGTCGCCTGCGCCTGGGCCGCCCTCGGCTGAGTCCCCGCCTGCGCCTGGGCCGCCCTCGGCTGAGTCCCGGCCCGCCCTCCGTCAGCGGATGGTGATGAGGTCGACGAGTTCGGCGAAGCGCTTCTCCCCGATGCCGGAGACGTTCATGAGCTCCTCGAGAGCCCGGAAGGGGCCGTTCTGGAGGCGGTACTCGATGATCCGCCGGGCGATGCTCGGGCCCACGCCCGGCAAGGTCTCGAGTTCGGCCTGGGAGGCCGTGTTGATGTTGACCTTCCCGCCGGTCGCCGGCCCGCCCGCCGCCTGGTTCTGAGCTTCCCGGACCGCCGGCCACGCGGAAGAGGCTCGCGTCTCGTCCCGGGTGGGAATGTAAACCTGCTCCCCGTCGGCCACCCGCCGGGCCAGGTTTACCGCGTCCGGGTCGGCCGACGCCTTGACCCCGCCAGCGGCGGTCACGGCGTCGATGACCCGACTTCCTTCGGGAAGGGAGTAGACTCCGGGGCGGAGGACCGCCCCAGCTACATGCACAACTACCTCGGCCGGAGGCTCGGCCGCCGCCTCCTCGCCGGACGGGCCGCCGGCGCCCGCCTCGCCCGGCGCGCCGTCGGATCCCGGGAGGGCCGCGCCCCCGCCGGGGCCGACGCCGGCCGCCGGCTGCAAACCCTCCCGCGGGAGCGCACCCTCAAGGGTGAGGGCGGTCCCGCGGCCCTCCCAGTAGAGCAGGGCGCCGGCCGTCAGGGTCAGGCCGACCAGGAGAACGATGACCAGCTTCTCGTCAGCGGCTAGGCCGGGCAAAGACGACACCCCCAGCCTCGGCCGGCCCGACGGCGGCTTCTCCCGGTTTGGTCCGCGGCCGCCGGCGGCCCGGGTCGGGTTGGGGGCGGGTCATTCGCCGGTCGGGCGGCCGTCCCTCCGGCGAGAAAGGGCGACTCCCGCGGAGCCGCCCACTATTTGACGACGATGTTCACCAGCCTGTCCGGCACGGCGACGACCTTCACGACCTTCCGGCCCTCCACGTGGGGACGGACCTTCTCGAGGGCCAGGGCGAGCTCCCTCAGCTCGGCTTCTCCGGTCCCGGCGGCCACGACCACCCGGTCACGGATGCGGCCGTTCACCTGAACCGCCACCTCGACCTCCTCGGCCCGGACAAGGTCCTCATCCCAGCTCGGCCATCTCTGGTCGTGAACGCTCCCCTCGCCGCCGAGGACCTGCCAGAGCTCCTCGCCCAGATGCGGGGCGAAGGGCGCAAGACACAGGACGAGCTTCTCCAGGACCTCCCGGACGACGGCCGGCGAACGGCGCGCCGGCGGCACGCTCTCCGCGTAGCGGTAGAGGTCGTTCACCGTCTCCATGGCCGCGCTGATGGCCGTGTTGAAGTTGAACCGCCGGTCGATATCGAGGGTCATCTTCCGGACCATCCGGTGGGCCGAGCGCAGGATGTCCCGGTCGGCCTCGTCGGGGGACGGCGAACCGCCGGCTCCTCCCGCGCCGCCCAGGTCGTGGACGATGCGCCAGACTCGGCCGAGGAACCGGAAGATGCCCTCGACCCCGGAGTCGGTCCACTCGAAGTCCTTGTCGGGCGGGGCCGCGAAGAGGGTGAAGACGCGGGCCGTGTCGGCCCCGAACCTCACGGTTATCTCGTCCGGTGAGACGATGTTCCCCTTGGACTTGGACATGGCCGCCCCGTTCTTGGTGACCATCCCATGGGCCAGGAGGTTGGTAAAGGGCTCGACGAAGCCGACGAGCCCGGCGTCATGAAGGACCTTGGTGAAGAACCGCGAGTACAGCAGGTGGAGGACGGCGTGCTCGATGCCGCCGATGTACTGGTCGACGGGCATCCAGTAGTCGACCTCCTCCCGGGAGAAGGGCGTCTTGTCGTGGCCGGGGGACGTGTAGCGGAGGTAGTACCAGGACGAGCAGACGAAGGTGTCCATCGTGTCGGTCTCCCGGCGGGCGGGCCGGCCGCACCCCGGGCAGGTGGTCCTGACGAAGTCCTCCGACCTCGCCAGCGGCGAGACCCCGGGCGTGAAGTCCACCTGGTACGGGAGCATGACGGGGAGCTCGTCCTCCGGAACGGGCACCACGCCGCAGTCCTCGCAGTAGACCACCGGGATGGGGGCGCCCCAGTACCTCTGGCGTGAGATGAGCCAGTCGCGGAGCCGGTAGATGGTCGTCTTCGCCCCGAGCCCCTCCGTCTCGAGCCAGGCGGCCACCTTCTCCAGGCCCTCCTCGCTCGACAGGCCGTCGAACCGTCCCGAGTTCACCATGACCCCCGGCCCGTCGTAGGCCTCCGTCATCTCGTCGGCGCTCCCGGGCGAGTCGGGGCCCTTGATGACCACCCGGACGGGCAGGCCGTACTTCCGGGCGAACTCGAAGTCCCTCTGATCGTGGGCGGGAACGCCCATGACGGCCCCCGTGCCGTACTCGAGGAGGATGTAGTTGGCCGTGTAGATGGGGATGGTCTCGCCCGTAGCCGGGTTGACGCAGCGGAGACCGGTGTCGAGCCCCTCCTTCTCCGGGTCGCTGGTCCGGTCGATCTCCGAGAGGTTGCGGGCCCGTTCGGCGAACCGCCGCAGTTCCTCGCTCCCGGGCCCGCCAGCGGAGATGAGGCGCGCGACCAGCGGGTGCTCCGGGGCGACGACCATGTACGTCGCCCCGCACAGGGTGTCCTGACGGGTGGTGAAGACCCGGAGCCGCTCCCCGGACCCGTCCGCCAGCGGGAAGTCGATATAGGCCCCTCGGCTCCGCCCTATCCAGTTGGCCTGCATGGTCAGGACCCTGTCCGGCCAGCCGGTGAGCAGGGCGAGGTCGTCAAGCAGGCGGTCGGCGTAATCGGTTATACGCAGGAACCACTGCTCGAGCTCTTTCTTGACGACGGGGGTCTCGCACCGCCAGCACGCGCCGCCGACGACCTGCTCGTTGGCCAGCACCGTGGCGCAGGTCGGGCACCAGTTCACGGGGGCCTTCTTCCGGTAGGCCAACCCGCGGCGGTACATCAGGAGGAAGAGCCACTGCGTCCAGCGGTAGTAATCGGGAAAGCAGGCCGTGACCTCACGGCGCCAGTCGTAGCTCATCCCGAGGTCATGGAGCTGTTCCTTTATCCGGTTGATGTTGGCCACGGTCCAGTCCCGGGGGTGCCGGCCGGCCTTGATGGCCGCGTTCTCCGCCGGCAGGCCGAAGGCGTCCCAGCCCATCGGGTGAAGGACGTTGTAGCCGCACATCTTCTTGTAGCGGGCCACGACGTCGCCGATGCTGTAGACCCGGCAGTGGCCCATGTGGATCTCCCCCGAGGGGTACGGGAACATGACCAGGCAGTAGTACTTGAGGCGGTCCGGGTCGGCGTCGACGTCGAAGGCCCGCCGCCGGTCCCATTCGTCCTGCCACTTCTTCTCGATGCGGCGGAAGTCGTAGCGCCGGCCGATCTGGGGCGGGGCGACTCCGGCCGCCCCAGCCGTCTTCGGTTCAGAAACCCGCGTCTGCATCGGGGTCCCTCCGGGTGCGGGCGGTCCGCGCGGTCCGGATAGCGGCCCGGATAAGCCGAAGGGCTTCTCGTCCTCAGGGACGAGAAGCCCTCGAGCTTCCCGCGGTACCACCCTTATTGATAAAAAGTTATAATGGTGGAGCCGATGGGGGTCGAACCCACGGCCTCGTGAATGCCATTCACGCGCTCTCCCAGCTGAGCTACGGCCCCACCAAGACTGCGCCCTCTATCCACTCTACGGCCGGGTAACGGCGGCCATCCGTCGCTGACTACTGGCGGTTTCGCCAGCGCGCTCCCGGACGAGTTCGGCCCTCCGGCTCCTGCCGGTTCCCACCCGTTCACACCCGGTTCTCTGGGAGAAGCCGAACGGGCCTACTGCTTCCGGTCATCGCTTTGCCGAAAAGCGGTTCAGTTGGCCGGTCATACTGCGTCGTTCATTATATGAGACACGGTCGCGACGCGTCAAGTCGAACGCTGGCCGTCGAGGGGCACCCGCTGAGCGTCGCCCCAGAAGCGCTCGAGCCCGAAGAAGTCGCGGTCGGCCGGATTGAAGATGTGGCACACAAGACCGCCGAAATCGAGCAGGACCCAGCGCGCCTTCTCGAAACCCTCACGGTGGAGGAGCCGCAGCCCGGCCCGGCCGAGCGTCTCCTCGAGATGCTCGGCGATGGCTCTCACCTGGCGCTGACTGTCCCCGCTGGCGATGAGGAAGTAGTCGGCCAGCAGGGTGAGGCCGCGAAGGTCCAGGAGCAGGACGTTCGACGCCTTTCGCTCTTCGGCCGCCCGGGTGGCCAGAATCGCCAGGTCGCGGGTGACCTCCAATGAACCGCCTCCTCACTGCCGCCAGCCGCGGGTCGCCCCGAAGCCGACCGGACTCTCTAACCCCCGCCTCCGGCGTCCCCGCCGACCAACAGCTCCGCATAGTCGGCGCCGACGATAACCGTGAAGTCAGGCCGGCCCTCGATGGGCCGGGCCCGTCCGAGGCGGGCCTCCGGGAGGTACCTCAGGACCGCCCGGGACAGGCGTCTCAGCTTGTCTTCGTCCCGCGAGCGGTCGATGATCTCGGTCTTCTCGTGTCCCGGGTTGGGGTCGTTCCCTACCGAGATAACGGCGTAGCCCTGGCGCCGGAGCTCCTCCGCGAAGCGGGCGGCCAGCCCGGCCACTTCGGTCCCGTTCAGGACTTCGACAGTGATGCCGGCGTTGGCCTCCCGGTCGACCCCCCAGATGCACTCCTCGATGAGGGCCCGGCACTCGTCCATCTTGGGCACCCAATAGCTCCGGGGCGGCTTCCCCGGGTCCTCGATGTCCGCGACATATCCGGGGAGAATCTCAGTTCTCAGGTTAGGCATGTCGGCCTGGGCGGCGAGCCTGGCGTAGGCTATCATCTCCGACCTGGTCATGTTCGTATCGATATTGTCGGCTATCTCCGACAGGAGCGACGGTATCTTCGCAATGACCCCGAAGGTGAAGAGCTTGTCCCGCAGGGCTTTCAGGAACCTCTGCTGGCGGTCGATACGGTAGAGGTCGCCCCCGTCCGAGCGGTAGCGGAGGAACCCGACGGCGTCCTCGCCCTTCAGCACCTGGAGGCCGGCCTTCAGGTTGATAGTCAGATTCTGGTAGGGGTCGTGGTAGTACATGTCCCGCTCGACGTAGACCTCAACCCCCCCGAGGAGGTCGACGATGCGGGCCACACCGCTCGAGTTGATTCTTACGTAGTAGTGGATGGGGATATCCAGGAACTGGGATACCGTGGCGATGAGCATGTTGGCCCCGTCTCCGGGCTTGCGCCCGTAGGCATGGGCGTGGCCGAGTTTGTCGTAGCCGTAGCTCTCGCGGCCGGCGATGATGACCCTCGTGTCCCGCGGGAGGGAGATGACCACGACATCCCGGGTCTGCGGGTCGACGCTGATGAGCATCATCGTGTCCGTCCGCGACCCGACCGCGGTATGGATATCGAAGTCCGGAACTGCCCGCCCCGCGTGGTCGAGATAGGCGTCAAGGCCCATGACGAGCACATTGACTCTCATACCCGGGACCGCTTTGGCCAGGCTCTCGAAGTGGAGGGGGTTCGTCATCCAGCCCAGGAAGACGTAGACACCTATCCCCGCGATGAGGATGAGGGTGGCCAGAATGATGCCGCCGATGCCTATCAGCCGGACAGAGAACCCCGGCCTCCGGGTCCGCTTGCTCCTGTTTCGGGAGGCCCGCGAGGAGGCCGAAGGACCGAGCAGGTCGGAGTGAGCGGCCGCGCGTTCGGCGCGGCGCAGGCCGCCGGATCCGCCGGGGCCGCTCGGAGCGAACACCCGCTCGAACCATCTCTTAGCCAAGGTCATCCGCCTCTTCCACCTGGAGCCCGAGTGCTCGGGGGCGCAGGCGTCGCGCTCACCGGAGACATCATCCACCATTTTACTACTTAGAACCGCACATTTCATTCACAACGTTCTTCCTCACCCGGACCGGTAGAGGCCGTGCTTCCGGATGTAGGCCTCGACCGCGTCCGGCACGAGGTAGCGAATGCTCCGGGAGGCGGTCACGCGCCTGCGGATGTCGCTCGACGAGATGTCGAGCGCCGGCGCCTCCACCTCGAGGATCCGGGAGGAGTACCTCTCCTCGAGGCGCCTGAGCCCCTCCCGCGCCCTCTCCACCGGGATGCCCGGCCGGAGCGCGGCGATGAACCGGCAGAGCCGGAAGAGCCGGTCCGGTTCCCGCCAGCTCTCGATACCGAGGATGGCGTCGGCGCCGGTGATGAAGTAGAGGCGCGACCCCGGGGGCAGGCGGCAGGCCATCTCCTCCAGAGTATCGACGGTGAAGGACGGACCTTCCCGTTCAATCTCGATGCGGCTCACCTCGAACCGCTCGTTCCCTGCGGCGGCGAGGGTCACCATGTTGAAGCGGTGCTCCGCGTCGGTCACGGGGTGGTCCTGCTTGTGCGGGGGAAGGCCCGTCGGGATGAAGATCACCTTATCGAGCTGGTACTGCTCGAGGGCCGCCTCGGCCGTTACGAGATGAGCAAGGTGAATCGGGTCGAAGGTCCCGCCCATGAGGCCGACCCTCGCCACCTGTCGTCCGGCGACCACATCCACACCGCCCTGGGAACGTAGGAACTCGTCTAGCTGTGTACTACCACGGACCCGACCGCCATCCTCCGCCGGGATCCTCCGCTGGGGTCCTCGCTGCAATCCTCCGCCGGGAGCCGACCTCCGCGCCGCTCGTCGCCGTTGTCGGATCAGTCGTCGCTGTACTCGAACTCGAACTCGCCGATGCGGACCGTGGCCCCAGGGCCGGCTCCGGCCGCCCGCAGGGCCCGGAGGACGCCCCGCCGCCTCAGCCTCTCGTGGAGCCGCCTTAGGGCCGCGTCGTGCTCGAGGTCGGTCATGACCACGTCACGCTCGATGTCCCGTCCCCGGACGACGAAGGTCCCGCCCTCGACCGACACTGAGAACTCCCTCCCGTCGCCGTCCGCGGCGGCGTTCGCCGGCGAGGCGGCGTCCTCCGGCACCCCTTCCTCGGGGGGCCCGGCGGCCGCGAGAACGTCGGCGACCGCCCGCACCACCTCGGGGAGGCCTTCGCCTGTAGCCGGCGAGGTGCGGAAGAGCGTCCGCCCCGGCTCGGTCCGCCGGAGGTGCTCCTCAAGACGGCGCGCTCCCTCCTCCGACCCGCGGAGGTCGAGCTTCGTGGCCGCGACGATCTCCGGCCGCCCGGCCAGCGGCGGGTCGTACAGGCCGAGTTCGGTCCGGACGGTCTCGTAGGCCCGGACGGGGTCTTCGGCGGCCGCCGGAGAGGTGTCGACGAGGTGGACGAGCACTCTCGTGCGCTCGATGTGCTTCAGGAACTTGTCCCCGAGGCCGCTCCCCTGGTGGGCCCCCTCTATCAGACCGGGGATATCGGCCAGAACGAAAGACGCGCCCTCTCGGTCCGGGACGGCCACGACGCCGAGGTTGGGGACGAGGGTCGTGAAGGGGTAGTCGGCGATCTTGGGCCGCGCGGCCGAAACCCGGGAGAGAAAGGTCGATTTCCCGGCGTTGGGGAGGCCCACAAGGCCGGCATCGGCCACGAGTTTGAGCTCTAGCCTGACCGTGAGTTCCTCACCCGGCTCCCCCTTCTCGGCGAACGAGGGCGCCCTCTCGGTGGACGTAGCGAAGCGGGCGTTCCCACGGCCGCCGCGGCCGCCCCGGGCGACGACCGCCCTCTGGCCGGAGCGGGTCAGGTCGGCGATGAGCCGGTCCGTTCCGTCCTCCCGAACCACGGTGCCGGGCGGAACGGGGACGAGGAGGTCG
Source organism: Symbiobacterium sp. (assembly GCA_020725405.1). Classification (GTDB taxonomy): domain Bacteria; phylum Bacillota; class Sulfobacillia; order UBA995; family UBA9673; genus DYFB01. The sequence goes on along the minus strand of DYFB01000033.1, from coordinate 30,277 downwards.
GCCCCCTTTCGTCCCGCCCGTCGGGAAGGTCCACCGTTCCGACCGTTCTCGGCGACGAGGTGCTGCCGGTAGCGGAAGTCGAGGAGAGTCCGAAGTCCCGGGGTGACGACGAAGACGACGCTTCCGCCGTCACCGCCGTCGCCTCCGCTGGGACCGCCGCGGGGTACGTACTTCTCCCGGTGGAACGCGACAAGCCCGTTCCCGCCGTTCCCTGCCTTTACGTAGACCTTGGCCTCGTCAACGAACAACGCGCTATCCTCCGCTTGACGGGCCGGGCGCCCGGATGACCAGTTCGAGGCCCTCTTCCTCCGCCCGCGCCTCAGCCACGGCCGAGGGGCCGGCGCACTCCCCGGCCGTCCGCCACTCCAGCCCGACCGCGCTGGCCGTCCCGGGGGTGGTGACGGTGAACCCGCTGGCTTTGAGGACCTCATCCTCGATTCCCACCAGCCCCTCGATGGCCGCCGGCACCCTGACGGTTATCTCCGGGCGGTCGTCCCGGACGCCGAGGGTCGCCTCGAGGTCGGTGACCCCGGCTTCGGCCGCCCGGGCGATGATGGCCGTCACCATGGTCAGGACGGCGACGGGAAAGGCCTCCGGGACGCCTCTCCACGAGGTGCGCTTGGAGTCGCGGGCGGCAGCCGCGGAAGCGAGGTAGCCGGGGTCGGGGGGGCCCATGACCCGGGCCAGGAAGCTCAGACCGGCGGCTTCCGCCCGGACCCTGGCCAGAATCATGGCTGCCTCGAGGTCCGGGTAACTGAGGGAGGCCAGGGCCGAATCGAGGGTTAGTCTTGATTTCACCCGGCGGAGGTATTCCGTCGCCGTCCTGAGCTGGCCGAGCTGGAGCCGGCCGCCGAGGACCTGGAGGTCGTTCAGAAAGGTGTGCCGGAACCCCCGGGCGACGAGAATCACGTCCAGGGCCGTCGGAGAGAGCCCGGCTTTAGTGGGTGGGGCGAACCACTTCACGGGGAAGTCCTCCCGCCCGCCGCACGCTTCCGTCTAGTCCCGTTCCGCCTTCCGTTCCTGACACCCGCGACCCCGCCGATGCCCGCCGGTCAACGCTGCCGGTCGTCGGTCCCGGCAATCCGGGGAGGGGCATCCGACCATCCCGGGCGCCGTCCTTCGCGGGCGTCCCGGCGATTCCTTTCTGATACCGACCCATCGGGGCGCCGACCCCGCCGGAGCGCCTCCGGAATATGATGAAGGACCCGGCTTCCGCCGGGCCCTCTCTTCCTATCGGATACCGCTCGCCTCCGGACGGGGGCCGTCTCCGGAGACTTCCCGTCTCACTCGGCCGAGCCCTGGACCCCGAGCCCGGCCGCAGCCGTGAGCTCGGGTATCTCCATCGGGGCGACGGACACCCGGGTCTTGGTCCGCCCCTTGCGCTCGAAGCGGACGTAGCCGTCGACCATGGCAAAGAGCGTGTCGTCACGGCCGCGGCCCACGTTGGCCCCCGGGAGGACCTTCGTGCCGCGCTGGCGGACGATGATGCTGCCTGTGGTCACGAGCTGCCCGTCGTGGCTCTTGACGCCGAGCCGTTGACTGTGGCTGTCCCGGCCGTTACGGGAGCTTCCCATGCCCTTCTTGTGAGCCATATCGACACCTCCTTGCCGGACCCTTGCCGGACCGAGACGACATCGGCCGTCTATTCGCCTGCGTCGATGTCCTCTATCTTCACCTTGGTCTTTATCTGGCGGTGGCCCTTCTTCCGGCGGTAGTTGACCTTCGACTTGTACTTGAAGACGATGACCTTGTCGTCCTTGAACTCCTCAATGATCTTCGCCGTCGCCTTGGCTCCGGGAACGAACGGGCTGCCGACCTTGACCTCTCCGTTATCCTTCTTCACGACGAGGACCCGGTCGAAGATGACCGTGGAACCCTGCTCTCCAGGGAGCCGCTCGACGTCGAGGGCGTCGCCCTTGGAAACCCTGACCTGCTTTCCGCCTGTCTCGATGATCGCGTACACGGCCGGACCTCCGAAAAACGAGCCCGGTGGCTCGCATCCCGCCGCTACCGGGCTACTGAGAACACCCTAATCTAGCACGGCGAGTCGCCGGATGTCAAGGAACCCGCGCGCCGCGGGCGGCTCTCCGCCCGGCCTTCAGCCCTCGACGGCCTTGAGGACTCTAGCCTTGGCGTACGTGCGGTGGACCTTGGTCACCTCGACCCGGACCTTCTCCCCGACGAGCTTGGCCCCGCCCTCGACGTCGAGGACGTAGCCCTCGACCCGGGCGATGCCGTCCCAGAGGTTGGAGACGTGCGGTTCCTCCACCTTGACTTCGAGGACCTGGCCCGGCCGGACCGGCAGGGCCTTGCCCTCGACCTCGTCGCGGGCCCCCATGGCCCGGACAACGAGGTTCTCGAGGTGGCACTGGTCGGAGCCCCGGATGTAGATGGTCTTGCCGGTCTCGTTCTCGAGGGCCCTCAGGTTCGTTCCGCCGGCTCCGATGAGCAGGGCGGCCACGGCCGGATGGACCTCGACAAGGATGGCCTCCTCCGGGCTCCGCCTCAGCATGGCCTTTATCTCCCGGCGGAGCTTGGCCGCGACGCTCTCCTCGGAGAGGACGCGGCCCCGGCCGTCGCAGTAGGGGCAGGGCTTGTGAAGGGCGTCGTCAAGGGACTGCTTGGCCTTCTTCCGCGTTATCTCCACCAGACCGAGCTGGGTGATGCCGAGGACGTAGGTCTTGGTCCGGTCGCGCTTGAGATGCTCCTCCAGGGTCTGGAGGACCTTCTTCCGGTGGCTCTCACTCTCCATGTCAATGAAGTCGGCGATGATGATTCCCCCGATGTCCCGCAGTCTGAGCTGACGGGCTATCTCCCGGGCCGCCTCGAGGTTGGTCCGGAAGACGGTGTCGGCGAGGTCGACCGTGCCGACGTACTTCCCGGTATTGACGTCTATGGCGGTGAGGGCCTCGGTCCGGTCGATGACGAGGTAGCCGCCGCTCTTGAGCCACACGCGTCGCCTGACGGCCTTCTCTATCTCCGGTTCGAGGTTGTAAAGATCGAAAATCGTTCGCTCGCTGCTGTAGAACAGCTCGACCCGCTTCTTCAGATTGGGGGCGATGTCGTCGAGGAGCTCGAGGACCTTCTCGTACTCGTGCTTGGAGTCGATGACGAACCGGTCGTTCTCCTCGGTGAAGGTGTCTCGGATTATCTGGTAGATGAGCCCCATGTCCTTGTGCAGAAGGTGCGGCGCCGGGTCCGAGCGGTAGCGGTCCTGAATCTTCCGCCAGAGTTTGGTCAGGAACTGGGCGTCCTGGGCGAGGTCGCTCTCGGCCTTCCCGTCGGCGACGGTCCGGACGATGAGCCCCATGTGCGGGGGCCGGATGCGCTCGGCGATCTTCCTCAGGCGGTCGCGCTCGCGGTCATTCTCGATACGGCGCGAGACGCCCACGTAGTCCACGGTGGGCATGAGGACCAGGTAACGTCCGGGCAGGGTGCAGTGGGTCGTCACGCGGGCGCCCTTGGTGCCGATGGCCTCCTTCACGACCTGGACCATTATCTCCTGGCCGGGCCTGAGGAGGTCCTCGATGGTGAGCTTGCCGTTCCGCTCCCGGTGGTGCTCCACCCGGACCTGGTCCTCGCCTTCCTCGTCGGCGTTCTTGGCCGGGAGGGCGTCACTGACGTAGAGGAAGGCGTTGCGCTCGAGTCCGATGTTGACGAAAGCGGCCTGCATTCCGGGGAGAACGTTCTCGACCTTACCCTTGAAGATGCTCCCGACGGTGCGCTGCCCGGTGGGGCGCTCGTAGTAGATTTCGACCAGGGAATTGTCCTCGAGGACCGCCACCCGGGTCTCGCCCGGTTCGACGTTCACCAGAATCTCTTTTTGCACGTGGGTCACTCCTGTAAGGGGCCGTTGGCCCGAAATGCCGTTTTGGATGCGCCGGCGGCGCCGGTTCTAGCCCCGGGGCGGAGCCTCGCGCCGCAATCCCAGTCTGACCGCTGTCACCGAACCCGGCTCGGCCGGGCCCTCTCCGACCGCCTCCCGGAGAAGGCCGGCGACTTCCTCCGGCCGGGCCGTACCCTTCTCGCTCAGGGCGAGCTCCATGAAGAGAGTCACCCAGCCGTCCTCCGCTCCCCGGACCCGAAGCCGCCTCACCAGAGGGCGGAGGTCGACGACCCTGGCTCGCCGGCCCTTGCCGGGCGACCCGGCCGGTTCCTTCTCCCGGGTGACCTCGAGGGTCGGCCTCGCCAGCAGCCGCTCCACCGCGCCGCGCCACTCCTCCGGCCCGCGGAGGCCCGAGGGAACCCGCACCAGGTAAGACGCCGTGTCGAACTCGACCATCAGGGCCGGTCCCCGGGGGCTGACGTAACGGGCGTCCCGGACCTCGAGCCCGCGGGGCAAGGCCCGCCCGAGCCTCACGACGGCCTCGCCGGGGTCGACCCGCTCCATGAGCTCGATATCAAGGTATTCGGCGAGCCCGGCCGTTCCGACTGGGAGGGGCCAGCCGTAGGCTATCCTCGGCGCCGGGCTGAAGCCTTCGGTGTAGGCGACGGGGAGGCCGGAGCGCCGGACAGCCCGCTCGAAAGCCCGGATGAAGTCAAGGTGCGAGATGTACCTGAGACGCCCGGTCTTGGAGAAGCACACCCTCAGCCTGTACCGCGTCCGCTCGCCGCCTTCCGCCGGAGCCGCCCCGCTCACCGGCAGCCACCCCCGGTAGCCAGACGGGTGACCGCCCCGGTCGCCTCGCACACGCCGCACCCGGGGCAGCCCGCCCACCGGCAGTCCGGGGTGGGCTCGGCCGCCAGGGCCCGCTCCCGCTCGCGGCTGAGGAAAGCCTTCTCAACCCCGGGGGAGAGATGGTCCCACGGGAAGACCTCGTCCTCGGGCCGCAGCCGGTTGGCGTAGAAGGCCGGGTCGAGCCCGCGGGCCTGGAAGGCCGCGTCCCAGAGGTCCGGCCGGAAGAGCTCGGTCCACCCGTCGAATCTGGCCCCCCGCCGCCAGGCCTCTTCGACCGCGTCGGCCAGCCGCCGGTCGCCGCGGGCCAGGACGGCCTCGATGCGGCTCATCGCCGGGTTGTGCCAATCGACCTTGATCCCGCCCCGCCGGCGGCGCCGGCCGCCCGAGCCTCCTCCGCCGCGGCTTAGCCCGCGCCGGACCAGGTGGAGGCGCCGCTCGGCCTCGGCCAGGGTCACCTGCGGCTCCCACTGGAACGGAGTGTGGGCCTTGGGGACGAAAGTGGCCAGACTCACGGTCAGGGCGAGGGGGCGTCTGGCCACCATCTTGCCCTCCCCTCTGGACTCATAAACCTCCTGAACCTCAGCCACCTGGCCGACGATGCCCTCGAGGTCCTCGTCGGTCTCGGTGGGCAGACCCACCATGTAGTAGAGCTTCAGCCTGTCCCAGCCGGCCCCGAAGGCCGCGCCGGCCGCCTCGACCAGGTCCTGGCCGGTGACGCCCTTGTTGATGACCGCCCGCAGGCGCGGGGTCCCGGCCTCCGGGGCGAAGGTGAGCCCGGTCTTGCGGACCTCCTGTATCTTAGACGCGAGGTCGACGGCGAAAGTGTCGGTTCTTAGCGACGAAAGGGACAGTCCGACCCCCTTCCGGCCGTGCTCGGTGATGAGTTCGCGCACAGCGTCGGCCACGGGCCCCCAGTCGCAGGTGGAGAGAGACGTGAGAGAGACTTCCTCGTAGCCGGTCCCGGCCAGGATGCGCCGGGCGGTCTCGAGGACCTCCTCCCGCCCGCGCTCCCGGACGGGCCGGTAGATCATCCCGGCCTGGCAGAAGCGACAGCCCCGGGTGCACCCCCGCATGACCTCGACCACGGCCCGGTCGTGGACTGTCTCGACGAAGGGCATGACCGGGTCGGGCGGGAGAGGACAAGCGTCAAGGTCGGCCACGACCCTCTTCACGACCCGGTCCGGGATTCCGGGGCGCCGGGGCTTCACGGCCCGAACCGTCCCGTCTTCCCGGTAAGTCACGTCGTAGAACTCCGGCACGTAGACCCCGGGGACCCGGGTGGCCAGGGCGGCAAGGAGGTCGAACCTCTCCGCGGCCGACCGGGGCCGGCCGCCCGGCCCCGGTCCCGCCGCCCGCCCCCAGGCGAGATAGGCGTCTACGAGCTCCCCCAGGGCCTCCTCGGCTTCACCGAGCAGGAAGAGGTCGAAGAACGGAGCGAGAGGCTCGGGGTTGAAGGCGCAGGGCCCGCCGCCGATGACCAGCGGGTCGCCGGGGCGCCGGTCGGCCGCCCGCAGCGCGAGCCCCGACAGGTCGAGGAGGCCGAGGACGTTCGTGTAGGTCAGCTCGTACTGAAGGCTGATCCCCAGGAAGTCGAAGGCCGCGACCGGAGCCCCGGACTCCAGGGCGAAGAGCCGGAGGCCCGAGCGCCGCATCTCGGCCTCCATGTCCGTCCAGGGCGAGAAGACCCGCTCGGCCACGGTGTCCTCCCGCCGGTTCAGATAGTGGTAGAGGAGCCTGAGGCCGAGGTTTGACATCCCCACTTCGTAGACATCCGGGTAGGCCAGGGCGAACCGGACCGCGACCGCAGCGTGGTCCTTGTGGACGGCGCCCGGCTCCCCGTCAAGGTAGCGAGCCGGGCGGGCAACCCTCGCCAGGACCTCGTCCGGGACCGGGAGGCCGGACGGGCCGGGGTCGAAGACATCGCGGGGGGTCAAGGCGTCGCCTCCGGGGTCAGGTTGGGCGTCAGGTCAGGCGCTTAAAGCATTATAACCCAACCCCGGCCCCCTGGCACAGGGAAGAACGACCCGGGCGAGGGAAGAAGAACCGGACCCGGAAGAAGGAGTCCAGAGGGAAGGTTCTGGAGGGAGAGGAAAGGACCGGTCACCCGCCCTCGGCCAGCCCGGGCATCCCCAGGGGGTCGACCGGCCGCCCGGAGACGATGACCTCGAAGTGGAGGTGCGGCGTCGTGGCCCGGCCGGTCATCCCGACCGTGGCTATCTGGTCCCCCTGCTCGACGGTATCACCGGTGCTCACCAGGATGTCCCGGCAGTGGGCGTAGAGGGTGATGATGCCCCGGCCGTGGTCGACCTCCACGGTCCTGCCGTAGGACTCGTTCTCCTCGACGCTGAGGACCTTTCCGCCGAGGGCGGCCAGCACGGGAGTCCCCTCGGCGGCCCCGATGTCGATGCCGGTGTGGAAGGTGACGTCCCCGGTTATGGGGTCGGGGCGGTAGCCGAAGCGCGAGGTCACCTGGCCGCCGGCCACGGGCCAGACGAAGGAGGTGCCCTCCGGCGGCGCCTCCTCCTGGTTCCTCCCCGTCAGGCGGTTCCAGAGGTCCGGGAAGAGCCTGAGGCCGCCGGCGACCTTCTCGCGCAGGTTCGAGGACATCACCTGCTGGGCCGCGCCGCGGATGTCGTAGTCGACCGTCAGGTAGTAGGAGACCTTCGCCTGCAGGTCGGCGAGGGCGGGCGAACCCGCCTTGAGGAGAGCGAAGACCACGAGGAAGAGGGCGAGGGCCACCAGGGTCTGCCGGACCAGCCAGGACGAGCCCCAGAGGACCTCGGCCGCTCTGGCCCACGTCCTCCGCCGCCTGGTCCGCGCGGACCGGAGGCGTCGAGCCGCCGGGGTGACGTAGGACGGGGAAGGTCTCCTGCGGGTGGGTGTCGGCACCGGCCAACGCCCCCTTCCCGGGTGGACTTCCCCTCTCCGGGAAGGTATATGACCCGTCCCTCTCCGGTATGTGGGCCGGCCGCCGGCTAGGTCCCGGCCGAGCGGGGCGGGTGGGCCGGCCGCCGGCTAGGTCCCGGCCGAGCGGGGCGGGACGACCCCGTCGAGGATGAAGAGGAGGTCGTCCAGGGTTCCCTCGTAATCGGGTGTCGAGGGTCGCCTCCCGCGGTGGATGATGTTCGGACCGACCAGAAGGACCCGGATGCCCGCGTCCTGGGCGGCAAGGTCCTCCTCCACGTCGTTCCCGACCATGAGGCACTCGCCGGGCTCACATCCCAGGCGGGCCACGATCTCGGCGTAGTACTCCCGGTGGGGCTTGCAGAAGTGCATGTTCTCGTAGCTCGTGATGAGGGCGAAGGGCAGGTCGTCCAGGCCGGCCCAGCGGAGGCGCTCGAGAATGGCCGCGCGCGGGAAGACGGGGGAGGTGGCGATGACGGCCCGTCGCCCGCTTTCGAGCACCTTGCTCACGACCTCTCGTGCACCGGGAGCCGGGCGGGCGTGCCGAGCCAGCTTCGGGAATTCTTCGCGGTAGAAGGCGTCGAACACCGGGAGAAGGGTTTCCGGCGTAAGGTCCAGACCGTCGAAGAACGCGGCCAGGAAGACTTCGGCGTTGGTCCGGGCCGGGTCGCGGTCGGCGACCATCCGGGCCGTGGACGCCATCAGCCTGGGGGTGAACTCATCCGGGGTAAGGTAGGGTTTGAGCCAGTCGGCCAGGCGGCCGAAGTAATCCGGGAAGAACCCCTCGACGTCCACGTGGAGGAGGGTCCCGTCGAGGTCGAAGAGGACGGTGGATATCCGCGGGCTCATCAGTGCGCTCTCCTCTCCGGCGGTGCGCCCGCCGCTCATCGGGTGGGGGCCCGTTCCTTCGTCCGGTGCCCCCACTCCTCGCTTCTCGGCTTCGCCGTCCACCTCGCATCCACCTACTCCGGGGGGCCACGACTTGCGGGCGGCGGGACGCTGCCGCGCGCCCCCGCCGCGTCCGCGCCGCCACCCCCACCTCACGGGCTGGAGGGCAGAAATGCCTGCTAGAAGGCCTGGTGTCGGCGGCGCGGCGCGAGCAAGAATTCGTTGACAGGGTCTTTCGGTGGCTCTATATTTGTATCAATCCTGAGCCAGTGTCGAGCCCACGACGGGACCCGGTCAGCGGGCCCGCCGCGCAGTGAGTCCACCGGCGAGTGGGCTCTCTCGACGTTAGGGGGTGACACCGGGAGCGAAAGCCTTCGACAACTGAAGAACCAAGGACAGACATCAGACAGCGGCCGCAGGGGTCACCGCGAGCAGATTGGCCCCGAATCCCTTTAGAGAGAAGGGTATCGCAAGTCAAATGTCCTTGACTGTAGGTCTAGCCTACAACCTCAAGACCCACTGCCCGTGGGCTCGAGGACACGTGGAGGACGAGGCTGCTGATTACGACGACCCGCAGACGATCCAGGAGATCGCGGCGGCCCTCGAGTCGGGAGGGCACCGCGTCATCCATCTGCCCTACGGTGCGGGTCTTTTTGGTGTCCTTGAACACTCGAGACCGGACATCGTCTTCAACCTGGCCGAGGGATGGGGCGACCGCAACCGCGAGTCACTCGTTCCGGCCATCCTGGAGTACCTGGGCGTCCCCTACACCGGGTCCGACCCGCTGACCCTGGGGTGCTCGCTCGACAAGGCCTGGGGCAAGATGCTGGCCGCCCAGTCCGGCGTGCCCACCGCCCCCTTCCTGAAGGTCGACCCGGGCCGCGGACTCCCCGCCGACCTCGGGGGACTGCGGCTCCCGGTGTTCGTCAAGCCCAACGCCGAGGGGTCGAGCAAGGGCATCCGCTACCGGTCCAAGGCCGCCACCGCCGGGGAGACGGCGGCGATGGTCCGCTGGGTTCACGAGACCTACGCCCAGCCCGCCCTGGTGGAGGAGTACCTCCCCGGCCGCGAGTTCTCAGTCGGCCTTCTCGGCAACGGCGAGACCCTCGTCACCCTCCCGGTGATCGGCGTCCGGCCCGGCCGGGACGTCCCCCGCGAGGCCCTCGGCGAGGACCCCGAGAACGAGTTCATCTACTCCTACGAGGTCAAGAGCCGGAACATGGAGGAGGCCGAGTGCCCGGCCCGCATCCCCATCGCTCTGGCCGCCCGGATGGAAGCCCTTGCCCGCCGGGTCTGGGACGCCTTCCAGTGCCGGGACGTGGCCAGGGTCGATTTCAAGCTTGACGCCGACGGCTCACCGCAGTTCCTCGAGATCAACCCTCTGCCGAGCCTGTCCCGGGAATGGAGCTTCCTCGCTCTGGCCGCCCGGGCCGCCGGTCTGGACTACCCGGGGCTCATCCTGGCCATCCTCGACGCGGCCCTCGCCCGGAACAGCTTCCACCGCGAGACGGAGACCGGGAGGTGGACCCCGTGGCGTGCCGCGTAGTCGATCTCCCCGCCGGCCGCTGGCAATGGCAGCTCGGCCACCGGATAACCTCGCTGGCGGAGCTTTCCCGGTTTCTGCGCCTGAGCGACGAGGAGCGGGCCGGCATCGAGGCGGCCGGGACCCGGTTCCGCTGGGCCCTCACGCCCTTCGTGACCTCGTTGATGGACCCGGAGGACCCGGCCTGCCCGATACGGCGGCAGTTCATCCCCTCCGCCGCGGAGCTCGACACCGGACCGGGGGAGGGCGATCCTCTCCACGAGGACCGCAACAGCCCCGTGCGCGGGCTGGTCCACAAGTATCCCGACCGGGTCATCATCATGGTCACCGGGCAGTGCGCGGCCTTCTGCCGCCACTGCACCCGGCGCCGCCTCGTCGGTCAGGTCGACCGGGCCATGACCGAGAGGCAGTTCCTGGCCTGCGTAAGCTACATCCGTGAGCACGAGGAGATCCGGGACGTCCTCCTCACGGGAGGCGACCCTCTCGTCGGCGGCGACGCCTGGCTCGAGACCCTTCTCCGGCACGTCCGGGCCGTTCCGCACGTCGAGATCGTGCGCATCGGGACAAGAGCGCCCGTGGTCCTGCCCCAGAGGATAACCCCGGAGCTCTGCGAGATGCTCGGCCGCTATCACCCGCTGTGGGTGAACATCCACGTGAACCACCCCAAGGAGATCACCCCCGAGATGACGGCCGCCTGCGACCGGCTGAGCCGGGCCGGGATTCCCCTGGGCAGCCAGACCGTGCTGCTCCGCGGGGTGAACGACGACGAGGCGACCCTGAAGGAGCTCTGCCACCGGCTGGTCCGCGTCCGCGTCCGCCCCTACTACCTCTACCAGTGCGACACGGTCGCGGGAACGAGCCACTTCTGGACGCCGGTGGAGCGCGGTCTCGAGCTCGTCTCCTCGCTCAGGGGGTGGACGACCGGCCTGTGCGTCCCGGCCTTCGTCGTCGACTCGCCGCTCGGGAAGATCCAGCTCGCCCCGCAGAACCTCGTCGCCCGGGAGGGGGATTCCGTCCTGCTGCGGGGGTACACGGGGGAGACCTGCCTGGTCCACAACCCGGTCCCGGCCCCCGCCTAGATGCCGGGGGCGCGGAGGGCCCGCGAGAGGGCGGCGCTCTCGCCCGGGCGCCGCTCCTCGCGGCGGGTGAAGCCGTACTTGTCGAAGAGCCAGTAGGGGTTGAACCCGGCTAGGCTCCCGTAGACGCCCACGGCCTCCACGTGGGCGTAGCCCCGGGGGTCCCGGTCGAGTTCGCCGAGAAGACCTTCCAGGAGGAACTCCATCACCGGCTGGCGGCTCTCGCCTCCGGCCACCTCGAGGCACGTGACCGTCAGGACTCTGTCGTCTTCCCCCCACGTTCCGGTGACGAAACCGGCCGCGGCCGCCACTCGGCGGGGGTAGACCTCGAGGATACCGGCCAGCCGGTCGCCGCGCCGGGCGGCCACGCCGAAGAAGCCCCCGGCCGGGAGAGGCGCGGAGGCAAGCCAGCGCCGCTTCATGGCCGCGCCCCGCGCGGCCGCTTCCTCCCGGGGCCGGACCCCCGAGGGGTGCCGCGCGAGGCACATCTCCAGGTCGGCTGTGGGGTCGGCCGCCTTCAGGGTCTCCAGGGTCAGACCTTCGAGGGCCGCAGGGTAGCTGGCGACTCGGGGTAGAACAGCCGTGTAGGGTACGGACCGGGTCTCGGCCGAGGGCGGCTCCCCGGCCGAGGGCGGCTCCCCGGCCGAGGGCGGCTCCCCGGCCGAGGGCGGCTTCCCGGCCGAGGGCGGCTCCCCGGCCGAGGGCGGCTCCCCGTCGGAAGGCGACTTCCCGGCCGGCCCCGGAACCAGCCCCACGACTCCCGGGGCCTCCCCGCCCAGGGCGGTCGCCACCGCCCCGGCAAGGACGCCCGGGGATAGGGGCACGCTCTCCCCGACGGGCTCCCCGTCGACGAAGACCTGCACGAACAGGTTGCGCTCGAGGACGGGGCCGCGCGGGCCCGGCCGGGCGAGCCCGGACGAAGTGAGGAGGGCCCAGGCCTTATCGGGCTCGGCGGTGAGGTCGTAGGCCCGGAACTCGACGTCGGCTCCGGAAAGCTCCTCCTGAAATCCGGCGAGCCATTCGGTCGACCAGGGACAGAGCGGGGAGTAGACGGCCTCGACGAGGGGCCTCCGCCGCTCCCCGCCGGCCCGGTCGTAGAGGGCCGCCGCGGCCACGTCGTCGGCCGTAGGCGGGTCGGACATCCGGCGGGCGACGTAGAGGCGGCCCACGCCCAGCGAGTGAAGGTGGCGCAGGGCGGTCCGGAGCAGGGTCAGACCGACGCCGCGCCGACGGTGCTCGGGGAGGACGTGGACCCCGCCGACAATCTGGGCCGACCGCTTCCTGATGACCACGAGAGCCGACCCGACCGGGTGCCCGTCGAGGTAGGCCACAAAGGGCAAAAGCCGTCCCTGGCCCTGGGCCCGGCGGAGGAACTCGACGGCCTCAGCCCTCGTGACATAGCCCTTCCAGGTCTGGGCCATGATGCCCGCGGCCACGTCGACGCCCCGCACGGGGAGGACACGTATCTCGAGACCTTCCACGGCCGGGGCGGGACCGAGCTCCGGTCCGAGGCGCCACACCCATCTCATCCCGGTCACCCCCGTCGCCTTGTTCGCCGCACCACGGGGACCTCCCTTCGGCCGCGGCCCGGCCGCGCGCGCGGCCCGTGGCGCGGTCTCGCGGCCTAGCCGCCCGCACGGCCCCCACCGCCCCCGCCGCCGTGACCGCCGCCTCCGGAGAAACCTCCGCCCCGGCCGGTCCCGGAGCTAAAAGAGCCCTGGAAGCTGGTCGTGAGAGCGCTGGTGAAGGAAGCGAGGTTCTCGAGGCCGCGGGTCAGGCCGGCGTGGACCGGTACCCCGGCCGGGCCGGCAGCCAGGGCTCCTGAACGGGACGCGATGAACCAGCCGCGCCCGAGCGTCCGGGCGACGTCTTCCTCCGGGTAGGCCAGCGGGAGTTGGCGGATAACCTCTTTGGCCACCCCGAGGCTGACGGCGTAGACGAGATAGTGGTCCCAGAGGGCCAGGGCCGGCAGCTCGGCCCGGTCAAGCTGGGAGAAGTGCCGCAGGAAGCGTCGGAAGGCCCGCCAGAGGGCGTGCTGGCTGGAGCCGTACCGGCTGCGGCGGCGGGCAAACGGGGTCACGACGAGGAGTCCGGCGGCGCTCACCATAGCCCCGGTGCCCGTCACGAAGAGGCTGAGGAACATGGAGCCGACCCCCACGGCCAGGAGGAGGACACCGCCGACGGCGGTCAGGAGCCGGCCCCGGGCGCTCTCCTCATCGAAGAACCCCCGCGGCCCGGCGAGTTCCTGGACTTGCTTCTGCCAGGTCTTGAAGAAGAGCTGCATCCCGCTCGGATTGGACCTGGCGTAGCTCTTGATGTCGGAGAACAGGACCGGCTCTCCGGCCGCCCCGGGGGGCCGGCCGGCCTCCTCGCTTCCTCCCGCCCGCCGGCGGGCGGAACCGGAGCGCCGGCGCACGCCCTCACCGAAGACGAAACCGATGAGGCTCTTCTCGTGTGGGCGGAGCGCGTCACCGGCGGGTGGAGCCTCCCTGCGCCAGACGCGGTAGTCTGGTGCCCGGGCGGCCCCGAGCCCGAACGGGCGCGAGTTTTCCCGCCGGACCTCCTCAATGAGGATCCATCCGCGCCGGGCGAGGTCGAGGAGCGTGGCGGTGAAGTCGGCCGGCTCGGGGCTCCCCCAGTTCCAGAGGACTCCGAGCTCCGCGGGCGAGTAATCCGCGGGGAGCTCGCGGTAGTAGGTCGGGGCGTGCTCCGGGGGAAACTCGCGCCCGAACCGGACGAGGACCCAGGCCGCCAGGGCGAGGGCCGAGAGGAGAAGGAGTGGACCGGCGATGGCGTCGGCCCGGAGGAGGGCCCTTCTCAGGTTGGCCTCCCGGGCCCAGCGCCCCTCCTCGGCCAGGATGAGGGGCAGAGCCTTACGACCGGAGTGGTTGGTCGAGAACGGGACCAGGCCGACCGGAAAGACCACCCGGGCCTCGACGAAGCTTCCGGCGGGGACGTTCTCGGCCTCCAGGATCACCCGGGAGGATCCGGGGGTGGGGGAGTCGGTGATCGAGATCCGCCCCTGCAGGGGGCCGTGGGCCCAGGCCCGGATCTCTTCCGGAGCGGCTCCGGCTGGCAGGTCGATGAACACCGTCACCCTCCGAGAGCCCACCTCCCAGCCTTCGCCGACGAACTTCCAGCAGAGCTCGGCCACGTCGTTGTGGACGACAACCGGGTCGATGACGCGATAGCTCAAGGAAAGGGTTCTCTCGCCCGCGCGCTGCTCGTAGCCGATAAGAACCGTCACCTCGTCCTGGGTGCGGACGACGTGGAAGGTCGCCGGGTCCTTCGCCCAGCGGTCGACCTCGGCGTAGTCCCGGTCACCCTCGGATACAGCGATATCCCCGATATCGCGGCAGCCCTGGAGGGGAATCCACTGCCCCACCCAGCGGAATTCCTCGGGGAAGACGAAGGTGCGCGTCTCGGTGACGGCCATCGAGCCGTTCGAGAGCACCCTGGCCTTGATGACCACCTCTTTGATCGACCACCCCGCCGCCAGGAGGGGCCGGGCACCGGGAAAAGCGACCGCGAGCGACAGGGCCAGAAGAAAGGCGACGCCGGACAGGGCGAGAGATCGGGAGCAGCGATGACCGCATCGGGCTTGGAAGGCAGCGGGGCGAAGCCTGGGGCAAGCCGGAGCGAGGAATCGGGACAAGACCACGACCTCCTCGGGGGGTACCTGGCTTACCTCACTAATTGTAGCACAGGTAGCACAGCTAGAAGCTGATGGCCCGCCGGCGGAAGTGGATGCCCAGAAGGAGTCCGACCGCCGCGCAGTAGGTCACCATGGCGCTCCCGCCGTTGCTGATGAACGGGAGGGGGATGCCGGTGATCGGCATGACCCCGATGGTCATGCCGACGTTGACGAGGACGTGGAAGGCGAAGAGAGAGACGATCCCAGTGGCCACCAGGGTGCCGTAGGCGTCCTTGGCCTCGGCGGCGATGCGCACTCCCCGCCAGATGATGACGAGGAACAGGCCGAGCAGGACGATAGCCCCCACGAACCCGAGCTCCTCTCCGACCACGGCGAAGACGAAATCGGTGTGCTGCATGGGAAGGAAGCGGAGTCGGCTCTGGGTTCCGGTGAACAGCCCCTTCCCCAGGATGCGCCCGGAGCCGATGGCGACGAGGGCTTGCTTGATGTGGTACCCCGCCCCGAGCGGGTCGACGTTGGGACGGGCGAAGACGATGAGCCGGTTGAGCTGGTAGGTCTTGAGGGGTATCCAGACCCCGTACTGAAGGTGGAGGATGACCCAGGTGACCGCGGCGGCCAGGCCCCCGCCGTAGATGGTGACCAGGTGGGTCCACCGGGCGCCGGCGATGAAGAGCATGCCCAGAAGGATGGCGGTGAAGACGAGCGAGGTCCCGAGGTCAGGCTGGGTCAGGATGATGACCATCGGGAGTCCGGTGTGAACGAAAGGAACGACGAGGTCGGTCCAGCGCTCCAGACGGTCGACCCGGCGGCTGAGGAGCGCGGCCAGGGTCAGGATGATGGCCACCTTGGCGAACTCGGAGGGTTGGACGGAGAAGGGGCCGATCCTGAACCACCTCTGGGCCCCCATGGCCGCGTGGCCGGCCAGGATGACCAGACCCAGAAGCCCGACGTTGCCGACGTAGATGACCTTGTACCAGCGGGCGAAGGTGCGGTAGTCGACGGCCATGACGGCGAACATCGTCACCAGCCCTACCCCGGCGTAGAGGGCCTGGCGCTTGGTGTAGTACCAGGGGTCGCCGCCGACGGGCATGTTCGTCGTGGCGCTGGCCTGCACTACCACTCCGAACCCGATGAGAAGGAGCACGGCGGCGAGCAGGGTGAAGTCCATATCCTTGATGAGGCGACGGTAGGACATCAAGGCTCTAGGTCGTCCTTCTGAGGCTCCGCAGCGGAAAACGCGCCACCAGGATGCTCTCGCGGTCGGAGCGGGACACCTTGACCTCGACCGACCCCGGGTCGAGGTCGGCGTAGCGGCCGACGACCTCGATGAGCTCGCGCTTAATCTTCTCCAGAAACCCGCGATTCGCCTCCGCCCGGTCCTGGACTAGCACTATTTTCAAACGCTCGCGAGCCACGTCCTTGCTCGCCGAGGCCTGGCCCGACGCGGGCATCGGATCCACCTCTACCCTGAGCTAAGCTTCATTATTCTCGACAGACGGGCGAGGAGACCGCGAGCTTCGTCCAGCTGCAGGAAGGGGACGACCTCGCCCCGCAGTCTCCTGGCGATGTTCTTGAAGGCCAGGCCGGCGCGGGAAGCCGAGGAGGTCACCGCCGGGTCTCCCCGGTTGGTGCTGACGATGATGGCCTCGTCCTCCGGGACGATGCCCAGGAGGTCGATGGCCAGAATCTCGATGACGTCGTCGATGTCCATCATGTCGCCCCGGCGGACCATCTGGTGCCTGATGCGGTTCAGGATGAGCTGGGGCTCGGCCATGCCGTCGGCTTCCAGGAGACCGATGATGCGGTCGGCGTCACGCACGGCGGCCACCTCGGGCGTGGTGACGATGACTGCTCTCTCCGCGCCGGCGATGGCGTTCCGGAACCCCTGCTCTATCCCTGCCGGAGAGTCGACGATGACGAAATCGAAGTCCGCCTTGAGTTCGTCGCAGACCGACTTCATCTGGAGGGGGCTCACCGCCGACTTATCCCTGGTCTGGGCGGCCGGAAGAAGATAGAGGCCCTCGAAGCGCTTGTCCTTGATGAGGGCCTGGCGGACTCTGGCGAAGCCTTCCACGACATCGACGAGGTCGTAGACGATGCGGTTCTCGAGCCCCATGACGACGTCCAGGTTCCTGAGACCGATGTCGGCGTCGACCAGAGCCACCCGGTGTCCCAGGAGGGCCAGGGCCGTCCCGATGTTGGCCGTGGCCGTGGTCTTACCGACACCCCCCTTCCCCGACGTGATCACGATTACCTGACCGGGCTGTCTCATCGGTTTCTCCTCCGCTGCTCGACATCGCTGCTTCCCCGTCAGGGACCCCGCCGGATCGTTGAGGAGACCGGGTCGGATGATAGGCTGTCAGGCCCCAGCCGTGAGAGCATGCCCGTTGTGAGGGGCCGGACAACGACAACCCCGTCGCGGACGAGAGCCAGCTCGGGGTATTCTGGATGTCCGCCGGGTTCTTCCGGCGGCCTTGCCACATAGCTAGCTATCCTCAATTGGGTCGGGCACAGGCGGAAGGCGGCCACGACGGCCGTATGGTCCCCGGTGGCTCCGGCGTGAGCCATCCCGCGGAGCGTGCCCATGACGACGATGTCGCGGGCCGCGACGACCTGGGCCCCCGGGTTGACGTCACCGAGCACGACTATGTCACCGTTGTGGCGCACCTGCCGGCCGGAGCGCACCGTCCCCCGGACCAGGAGGGCCGGCCGGTCGGTCCCGGCCGGGTCGAGGGCGCGCAGAACGGGACGCCCGCCGGCCGGGAGGTCCCGCCTGAACCCGGACTCCCGCCCGGCCGCCCGGGCCGGCGGGGTCTCCCCGGAGAGGTCCGGGCGCTCGCGGCGGGTCACGACATCCTCGCCCGCACGGGGACGCCCGGCGAGGGGAGGCTCCTCGGCCTCCGTCGCCGGCTCGCCCCGAGTGCGGGCGAAGACCGGGACATCGTCCTCAGCGAAGAGAGTCGCGCTGAGACGCGAGACGATATCCCGCGCGAGACCCTCCAGGATCTCGGGCTCCTCCCTGCCCTTGCCGCCGGTCCTGGCCGGCCCGGTCCTGCGAGCCCGGTCGCTGGTACCTACGGCCCTCACCTCCCCGCCCCGGCCTCGGGACTGGGAAGGTTCGGCAAGCCCTTAACATATCCTGCCATGGAAAGGCGTCTAAGACGCTCGAAGACAGGCGGTCATGCTCAGCAATTAACGACCAGAAACGACACCAGACCGCGGGCCGTCTCAGTCGCCGCCGCTCGGGAGCTCGCTGGGAGGACGCGGGCGGGACCCGGCGTTGAGCCCGAAGTACTGCTCGAAGATGGCCTTGGCCACGGGAGCCGCGGCCGTGCTCCCCGAGCCGCCCCTCTCGACGAGGACGACAACCGCTATCTCCGGCTTATCGTAGGGGGCGAAAGCCACGTACCAGGCGTGCCCGTCGCCGCCGGGGGCCTGGGCCGTCCCGGTCTTACCCGCCACCTGGATGGGGAAGTTGTGGAAGAGCCAGGCCGACGTCCCCGGTCCGGCCGGTCCAGACAGCTCGACGGCCGAGGCCAGCATACCCTCGCGAATCTCCCGGAGCGTGTCCGGAGACAGGCCGACCAGGCCGGCCTCCTGGGGCTGCATCTCCCAGAGGACCTTCCCCTCCGGCGACAGGATCTGCTTGACGACCTGGGGGACGAGCCGGGTGCCGCCGTTGGCGAGGGCCGCCGCGTACACGGCCATCTGGATCGGGCTGAAGACGTGACCCTGACCGATGGCCGCCTGGAGGGTCATCCCGCCCTGCCAGCCCAGCGGGTTGTCCCTCCCGGCGATGACCCCCCGCGCCTCGGCCTGCTCGCCGGGGAGGGCCAGATCGATACCTGTCGGGAGGCCGAGGCCGAAGCGCTCGGCCCACTCGATGAGGGTTTGCGGCGGGTCGTTGCGCCGTTCGGGGGCGAGCCTCCGGCCCATCTCGTAGAAGTAGGTGTTGCAGGAGTACTTGAGGGCCGCCCGCAGGTCGACCCGGCCGTGCCCGGAAGAGCGCCAGCACCGGAAGACGACGTTCCCGTACGGGTAGACGCCTGAGTCGTAGATGGTGAACCCGGGCGTGGTCTTACCCTCCTCGAGGGCCGCGGCCGCGGTGACCATCTTGAAGGTCGAGCCCGGCGGGTAGAGCCCCTCGAGGGCGCGGTTGAGGAAGGGCTTGTGCGGGTCGCCGATGAGGGCCCGGTAGGTCGCGGCGTCAATGCCCGTGGCAAAGAGGTTCGGGTCGAAGGCCGGCCGGCTGAACATGGCCAGAATCTCTCCGGTGTCGACCTTCATGACCACCACGGCCCCGCGGTTGGCGTCCGGGAAGGCCTGGGCCAGTCCCTTCCCGGTCCGGACCCTCTCCATCCAGACGTCGAAGAACTCCTCGGCCACCCGCTGGAGCTCGGCGTCGATGGTCAGGACAAGGCCCTGCCCGACGACCGGCGGGATCTCGCCCAGGACATCCACGAGGTGCCCGCCGACGTCCACCTCGACCTGCTGGCCCCCGTCCTGGCCGCGGAGCTCGAAGTCGTAGCGCCGCTCGAGGCCGGTCTTGCCGATGACGTCGCCGGCGCGGTAGCCCTCCCAGACCGGTTTGGCCAGCTCCGCGGCCGATATCTCCGACACGTAGCCGAAGAGGTGGGCGGCCATCGAGCCGTGGACGTAATCCCGCACGGGCAGGGTCTCGATGATGACCCCCGGAAGGCTGTCCCGACTCTCGACGATGCGGGTGTGAACCTCGGGAGAGATGTCGGTGGCGATACGCACCGGCTCGAAGGGCCGCTGGTGCTTCCGTATCTTCTCCCTGATGCTGTCCTCGGTGACGCCGAGAAGCTCGGCCAGACCGGCGATGGTCCGGTCCATGTCCTCGCGGCTGCCGAGCTCCATGACCGACACGGCGAAGGCGGGGCGGGTGGCCGCAATGAGCTGGCCGTAGCGGTCGTAGATGGGCCCTCGGGGAGCCGTCAGGGTCAGGATCCGGATGCGGTTCTGGTAGGAGAGCTCCGAGAAGTACTCCCCCCGGATGACCTGAAGATAGGCCAGACGCCCGCCCAGGGTCAGGAAGACTACGACCAGGACGAGGACGTAAACGGCGAAGCGTCTCTCCACGCGGCCCTTGTCCACAGTCTCTCCCTCCCTAGCGCCGGGCTGCCCCGGGGCTGGAGCCGGGGCCCGCGGCCGACATCTCCTTCTCCCTGGCCCACTCGGCCAGGCGGTAGACGAGGAACCTCCGGAAAACGAGCGGGGTCAGAATCATGCTGTAGAGCGCTCCCGGCAGGGCCGTCGTCACGAGGGCCAGGCCCGGGGCCGGTAGGCCGAGCCCCCGGAGGCAGGCCCAGACGATGACCTCATGGACCAGGATCCCGACGCCGGCGGCCCCCGTCGAAACCCAGACCGACTCCCGGAATATCTTGCCGCCAGCTACGCCCAGCCCGAACCCCGCCAGGCACTTGGCCAGGGCGAAGAGCCCGACGTACTGGCCGAAGACGACGTCCTGCAGGAGACCCGCACCGAGACCGGCCAGGAAACCCTCCTGCGGGCCGTAGAGGAGGGCCCAGCAGGCGACGACGATCATCATCAGGTCGGGCTTGGTCCCGAACACCGTCAGGTGGGGGAAAGCCGCACCCTGCAGGAGCAGGGCCCCCAGGACGGACAGGCCCAGGACCCAGTGACGGGAGCGGAGGCTCGCGAACCAGTCAGGCTGAGTCACCGGTCGGACCCTCCCCGCCCAGCCGGCCCCGCCGCGGGCCCCGGCGTCGGCCGCGGCCTCACGGTCCCCCGCCTTCCCGCAGGGCGGCGCTGTTGGTGATGACCAGGACCTCCTCCAGGCGCCCGAACTCGACCCCGGGGCGGACTAGAGCGTACTTGATAAGCCCGTAGTGCTCGCGGCGGACCTCGACCACCCGTCCGATGTAGAGGCCCGGCGGATAGATCTCCCCGAGCCCGGAGGTGACGATGACGTCACCCTCGTTGACGACCGCGTCGCGGGCGAAGAGCATCATTGATAGGAAGGGGGACTGCGCACCCTGCCCGCTGGCGATTCCGGCGTCGCGCGAGAGCTGGACGAGGGCGCCGACTCCCGAGCCGCGGTCGGTGAGGAGCTGGACGACCGAGACGTTGGCCGAGACCTCGACGACCCGACCGACCACGCCCTGGTGGGTGACGACGGGCATGTCCTTGGCGATGCCGTGGAGGCTCCCCCGGTTGATGGTCAGGCGGCTGAACCAGTTGTCCGGGTTCCGGGCCACGACCCGGGCGGCGACCCACTCGTACTCCACCGAGCGGGTGAAGCCGACAAGGGTCCGGAGACGCTCGTTCTCCGTCTCGGTCTCCCGCAGGCGGTTCAGGAGAGCGTCATAGGCCTCGAGCTTGGCCCTGAGCTCGAGGTTCTCGTCCCGGAGGCGGCCTATGGCCTGGAGATCGGCTATCCCCCCCCGGATGCCGGAGGCCAGGGCGCTGAACCATCCCTGGACGGGAGCCACAGCCTCGATGAGGGCCTGCTTGAGGAGCATGACCCGCTCGCGCTCCCGTGCCGTCACGCCCATGAGGGCCACCAGGACGACGAGGGTGACCACGGCGGCCACGAATTTGCGGTACCGGCTGAAGTAGTTCAACCCGCCGTCTCCCCCCGCACGAACCCTGCGGAACGCGACGGACCGTCGCGTTCCCGGCCCCGCCTAGCCGGCGGCCCGGCGCGACGCGGTGGTGACCCGTCTTAGAGTCTCTATTTCTTCAAGGACCTTCCCCGCCCCTCGCACCACGCAGAGCAGGGCGTCGTCCGTGAGATGGACCGGCATGCCCGTTTCCTGGTTGACCAGACGGTCGAGATTCCGCAGGAGCGAACCACCGCCGGTCATGACGATGCCGCGGTCCATGATGTCGGCCGCGAGCTCCGGCGGCGTCCTCTCCAGGGTGACCTTGATGGCCTCGAGGATGGCCCCGAGAGGCTCGGTCAGGGCCGTCTGAATCTCGCCGGCCGTGACCCTCAGGGTCCGGGGAAGACCGGTGACGAGGTCCCGTCCTCTGACTTCCAGGCTCTCCTTCTTGTCCGTCGGCAGGGCGTCGCCGAGCTGTATCTTGACCTGCTCGGCCGTTCGCTCGCCCACGAGAAGGTTGTAGGTCCGCTTCACGTAGTTGATGATGGCCTCATCCATCTCGTCGCCGGCGATGCGAATGGAGCGGCTGGTCACAATGCCGCCGAGGGAGATGATGGCCACTTCGGTCGTCCCGCCCCCGATGTCGACGATCATGTTCCCGGTCGGCTCGTGGACCGGCAGCCCGGCCCCGATGGCGGCCGCCATGGGCTCCTCGATGGTGTGGGCCTCCCGGGCCCCGGCCTGGAGAGTAGCGTCGATGACCGCCCTCTTCTCGACCTCGGTGACGCCGGAGGGGACGGCGATGACCACCCGCGGCCTAAGCAGGGCTCGCCGCGAGTGGGCCTTGCCGATGAAGTACCTCAGCATGGTCTGGGTGACGTCGAAGTCGGCGATGACGCCGTCCTTCATGGGTCGGATGGCCACGATGTTGCCGGGGGTCCGCCCGATCATCCGCTTGGCATCCTCGCCGACGGCGAGGACAGTCCCGCTGTCGCGGTCGAGAGCCACCACGGAGGGCTCCTGGAGGACGATGCCTCGACCCTTGACGTAGACGAGAGTGTTGGCCGTGCCGAGGTCGACCCCCATGTCGCGTGAGAAGTAGTCGTATATGAACCCGAACATCAGCCTTGAGTGCTCCCTTCGGAAGCCCGCTTGGCCGGCGGCGCCTCGCACCCGAGGGCCGCCGGCGGGCCCGCCTAGCAGATCCCCTTCTCCTTGAAGCTCACGTATCTGTTGTCACCGACCACGACGTGGTCGAGGACCTCTATCCCCAGAAGCCGTCCCGCCTCGATCAGCCGGCGTGTGACCTCCACGTCCTCCTGGCTCGGCGTGGGGTCACCGCTCGGATGGTTGTGGACCAGAATGACAGCCGCCGAGCTGCGGGCGATAGCCTCCTTGAATATCTCGCGGGGGTGCACGATGGACGAGCTGAGGCTGCCGACCGACACGACCCTGACCCCCAGAACGTGGTTCTTGGCGTCCAGGAGCACCACCCGGAACTGCTCCCGGTCAAGGAAGCGCATCTCCTCCATGACGAGCGTACTGACGTCCCGCGGCGACCGCACCGAAACCCGGACCGCCTGGGAGGTGGCTATGCGCCTCCCGAGTTCAACCGCCGCCTTGAGCTGGACCGCCTTGGCCAGTCCCACCCCGGCGACCTGCCGCAGCTCCTCGAGTGTGCCGATCACAAGATGCCGGAGCCCGGGCTCGGGCTCTCCCGGTTCGACCAACCCCTCCCTTCCAGAGGCAAGGACCCGATGGGCCACGTCGAGCGCTGAAGCCCCGCGGGTGCCCGTTCTCAACAGTATAGCCACCAGTTCCGCGTTAGATAAGGCCGCAGCCCCTAGTCTGACCAACCTCTCCCTGGGCCTGTCGCTCTCACCCAGGTCGCTGATTCTGAGAGACCGCCTCACCATCCCCCGCACCCCCGTTCAGGGCGCGGGACACCCCTACTGGGCCGGTCCGCGAGAGCTGCGCCGGGTGCCCCCGCCGCCTTGAGCGGCCTGCGACGCCGCCTCCGCCAGAAGGTCGTAGCCGACTTCTTTGAGCAGCCCGGCCAGGCGCCCGAGCGGGAGCCCGACCACGTTAAAGTAACATCCCTCTATTCGCTCGACCAGGAGCGATCCGACGCCCTGGACCGCGTAGGCCCCGGCCTTGTCGGCCGGCTCTCCGGTCGCGAGGTAAGCCCGGATGGCCTCGTCGTCGAGGTTCCGGAAGAAGACCCGGGTTTCCTCCACCCCCTCGACGGAGCGCCCGGTCGTCGTCTCGATGATCACGACCCCCGTGACGACCGTGTGCCCGCGGCCCGAGAGCGCCCGGAGCATCTCCCGGGCCTCCCCGGACGAGGCCGGTTTCCCCAGCACCCTGTCGGGGAGGACGACCAGCGTGTCAGCCCCGATGACCAGGGCCTCACCGTCGAGCCGGGCGGCGACGTTCCGGGCCTTGGCCCGGGCCAGCTCGAGAGCTGTCGCCGCCGCTGTCGACGGGTTGAGGCCGGGCGGCACCCTCTCCGGAGCGCGGCTCGGCGCGACCTCGAAAGGAACGCCGAGACCGGCCAGGAGCTCTCTCCGCCTCGGTGAGGCCGACGCCAGGACGAGTCTCATGACCAGCGCCGGTAAAGGAAGACTCCGAGAAGGAGCCCGACGAGACCGACCAGGTTGAAGCTCAAGCTGAAGCCGAGGCTGAAGCGCAGGAAGCCGAGGTCCGCCGTGAGCGGCGGATGGAGGCCGAGAACCACCATTCGCCCCAGGAACGGGATGACCCCGGAGAGCGCCTCGCCGAGGAGGTTCCCGAGGACCGCCGTGAAGGCCACGAGGAGAACGAAGACCAGGGTGCTGAAACCGCGCCTCACGCCTCCGGACCACCCTCCCGACAGCCGTCCGTAGATTCTCGGGACCGTGGGTGAATCCTTTGCCGGGCGCCGGGATTCAGCCCCCCCTTATTCTGCCAGACACCTACGAGCCGAGACCGGCCTCCAGGCGGAGGAAAGCTTCCACCAGGCCGATGTAGGATGATTCGGCCGCGATGCGGTCGGCGTCGGACTGCCCGGCGAGATAGCTCTTCAGGGCCTGGAGATTGGTCGAGGCCGAGATGAGCTGGGCCTGCAGCACGTCGCCGAGAGCAGCGAGGTCCGAGGGTGCCTGAAGGGAGCTGAGACCCTCCCGGGCCTCCCGGACGGCGGTGATGAGGGAGTCGACCCGGGTGGCCGCCGTCGCCCGGTCGAGAGTCCCGGACCGGTAGCGGTCCCAGATGTCTCCCTCGATCCTGAGGCAGCTAACCAGGGTCTCGATGGCCGTTACGGCCCGCTCGAGGTACTGGACGCTGCTGCCGCTGAGGGTGAGCCGCGTCTCGGCCACGGTCTGTGAGACCAGGAAGGAGTCGGGGTAGCCCTTGGACCGGACGGTCGCGATCACGGCGTCGGCGACCTCGCGCTTGGTCACGGCCACCGTCCTCACCCGGTAGAGGGTCGAACCCCCGCTCGGCTCGACAACGAAGCCCGGGAGGTTCTTCGAGGCCAGGTCCCTGACGGCGCTCTCGGCGTTGGCCCGGGAGCTGAAGGCCCCGATCTGGATGGAGTAGACCGCTAGGGGGCTCGTCTGGCAGGTGCGGCTGCCCGCTCCACCTCCGGCGGGCAGGGCGCCTCCGCCCGTCTGGCCTCCCCCGGTCTCGCCGCCGGTGCCGCCGGCCCCCGGGGTCGTGGTCCCGGGCGTCGTGGTCCCCGGCGCGGTCGAGGGCGGCGGCGTCCCGCCGAGGTTCTCCCCCAGGGTCGAGAGAAGATACCGCCCGAGAGCGAAGCCGCCCGTGATGCAGAGGACGGCGAGGAGCAGGAAGACGAGGAATACGGTGATCCCTTTCGGCCCCCGCGCCGCCGTCCTGGGTCGGGTCGATTTCTTCTGGCCGCTCGGCATTACTGGTCATCCCCCTTGGCGGTCTCTCGTCCCCGCTCCGGCGGGTAAACGGTGTGCCGGAACTGGGAGCGGGCGAACTCCACGTACTGGGCCCTGGTCATGGCCGGCCTCGAGGCCCGCCGGATGGCCTCGGCCTCCCGCGCGCCGTCGGCAAGGAGGTCGATGACCGTCATGGCCACGGCCTTGGCCGGATGGATGTAAGCCCGCTCCGGGTCCTTGACCGCGAACTCCGGCGAATGCGGCCGTCCGGTGACGCCGGTTGCGTAGGGGTGCAGGGCGGCCATCACGTGGGACAGGTCGCCCATGTCGGTCGACCCGGCCATGTGGCCGCTCTCGACCACCGAGCCCCAACCGGCGACACTCTCCATGTTCTGCCGGAAAAGACGGGCGAGCCCGCTGTCGTTGAGCATGGGTAGGAAGCCCGGCAGGTCCTCGATCTCCACCACCGTGTCCATCGCCAGAGCGCCGGCTTTGAGAGCCCGGTCGACCTTGCTCGCGGCCCCGGCGACGGTCTCTATCGACCGGCCCCTGACGTACATCTCCAGGCGCACGTCGGCCGGGACGATGTTGACCACGTCGCCGCCCTTGGTGATTATCGGGTGGACCCGGACGTAGTCCTCGTCGTTGAAGGTCTCCCGCAGGGCGTTGATGGCCGACATGGCCAGCATGGCCGAGTTGAGGGCGTTGGCGCCCTCCCACGGCGAGGCGCCGGCGTGGGCCTCACGTCCCGTGAAGCGCACGAACTTCCCGATGAACCCGTTGCTGGTCCCCCCCACCGACACGCGGGCCCCCGGGAACCCGCCGGCGTGGACCAGGAGAGCCATGTCCACGTCATCGAACTCGCCAAGACGGATAAGCTCGGGCTTACCCCCGATGAACTCTATCTTCCCCTCGCGGCGGAGCCGCGACCTGTACTCGATTTCGACGTACTCCTCGGCCGGGACGGCCATGAAGACGATTGTCCCCGCCAGGGCGTCGAGGACCCCTGACCGGACGAGGCCCAGGGCCGCTCCGGCCATGACGGCGAGCTGGGCGTGGTGACCGCAGGCGTGGGCAGCCCCGGTCACCGGGTCGGCGGCCGGGTGTCCGGGGCAGATGACCGCGTCGAGCTCGCCCAGAACAGCCACACGGGGCGGGCGCCCTCCCTCCGACCCGGTCGGAGCCCGCCCCGGAGCCGTGGCCGAGACGCCGGTCAGGGCGAGCCCGGTCCGGACCGGGAGCCCGAGGTCCCCGAGGAAGCGGGCGACCCGCTCGGCCGTCCGGTGTTCTTTGAACCCGAGTTCGGGAGTCCGCCAGACATCCCCGGCCAGACCGAGGATGTCCCCCCGTCCGGCGTCGATGGCCTCCGCGGCGACGGTCTTGAGTCTCTGCCGGTCGGTCCGGGCCGCGGTCCTCATCATAGGGCCACCTCGACGGCCTTGAGGATCCGGCCGCCGGGGCCCACGAAACTCACGCGGGAGAGGCCCTCCAGCCCGCCGCGGCGGACGGCCACGGCGTCGCGGGGGTGGGTGATGACCATGGTCACGAAGTCCGTGGGGGCCGGGTCGGTCTCGATGACGCGCACGACCAGCTCTCCGGAGGGGGCGCGGTCGAGCGCCTCGATGCGGACGGAGTACCCGCCGGTCGGACACTCCCCGCGCTCGGCGATGAGGACGAACTCGCGCTCCCAGGCCACGGGGTCCGGGGTGACGACGAGAGAGCTGACGCCGTACAGGCGGCTGAGCTCCTCCTGAGCCACGACCACGTGGAACGAGGGGCTGTCGCAGAAGCGGAGAGGCTCGGGCGACCGGAACTCGATGCGGCGGAACCTGAGCGGCGGCATGGCCGAGCCCTCCCTCTCCGGGGAGGGTTCAACCTCGGCCTACCCTCTCCCTTCTCGCCGGGACTCCACAGCCGCCCGAGCCGCTTCCCTGGCCTCTCCGGCCTGGTAGATAGAGCCGGCCACGCAGACGGCGTCGGACGGTCCGGCCAGGCCGACGGCCTGGCGGACCGCTTCTCCCACTCCGGGCCTAGCTGCGACCTCGAGGCCGGGCCCGAGGGCCAGGACGCGCGCGGCCAGGTCTACTGCTGGCATGGCCCGCGGACTCGGCGGTTGGGTGGCCACGACGGCCGCCACCTCGGGGAGCTCCGGAGGTAGGAGGGCCCGGAGGAAGGAGTCGACGTCCTTGTCGCCGAGGAGGCCGAGAACAAGAACGAGACGGCGGCCCGGAAGGAGCTCTCGAAGGGCCCGGGCCAGGCACCTCGCCCCCGGCGGATTGTGGGCTCCGTCGACGACGACCGGGGGCGCGTCGCCGAAAACCTCGAACCGGGCCGGCCAGGCCGTCCGGGCGAGGCCCTCCCGCAGGGCCCGCGAGTCGAGGCCCGGGGCCAGACCGTGGGCCTTCAGGACTCCGACGGCGGTCAGGGCCGTGGCCGCGTTGTCGACCTGGTGCGGTCCCAGGAGGGGCAGGGCCAGACCCTCCTCGGATGAGAAGCCCGGGCCGCGGTAGTCCAGGATCTGGCCCCGGAGGGAGGCCTGCCTGAGGCGCACGCGGCCGGCCCGGGGGGAACCGCCGGTCGATACGGGCGGACCGCCGGTCGGCCCCCGCCCGAGGACCCCCGGCCCCGGGCCGCCGTGGCCGCCCTCCTCCTCCCGCCCGGCAAGGTAAAAGGGGCAGCCGCGGCGGCGGGCGGCGGCGGCGATGACCTCCAGAGCCTCCGGCTCCTGGGGGGCGGAGACCGCGGGGGCGGCCCGTTTGAGGACCCCGGCCTTCTCGGCGGCGATCTCGCGGAGAGTGACGCCCAGCCGGTCGGTGTGATCGAACCCGATGGAGGTGACGACGGCGAGGGCCGGCCGGTCGATGACGTTGGTCGCGTCGAAGCGTCCCCCGAGGCCCACCTCGCAGACGAGGAAGTCCACCCGGCTGCGGGCGAAGTGGAGGAAGCCGAGGGCGGTGACCAGCTCGAACTCGGTGACCTGGGCGTCCGGACCGGCGGCGGCGAGCCTGGCGGCGGCCGGGGCAAGGTGGTCCCAGACGAGTTCGGCGAGCTCGTCTTCGGGGATGAAGGTTCCGTCGACCTGGATGCGCTCCCGGAAGTCGATGACGTAGGGTGAGATGTAGAGCCCCACCCTGTACCCGGCGGCCTGAAGAATAGAAGCGGTCATGGCCGACACCGACCCCTTGCCGTTGGTGCCGGCGACGTGGACCACCCGCAGACCGACGTGCGGGTCTCCGACGGCGCGGAGGAGCCGCCGTACTCTCTCCAGCCCGAGCCGGCTCCCGAAGCGCTGGAGCCCGTGGATGTAGTCGAGAGCCTCTGCGTACGAACGGGCCACGGTCCGACCCTCCACCCGCCGATGTTCAGCCGACGGCCCCTCGGCCGCTCTCGGG
The DNA here is from genome assembly GCA_020725405.1 of Symbiobacterium sp. Taxonomy (GTDB): domain Bacteria; phylum Bacillota; class Sulfobacillia; order UBA995; family UBA9673; genus DYFB01. Next base: position 1,664 of record DYFB01000033.1, on the reverse strand, counting down.
CGGCCCGGGCCTTCTCCCTCGGCCGCTCTCGGGCGGCCCGGGCCTTCTCCCTCGGCCGCTCTCGGGCGGCCCGGGCCTTCTCCCTCGGCCGCTCTCGGGCGGCCTAGGCCTTCTCCAGCCAGGCCAGGCGCTCAGCGAGCTTCTGGCACTTGGTCTCGAGCTCCTCCACTCTCGACCGCTCCTTGGCCACGACGGCCTCAGGCGCCTTCTTCAGGAACTCCTCGTTGGCCAGCTTGGTCCCCCCGCGCTCGAGATCCCGCCGGGCGGCCTCGAGCTCGCCGCGCAGGCGGGCGGCCTCCCGCTCGAGGTCGATAAGCCCCTCGAGCGGCAGGTAAATCTCCACTCCGCGGGTCACGGCGGCGGCCGCCTGCTCGGGCCTGCGGGACAGAGCCCGGACCATTTCCAGGCCGGAGACGTGGGCCAGGTCCTCGATGAACCGCCGCCCGCTATGAGCCGCGGCGTAGGCTCTGTCGGCGGCCGCGACGAGGAGGACCGGAGCCTTCGTCCCGGCCGGGACGTTCATCTCGGCCCGGAGGTTCCGGATGGAGCGGATGACCTCGATGACCAGGGCCACGTCCTCCTCGAGGGTCTCGTCCCGGAGGTCTCCCGGCGGGGCGGGCCAGGGGGCGAGGACGATGGTTCGCGGCTTGCCAGCCGTCGCCGGCGGCGGGTTCGGCCCGAGCCCGCCCGGATTCTCCCCTTCGAGGGCCGGCAGGCGCTGCCATATCTCCTCGGTGACGAAAGGCATGAACGGGTGCAGGAGGCGCAGGACCCCGTCTAGGACGTAGGTCAGAGTCACCCGGGCCAGCCGGCGGGAGGCCGCGTCCCCGCCGTAGAGGCGCGACTTGACCATCTCGATATACCAGTCGCAGAACTCGCTCCACGTGAACTCATGGAGGACGCGCGCCGCCTCCCCGAGCTCGAAGGACTCGAGGAGCCGGTCCGTCTCGGCAGCGGTCCCCTGGTAACGGCTGAGAATCCAGCGGTCGGCGGGCTCGCCCGAGGACCGGACGGCCGCCTCGACGTCGACCCGCCGCATCCCCGCGAGCTCTTCGGCCCCCTCCCCGAGATTCATGAGGACGAAGCGGGACGCGTTCCAGAGCTTGTTGGCGAAGTTGCGGGCGGCCTCCACCTTTTCGGGATGGAAGCGCATGTCGTTCCCCGGGGAGGTGCCGTGGACGAGAGAGAATCTTAGGGCGTCCGCGCCGTAGGCGCCGATGGTGTCGAGCGGGTCGACGCCGGTCCCCAGAGACTTGGACATCTTCCGCCCGTCAGCCGCCCGGACGAGACCGTGGATGAGCACGTGCTCGAAGGGCCGCTCCTTCATGAAGTGGTAGGAGGAGAAGATCATCCGGGCAACCCAGAAGAAGATGATATCGTAGGCCGTCACCAGGACCGAGGTCGGGAAGAAGAAGGCGAGGTCGTCCGTCTCGTCCGGCCAGCCCAAGGTGGAGAAGGCCCAGAGGGCCGAGCTGAACCAGGTGTCGAGGACGTCCTCCTCCTGGCGGAGGCGGTCGACCCCCGCGCCGCACCCGGGACACCCGCCGGGGGCGTCCACGGCGACGATGGTCTCCCCGCATCCATCGCAGTACCAGGCCGGGATGCGGTGGCCCCACCAGAGCTGCCGGGAGATGCACCAGTCCCGGATGTTCTCCATCCAGTTG
>DYFB01000032.1 GCA_020725405.1 Symbiobacterium sp. | reverse complement strand
CGAGAAGTGGGGCTTTGACCGTGAGAGTCTGGTCCGAAAGCTCCGGAACCTGCCACCGTTCGCGTGCATGGCCGTGGTCGATGCTGTCGAGCGTTTCTGGCTCGACCCGGCGGCCGACGCCCGCCAGCGGGTCCGGGAGGTCGGTCTCGGCCGGGAGGACCGTCAGCCGTGACCTGGCGGTCGCTCACGGAGACTGTACAACAGCTACTGAGGCTCGGGGGCACGCCACCCCCGAGCCTCGACCTTCGCCGTGCGTCTGCGTGGCTCGCTCTGCGCGCCCTCGGCCCCGAGGCCACCAGCACCATCCCTGCCATCATCAACTGCGCCGCGCTGGCGGTCTCCATGCGGCCACGCCTCGTGGTGCATCGGCTCAGCGCCGGAGTGGCCCGGACCGTGGCCGAGACGGACCTCCACACTCTTCCGGGAGAACCACCACGCCTACTGCGGGGACCGTGGCTCCTGGAGGCCCGCAAGCCCGAGGAGCCGCTCTTCGGCGACACGGCCAGCCTCGGCGGCTACTGGCTCGACGGCGCGGCATACCTCGTCGGCCTCGGCTACCCTGACGGCGTTCGGGTGGCCCGCTGGACGCCGCGCTGGCGGGAGGAGGACCTCGAGGCCGGCGTCGCCCGCGAGGACTCGCCGCTCATCTGCGATGTGGACGCCCACCACGAGTGGGCCCGGGAGGCCGCCCGGTTTTGTGTCGTCCTCGGCCTGCTCCTGGAGGCCGAGGGGAGCCCAGTGGAGGTCGATGATGATGGGGAGGGCGGTCAGCGCCGGGCTCGGAGGTCACGCCCCGGCGGGTCTGGGCGCGGCGAGTGGGTGGTCCGGCGCGTCTACCTGAGCCGGCTGACGCCGGCAAGACACCGGGCATCCGAGGGGCCAGTGGAAGCAGTCGACCTTACCGGTCGGCTGCCGGCGCAAGTACCGGTGCGGGGCCACATCAAGCGCCAGCCGTACGGCCCCGGCCAGTCGCTCAGGCGGTGGATCTACGTGGAGGGCTACGAGGCCCGGCGGTGGGTCTCGCCGAAACCGCTGCGGGTCGAGGTTGGGGAGTAGTCCCGCCCGCACGTCCAGGGCCCGGGGCCGGCCGTTCCCTTTCCAGGTCACCACGGTTAGGGGATATACGCCCTG
>DYFB01000031.1 GCA_020725405.1 Symbiobacterium sp. | reverse complement strand
TTGCCAAGCTACCACCCCATCCTATGTGTGCCTATCCCAAACCGCCTTCCGTGAGACCTCCGTTGCCGGCGATTGCAGTCACCATGCGGGTTTCCGCGTTCGGGCTCGGGCTCATGTGCCTCCGAACTGTCGAACTCGGGTGTACCATGAGCCGCGGGCCCGGGCGATGGTCGGTTGGCAGAAAGGTTGGATGCGGGCGAGAAGATCGCGCCCGCCGCGGTGGAGACGTCCGACCCGGTCGCGCGGGTGGCCCCCGTGAGACGGGTCGGCCTGCACCGGTTGCATAGGTAGGTCCTCCGTTTCGGTTTGACTTAGGATGGGGTACCGGCCATGAGGGCCTGTCTGTCCGTCGGCGGCACCCCCCGGACCTGGGTGTGCTTCCACTGAACGGCCGGCCAGCGGGTTTTCGTGCTGCCGGCCGAAGCTCCTTCGCTCGACAGCCCGGACGCCCCTGCTAACCTAAACCTCCACCGCCATGGACGTCGAAGGCCGGGCCGCGGCGGCCGTCGGGCGGTGGCGGGCGGTGGCGGGCGGTGGCGGGCCGCGGCGGCCGTCGGGCGGCGGCCGGCGGTGGCGGATCCTTGGGAGTGACTCCCCTGCGCCGGGTGAAGGATATCCCGTGCGGGCGGGGAATCGAGGGCTGCCCGCAGAGTGGGGAGTGGTGGCCGGATGAGCCGGGCGATGACGATCAAGAAGATTGCCGTGGGAGTCACCGGCGCCACGGGGGCCGTGTACGCCGTCAGACTCCTCGAGGAACTGGCCAGGCGGTCCGACGTCGAGGTGCACCTGGTCATCAGCCAGTGGGGGGCGAAGACCCTGGCGCTCGAGACCGGTCTCCGACCCGCTGACCTGGCCGCCCTCGCTCACCGGACCTACGACAACGGGGACCTGGGCGCGCCCATCGCCAGCGGGTCCTTCGGTGTCGAGGCTACCGCGGTCGTCCCCTGCAGTGTCAAGACTCTCGCCGGTATAGCCTCCGGCTACGCTTCCACCCTCATCGGCCGGGCGGCCGACGTGGCCCTCAAGGAGCGCCGGCCTCTCATCCTCGCCGTCCGGGAGACCCCCCTGAGCGCCATCCACCTGCGTAACATGCTGACGGTCTGCGAAGCCGGAGGGACCATCCTCCCGCCCCTGCCCGCCTTCTACGGGAAACCCTCATCCTTGGACGACATCATCACCCACACCGTGGGGCAGATCCTGCGCCACCTCGGGCTCGAGACCGATGTCGGCTTCCGCTGGGAAGGAGCAGGGCCGGTAGCGGACGGCCAGGCCTGATTCCCCGCCCCGCTCCGGGGCACCGATTCTCAGCGAGGCGCTGCGCACTTCTCCCGCGTCTGACAAGTACCGCTCAAGGCAGGAGAAATCGCCGTGTGTGCAGTAGAGTTTAACAACACGGCTTCATTTCATCTCTGCCCACGGCAGCGCCTTGACAGGGAGCACGAGCCCTTTGCGACAGGGGCCGATCTTCCCCAGACATCGCCGGCCCCGACCGACTGGGCTGGACCCGGTCCGGATACGGCGGGATACGGCGAAGGAGCGTGCGGTAATGGCTGGGACGCGAGGAGTCAAAGCGGGTTGGCTGATTCTCTCTCCCGACGATATCCGGGGTGATCACGCCCTGGTGCTCACAGAGGGAAAGGTCACTGACGTGGTCCCCAACGCCCGGGTGGCCGGCGACCGAGGCTTCGTTGACGCGAGGGACGCCATCGTCTCCCCGGGGTTCGTCAACGCCCACATGCACATGTACGGGATGCTCTCCCACGGCATGGAGTTCACCACCAAGGGCCGGAGCCTCAAGCCCATCCTCGAGGATTTCTGGTGGCCCAGAATCGAGGACCGGCTGAACCACGACCTGATCCGGCTGACCACCGAGGCCGCCTGCCTGGATATGCTGAGAGGCGGTATCACCTGTTTCAACGACATCCTGGAGGCACCCAACGCTCTTCCCGGCTGCCTGGCCGTCGAAGCCGAGGTCGTCGAGAAGGCGGGGCTGCGCGCGGTCCTCTCCTTTGAGTCCACCGAGCGAGTGAGTCCCGAGAACGGGCAGGCGGGGCTGGCCGAGAACGCCGCCTTCATCCGGCGCCAGCGGGAGCTGGGCTCGGGCCGGGTCCACGGGATGATGTGCGTCCACACCACCTTCACTTGTTCCCTGGATTTCCTGCGGCAGGCCCGGCGAATGGCCAGGGAGCTGGGGGGCTCCATCCAGCTCCACCTGTCCGAAAGCGGCGACGAAAGCCGCGTCAGCCAGGAACGCTACGGCAAGCTCCCGGTCGAGGTCTACGAGGATATCGGCTTCCTCGACGAGGGCGTGCTGGCCTCCCAGTGCGTGGTGATGGACCCGGTCGAGATCGCCGTCCTGGCCCGCCGCGGTGTCCGGGTCTCCCATCAGCCCGTCAGCAACTGCAGTATCGGCGGCGGCATCTCGCCCGTACCGGACATGCTGGCGGCCGGCCTCGCCGTCGGGCTCGGAACCGACGGCGAGGTCAACGACATGTTCGAGGTCATGCGCATCGCCCACCTGATCCACAAGGGGCGCCGCCAGGATCCCGCGGTCATGCCCCCCAGGACGGTGTTCGCCATGGCCACCGAGATGGGAGCCCGCGCCGTCGGCCTGCCGGACGTGGGCGTCCTGCGCCCGGGGGCGCGGGCCGACCTCATCGTCATCGACGCCGGCACGCCGACCCCCCTGAACCGCCGCAATCTTCTCGAGCAGATCCTTCTCTACCGGAAGGCTTCGGACCTGCGGGGGGTGATGGTCGAGGGTGAGTGGGTCTGGCGTGACGGCAAGTCGCTGACCCTCGACGAAGGGCGCGTCATCCGCGACCTTCGTGAAGCCGCCCTGGACTTCTGGGGAGAGCGGGGGTAGCATGGGAGAATCCGGAAGGGGAGTGCCCGGAAGGGGAGTGCCCGGAAGGGGAGTGCCCGGAAGGGGAACGCCCGCAGGGGGGACGCCCGCAGGGGGAACGCCCGCAGGGGGAGCGCTGGTGGGCGTCGACCGGCGTGAGGTTATCGAGTTCTGCAGGGAACTGGTGCGCATCCCGAGCCTCTCTCAGGAGGAAGGGGCCCTGGCGGAGGCTGTCCGGGCCCGGATGATGGCTCTCGGCTACGACCAGGCGTGGATAGACGATATGGGCAACGTGGTCGGCCGGGTGGGAACCGGTGAGAGCCCCCGGGTCCTGTTCGACGGCCACCTCGACACGGTCGGCGTCACCGATGCCGGTTCGTGGCGCCATGACCCCTTCGGGGGAGAGGTCGATGGAGGCCGGATCTACGGCCGCGGCTCGTCGGACATGAAAGGGTCCATCGCGGCCATGGTCTGCGCCGCGGGGGCCCTCGCCGCGGCCGGGGACCGCCTGAAGGGCACCGTCTACGTGAGCGGCACCGTCTGTGAGGAACTGGTGGAAGGACCGGGCCTCGGCCGGGTGATCGAACAGGTGCGCCCCGACTACGTGGTCATCGGGGAGTCCACCAGCCTCGGGCTCTATATCGGGCAGCGGGGCCGGGCGGAGATCGTCGTCGAGGCCTTCGGCGTGCCGGCCCACTCCTCAACCCCTCACCTGGGCGTGAACGCCGTCAGGCGGATGGCCGGGCTCCTTCCCGCGCTGGACGCCATCCCCATGCCCACCGACCCTCTGCTGGGCTCGGCCCTGTTGGAGCTCACGGACATCATCTCGCGCCCCTATCCCGGCATCTCGGTGGTCCCTGACCTATGCCGGGCCACCTTCGATCGCCGGCTCATGGTCGGGGAGACCCCGGAAAGCGTCATCGCCCAGATGGACGAGGCCCTGGCCCGGGCGGACGCGACCATCGCGCGAGGCGGGCAGCCGGGCGGGGAGCGGGGTGGGCACCCGGGTGGGCACCCGGGTGGGCACCCGGGTGGGTACCCGGGCGGGCAGCCGGGCGGTCAGCCGGGCGAGCAGCCGGGCGGCGCCAGGCGGGCCCGGGCCTCCATCGCGGAGGCCCGGTTCAGGACCTACACCGGGTTCGAGGTCACCGTGGCCAAGTTCGCTCCGGCCTGGAAGACGCCGGAGGACCATCCCCTGGTGAGGGGCGCCCTCCGGGGGCTGGCCGGGGCGGGGCTCTCGCCGCGCCTGGGCGCTTACGGCTTCTGCACCAACGGAAGCTACAGCGCCGGCAAGTACGGTATCCCGACCATCGGGTTCGGGCCGGCAAGCGAGAGCGAGGCCCACACTATCGACGAGTTCATCGAGGTCGAAAGCCTGCTTTCGGCGACCCGCGGCTACCAGGGCATCGCCGCCGCGCTGTGCGGCCTGTTGGATTGATCCCCGGCGTGGCCGGCGCGGTCTGTCGGCAAGTCACAAGTCTCGAACGGAGGCTCCGATGTTGAGCACAACCAGGCGGCTTGTCTTCGGCCCCACCTTCGAAGAAATGCTCCATCCCGATCGGCTGCCGGCGGAACTGCGCGAGCGGGCCCTGCGCGCGGCGGGGGAGGCTCCCCTCGACCCCGTCAACCTCTTCAACATCACCTGGAAGGACCGTGACGGCGGGGTCCGCCACATCGTCCTCGACAAGGCCCTCACGGGCGTGGAGGCCAACATCGTCGTGCTGTACGCCAGGGACTTCCCGACCGGGAGCCACAAGGTCGGCGCGACCTACTCCGTGGCCATGGAGAAGCAGCTCGCCGGAGAGATCGTTCCCGGTGAGCACACCCTGGTCTGGCCTTCGACGGGGAACTACGGCATCGGGGGCGCTTGGGTCGGGCCCAGGATGGGCTACGACTCGCTGGTCGTGCTGCCGGAACTGATGAGCCAGGAACGCTTCGAGCGCATAGCCGGTTACGGATCGAGGTACATCAAGACTCCCGGCTGCGAGTCCAACGTGAAGGAAATCTACGACCGGTGCCGGGAGCTGGCCCGGGACCCCTCGGTTCGCGTGCTCAACCAGTTCGAGGCCATGGCCAACTACCGGTTCCACTACTATGTCACCGGCAACAGCGCCGCCGAGCTGGTCGGGGTGTTGGAGCGTGAAGGCACCGGGAACGGGAGAGCGGCGGCCTTCGTGTCGGCCATGGGTTCGGCTGGTACCATCGCCGCCGGAGACCGCCTGAAGCAGGTCTTCGGCGAGTGTCGTATCGTCGGGCTGGAGCCCGTCCAGTGCCCCACCCTTTTCGAGAACGGCTACGGCGGCCACGATATCCAGGGTATCGGGGACAAGCACGTGACCTGGATCCACAACGTGTTCAACATGGACCTCCTCATGTGCGTCGACGACGTGGAATGCAAGAAGGGGCTGCAGCTCCTCTCCGAGGAGGCCGGCCGGGAGTACCTGGTGAGTCAGGCCGGACTGCCGGCCGAGCAGGCCCGTCAGCTCTCAACCATCCTCGGCATCTCGGGGGTCTGCAACATTCTGGGGGCCATCAAGACGGCGAAGTTCTACGGGCTGGGGCCGAAGGATAACGTCGTCACCGTGGCCACCGACGGCCTCGACCGCTATCACTCGGTGATGGCCGACATGGCGGCCCGGTACGGGGCCATCGACCGGACTCGCGCCGTTATGTACCTGGAGAGCATCTTCCTCGGCGCCGGGCTCGATTGGATTCAGGAGGGCACCCGCCACAACCGTCGCCGCTGGTTCAATCTCAAGTACTACACCTGGGTCGAGCAGCAGGGCAAGACCGTGGAGGAGCTCAACGCCCAGCGCAGTCCTGACTGGTGGGCGGAGCACCAGGAGCGGGTGGCGGATTTCGATAAGGCCCTGCGCGAGGCGAGAGGGTTCTAGGAGGCGTTGTACTCCGGGGGATCCGCTTCGTTCACCGACCTGCGTTAAGCAGGGGCAAACCAGCCTTCGCGAAGACCTTCCCGGAAAGCAGGGTTATCTGACAGGACAATGCCGTGTGCCGTCGAAGGACTTTAGTGCGGTTGAACAACCGTCAGACTGCCCCTAGGCCTACCAGCAGGACGACGATACCGTTCAAGGGGGCAACGGCTTGCCTGGATTCAGTATCCTGGGCGTCAGCGGCCGCTCGTGTCGGACAGCGCCGTATATCCATTGCGCCCTCACCCTGATCTCTCCGCCGTATGCGATGAACATGACCCCTCAGAACTCGACCCAACGAGAGGGTCATCCCCTGCATCGGGAGTGATGGTGTCGATGCCCTTCAACGATCTGCGCAGTTTCATGGAAGTCCTGAAGGCCAACGGGCAGCTTGTGGAGATCAACCGGCCGACCAGGCTGGACCTGGAGATGCCGGCGGTGATGCAGGCCCTTATGAAGGCGCAAGGCCCCGCCGCCCTGTTCACGAACCTCGACCACCCTTCGGGCATCCCCGTCACCGGCGGGATAATCGGCTCCCTGCCCCGCATCGCCCTGGCCATGGAGTGCGGCGAGGCCGAGATCACTCGCAGAATGGGCGAGGCCATCGCCAACCCCCTTAAACCCGTGAAGGTTGAGAACGGCGCCTTTCTCGAGAACGTCGTCACGGGTGACGACATCGACCTGGCGAGCCTGCCCATCCCGGTCCACAACGCCGGCGACGGCGGGAAATACATCACCGGCGGGGCGGTGGTCTCCCGAGACCCCAAGACCGGGCGGCAGAACTACAGCTTCAACCGCCTCCAGGTCCAGGGCAGAAGGCGCTTCTCGATCATGATGAACTTCTGGCGCCACATCCGCCGTTTCCTGGAGGCCGCCGAGGAGGCCGGTGAGCCTCTCCCCGTGTGCGTGGCTATCGGTCTCGACCCTCGAGTGCTCATCGCCGCCGGGGTTAGGGTGGACTACGACGAGGTTGAAATAGCGGGCGCGCTCAAGGGCTCGCCGGTGGAAGTCGCCTCCTGCGCGACAGTGCCTCTCGAGGTGCCCGCCCAGGCGGAGATCGTCATCGAAGGCTACATCCCACCGGGCGAGCGCGTCCCCGAAGGGCCCCTGGCCGAGTTCACCGGGCACTACGGCGAAGGCTACAGCACCCCGGTCATAGAGGTGACGGCGGTCTGCCATCGGAACAACCCTATCTTCCAGACGATTGTCCCGGCATCGTTCGAACACGTCTACCTCGGTAACGTCCTGCCGCGCGAACCCATGCTGATGTCCTTCGTCTCCCATGTGTCTCCCAACGTCAAAGCGGTCCACCTGACCCCCTATTCGGGCGGGTTCATGGCCGTCATCCAGCTTGACAAGAAGAACGAGGGCGAGCCCAAGAACGTAGCCCTGGCGGCCCTGATGACCCACGTGAACATCAAGATCGCCGTGGTGGTAGACCCCGACGTGGACATCCACGACCCCGCAGACATCCTCTGGGCCGTCTCCACGCGGGTCGATGCCGCGCGGGACATCTTCACCGTGCCTTACGCCCAGGGCATGGAGAACGACCCGACCACCGATTCTCTCGGCCGCCACACCAAGATCGCCATCGACGCGACCATAGCCGGGGACAAGGCCCATCAGTACCGCCGGGTCGTATATCCCCCGGTAGACCTTGCCCAGTGGCTGGAATGAGGAAGAAACGCCCGTGAACGTCACCGAGCTCAGGTGCATCAAGTGCGGCCGCAGGTATCACCCCGACCGCGGTAACCTCGTCTGCGACGACTGCGGCCGCCAGGGGCTGCTCGAGGTCGAGTACGACTACCGGAACATAGCTCGGAACCACGATCGGGACGCTCTGGCCGCCGTCGGGGATCGCACCATGTGGCGGTACGCGGCTTTCCTGCCGGTGACTCCCGGCGACCGGCGGTCCGGCCTGCTTGTCGGGGGGACGCCCCTCTACCGGGCCCAGCGCCTCGGTCAGGCCGTGGGTCTCACCGACCTGTGGGTGAAGGACGAGGGACTCAACCCCACCGGGAGCCTCAAGGACCGGGCTTCGGCCCTGGCCGTGGCCCGGGCCCTGGAGAGCGGCTACAACACCGTGGCCTGCGCCTCGACCGGGAATGCGGCTTCGTCCCTGGCCGGCAACGCCGCGAACCGTGGGCTGAGGAGCGTCATCTTCGTCCCGTCGCGCGCCCCCGCCGGCAAGGTGGCCCAGTTGCTCATCTACGGGGCCACGGTCATATCCGTCGATGGAACCTACGAGCAGACCTTCGCCCTGTCGGAGACGGCCATCGAGGAACGCGGCTGGTACAACCGGAACGCCGCCATCAACCCCTACCTCGTGGAAGGCAAGAAAACGGTAGCCCTGGAGCTCGCTGAGCAGTTCGGCTGGAAGGCCCCCGATTGGGTGGCTCTGTCCGTGGGCGACGGGTGCACCCTGGCCGGCGTCTACAAGGGGTTCTACGACCTGGTTCAGGTGGGCTGGGTGGATCGCATCCCCAGGCTCCTGGGAGTCCAGGCCGAAGGGTGCGCCCCCATCTACCGGGCCCTGGCCACCGGCAGGCTGGAGCCGGCACCGGAGAACACTCTGGCCGACTCCATCGCCGTGGGGAAACCCCGTAACCCCGACAAGGCCATCCAAGCCGTGAAGAACAGCCAGGGGAGCATGGTCACGGTGAGCGATGAGGACATCCTCGACGCCATGCGTCTGCTCGGACGGACCACCGGAATCTTCGGCGAGCCGGCCGGCGTGGCCGGACTGGCCGGTCTCCGCAAGGCCGTCGCCTCGGGCCTCGTCGGCTCCGGGGAGCTCGCCGTGGTCATCATGACCGGCAACGGCCTCAAGGACATCGCCAGCGGGACCCGCGCGGCAACGCCGCCGGTCCGTATCCCGCCCGACCCCGAAGCGCTCGAGGGAGTCCTGGGCGCGGCGGGCCTGGGCTAGCAGAAAGGGGAGGGCGGCCACGAGACTGGTCATCGATCCGGAGAAATGCAGCGGGTGTCGGCTTTGCACCATTTACTGCAGTGTGAGGCATCGGGCGACGGTCGACCCCACCAGGGCCAACATCGCCGTACTGGTCAGCCACGAAGAACACCGGCGCGTGCCTTTCACCTGCTTCCAGTGCCCCGATGCGCCCTGCCAGGCCGCTTGTCCGACGGATGCCATCGCGAGGGACGAAACCACCGGGGCTCTGGCAGTCGACGCCGAGGAGTGCATCTTGTGCGGGGCCTGCGTCGCTGCCTGCCCCTACGGTAACATGCTCCTCTTCGACCCCGATCCTGCGGCGACCAAGTGCGACCTTTGCCGGGGCAACCCCGAGTGCGCGGCGGTCTGTCCGCAGCGGGCGATCACCGTCGCCGAGGGCCGGAGCACCGAGGCCGATATCGAAGCGGCCCTGGAAGCCGCCAGGCTGGAGCTGGGCGCCGCGCCGGTGCGCCGGCACCCGGGTTGAGTGTTGACCAACCGCCGACCGGCCGCCGCATCCTGACGCCGTAGGAGGGGGAACAACCAATGGCCAAGACGTTGCTCATCGACTTGTCCACGCGCCGGATCGAGGCAAGGCACACCGACCGTGAGATCCTCCGCAAGTATCTGGGTGGGCGCGGCTATGCCGCGAGGCTGCTCGCGGACAATGTGGGCCCCGAAATCGGGGCCCTGGCCCCCGAGAACTGGCTGATCTTCTCCGCGGGCGTGCTGGCCGGGTCGGGGTGGCCGGCCGGGTCGCGCTACTGCGTTTCGGCCAAGTCGCCGGCTACCGGAGCCTACGGCTACGCCCACTCCGGCGGCCACTTCGGCCCAGCCCTCCAGCTCGCGGGCTACGACGCCCTCGTTTTCCGGGGACGGGCGGACCGGCCTGTCTACCTCCTGGTCCACGACGAACGGGCCGAGGTGCGGGACGCGTCCGACCTCTGGGGCCGCGACACGCATGAGACCGAGTTGACCTTGATCGACCGTCATCCCGGGGCCGCGGTGGCCAGCATCGGGATAGCCGGCGAGAACCAGGTGCTCTACGCCTCGATCATGAACGACCTCAACCGCGCCGCCGGCCGGAGCGGCATGGGAGCGGTCATGGGGTCCAAGAACCTCAAGGCCCTGGCGGTCATCGGTACCAGGCCCAGAGAGCTGCCCCGGGCCTTTCTCGACCTCGCGCGGAGGCAGGTCTCCTTCGTCGGCGGACACGGCAACCTGGGCCTCCTGCGGAAGTACGGAACGCCCGGGATCGTGGGCCCCAAGAACGTCATCGGCGACCTGCCGGCCAAGAACCACCAGTTGGTTCAGTTCCCCGACGCCGACCGGATGGACGGTGAGGCCGTCCGGGCCGTCTCCGTCAGGAAGCTGGCCTGTTACGGGTGCCCGGTGGCCTGTTCCCGGGTCACGCGGGTTGATGACGGTCTCTATCGTTGTCTCCTGGAGGGACCGGAGTACGAGACGATCGACTCCCTGGGCCCGATGGTCTGGAACAGCCGGCTCGACGTCCTGATCTACGCCAACCTGCTCTGCAACCGCTACGGCCTGGACACCATCTCCACCGGCGTGGTCATCGCCTTCGCCATGGAGTTGAAACAGCGCGGGTTGCTGAGTGATGACGAGTTCTCCTTGGAGTGGGGCGATCCCGATACCATCATCGGGCTCATCAAGGCCATCGCTGAGAAGCGCGGGGGTCTCGGTCGGCTTCTGGCCCAGGGGGTCAAGGGGGCGGCCGAGGAACTGGGAGGTGAAGCTGCTCGGTACGCCATGCACGTCAAGGGTGTGGAGCTGCCCCGGCAGGAACCGCGCATCGCCAAGACCTTCGGCCTGGGTCACGCCGTCGCCAACCGGGGCGCGGACCACCTCTACGGGCTGCCAACCCTGGACCTGGCCGGCTGGAAGGACGCGGCCAAGAAGCTGTTCCCCGACCTTTACCCCGAAATCCTGGATTACAGCAAGGAGCGGCTCCGCGCCAACGTGCTGGTCTTCTCGGAGCACTATTGCGCCGTAGTCGACGCCCTGGGCGTCTGCAAGTTCACGGCCAACGAGACCTTCGCCCTGATGCCCGAGGATTTCGCCGCGGCCCTGACCGCCATGGGTGAGCCTATCGGCCCGGCGGACCTTCTTCTGGCAGGAGAGCGCATTATCAACCTTGAACGTATGTTCAACGTTGCTCATGGTTTGGATGTCGCGGAGGACGTCCTGCCGGAACGTTTCACCCGGGAGGCCGCTGTGGTGGCCGCTGACGGGGGCCGGGGGGAGGTCAAGCACACTTCCCTGTGCGACCTGGAATCCATGCGGACGGACTACTACAGAATCAGGGGCTGGGACGACCGGGGCGTCCCGCGGGCGGAGAAGCTCAGGGAATTGGGGCTCGCGTGAACGTCACCGTGAGGTACCTGGGGCCTCTCGCAGCCGAGGCCGGGTCGTCGAGCGAGGTCTTCGCTTTTTCCTCCGGCGTGACCCTAAAGGACGTCCTGCGGGCGGTTGCGGCCAGCCGAGGACCGGGCTTCCGGCGCCTTATTCTGGACGGCTCCGGCGAGGTCGAGCCTTTCGTCCTGGTCACCCTTAACGGCAAGATGGTACCCGGCGACCAGGACCCGATGATCGACGACAAAGCTGAAATAACCCTTGCCGTCGCCGTGAGCGGCGGTTGATGGAGGGTTCTTGGTGCTCGGGAATAAGATCCGTGCAAAGCGCTTGCAGCGCAAGTTCAGCCTTCGTCAGCTGGCCGAGGCCACTGGGTTCACCGCCAGTTTTCTGAGCCAGATCGAGCGGAACCTGGCCATGCCTTCCATCATGTCCCTGCGGAAACTGGCTGAAGCCCTCGAGGTCCCAATCTTCTATTTCTTGCTCGACGACGGGGAAGGGCAACTCGTGGTGAGGAAGAGCGAACGTAAGATTCTCAACTTCCCGGAATCCCACCTGACTTTTGAACTGCTCACGCCCGGGCTGAATCACAAGATTGAGATGATCACCGCCCGTCTCGAGCCGGGCGCGGCCACCTGCGACCGGAAACTTAGCCATCCGGGTGAGGAGTGCACCCTGGTGCTCGAAGGCACGATGCAGATAGAAGTGGACGAGGACGTCTATATTCTTGAAGAGGGGGACAGCATCTACTACTTGTGCTCCCTGCCCCACCGTATCGTCAACATCAGCGCGGATAAGGACCTTGTCTTCGTATCGGCCATAACCCCGCCGAACTTTTAACTTATACTGTACAGCGCGGCAGGAATACGCTCCGGCCCCGTTGAACTCGCTGTTTAGACCTCTTAAACCGTCCCCAATGGGGGGCAGTACAGTATAACACCAGTCGTGGGGAGAAGGCCGTGGCCGCAGCGATCCGCGTTCACGTCAGGTATTTCAACCTGGTCCGGGAGCTCACCGGAAGCAGTGCCGAGGATATCTCGCTGGAGGTCGGCGCTACCCTCGGCGAACTCCTGGAGACGTTAAAGGCTGCTTACGGCCCCCGCTTCGCCGAGTTCCTGTTTTCGGACAAGGGGAGCCTGAACTCCCACGTGCGCCTGTTCCTCAATAACAAAGCCCTCATAAACGCACCTCTCAGCGAGGTGCTGACTGACGGTGACACCCTCTCAGTCTTTTCCGCAGTCGCGGGAGGTTGATCCCATAGTTTCCGCCGCTCCCCGCCGGCTCTAGGCGGGGGAAGCGCGCCGAGGGAGGGCCGGAGGCTGCCTCTTAACTGGAGTCGAGTGAGCTTCGTCCTGCCCACGAGAATCCGGTTCGGGTGCGGGATCATCGAGGAGGTGCCGCTGTTCCTGGCCGCCCACGGAGCCAGGCACCTTTTCGTGGTGAGCGACGAGGGCCTGGCGGCGGCCGGCGTCCTCGAGGCCGTCCTCGCGCCCTTGCATGCGGCGGGGTGTGACACGGTCGTTTTCACCGCCGTGCCCACCAACCCCGCACTCGACTGCGTGGACGCGGCGATGGCCGTCGCCCGGGACCTGGAGCCCCAGGCCGTGGTGAGCGTAGGAGGAGGCAGCCCCATCGATGTGGCCAAGGCCGTCGCCCTCCTGCTCACGAACGCGGGTCCGCTGGCCAGGTACCAGTGGGAAGGCCAGGCCCCCGAACGGCCGGCCTTGCTGCACGTGGCCGTTCCGACCACGGCCGGGACGGGCAGCGAGGTGACCCGCACGACTGTCATCGTCGACCGCGGGACCAAGAAAGGCGTTGTCAGCGACCTGCTCTACCCCGCGGCGGCCTTCATCGACCCCGACCTGATGGTCACTCTCCCGCCGGGCCTCACTGCGGCCACCGGTGCCGACGCCCTCACTCATGCTATCGAAGCCTACGTTGGGCGAGGAGCGAACGCCATCACCTCTGCGCTCGCCGCGGAGGCGGTGCGCCTCATCACCTCCTCCTTACCGGTCGCCGTCCGCCGGGGCTCGGACCGCGAGGCTCGCTCCCGGCTGGCCATGGGGAGCGCCCTGGCGGGAGTGGCCATGGACCAGAGCGGGCTGGGCATCATCCACAGCCTGTCGGGCCCGCTGTCGGCCTGGCACAACGTCCATCACGGCCTGTCCAACGCCATCTTCCTCGCCGAGTCCATCCGCTTCAACGCCCCGGCCGCAGCCGGCGCTCTGGCGGAACTGGCCCGGGTAGCGGGCCTGTCCGTGGCGGGGCTCGACGACGAGTCGGCGGCCTTCGAGCTTGCCCGGGCCATGGGGGACCTCATGAGCGAGCTGGGAGTCGCCGAGCTTCCCGTCTCCATGGAGTTCCCGGACGAGGAGATCGACCGGATGGCGGACGCGGCGGCCGCCATGTTCCTGGCGAGGAACAACCCGCGTCCGGTGTCGACTGGCGACTGCCGGGCCATCTATCGCCGGGTCCTCCGCCGGGAGAACTTGTGCGGGCCTGGCCCCGGGTCCGACCCTTGACTCACGAAGGGATCCCCCGAATGGAGAACCTCTACATCGACCTCTCGACCGGGAGAGCGGAACGAAAGCCCGTTCCACCCGAGGACCGCACCCGCGGCGGGCGGTACGCGGTGGTCACCGTGACCAACCAGTTGGTGCCTCCGCTGGCCGACCCGTTGGGACCGCACAGCGTCGTCACCCTGGCTGGCGGCCCTCTGGCCGGCGTCGGGATAACCAGCGCCGGGCGCCTGTCCGTCGGGGGCAAGAGTCCTCTCACCGGGGGGATCAAGGAGGCCAACGCCGGTGGCACGGCGGGTGACAGCCTGGCCAGGTTGGGTCTCCGGGCGGCGGTGCTCACCGGTCGTCGGCCGCCGGGTGAGACGGTGCTCATCGAGATCGACGAGTGCGGGGCCGTCCTCCGGCCGTGTCCGGAACTCGCCGGACTCGGCAATTACGAACTGGCCGAGCGCCTGAAAGCCGCCTATTCCGGGGACTACACCTTGGTGTCCGTCGGACCGGCGGGTGAACTCGGCTATCTCGCGGCCGGGGTGGCGGTCACCGACCTGGAATTCCGGCCCTCGCGGTTCGCGGCCCGCGGCGGGATGGGAGCGGTCCTCGGCCGCAAAGGCGTGAAGGCCATCCTCATCAAGAAGACCGGCGGCTGCCGCCCGCCGGGCGCGACCAGTCGGGAGTTCGCGGCCGCCCGGCGTACCTTCAACCAGACCGTCCGGACTAGCGAGCGGACCAAGGTCCTGGCGAAGTACGGCACATCCAGCACCGTGGCTGTCGTGGACCGGCTGGGCGCCCTGCCGACCCGCAACTTCAGCCGGGGCCGGTTCGAGGGGGTCGAGGGCATCACCGGGGAGGCCCTCTACGACCTCATCGAGGCGCGCGGCGGGGCGGGGGCCCACAGCCACGCGTGCATGGCCGGTTGCGCCATCCAGTGCAGCAACGTCGTTCCCGGCCCGGACGGCACCGAGGCCGTGTCTCCTCTGGAGTACGAGACCCTCGGCATGATGGGCTCCAACCTGGGTCTTGACGACCTGGATACTATCGCCCGTCTCAATTGGCTGGCCAACGACCTGGGCGTGGACACCATCGAGGTCGGCGCGACCCTCGGCGTGATGGCCGAGGCCGGGCTGGCCCGTTTCGGCGATGGTCGGGAGTTCGAACGCATCATGCAGGAGATACCGGGCGGCACTCTTCTGGGAAGGCTGGCGGGCAACGGGTGCGGGCTGGCCGGGCGCCTCCTGGGCGTCCGCCGGGTCCCGACCGTGAAGAATCAGGCTTTCGCCGCCTACGATCCCCGCGGCGTGAAGGGAACCGGAGTCACCTACGCCACCTCGCCCATGGGCGCCGACCACACGGCCGGGTTGACGGTCTTCGCCCAGGCGGACCATGGGTCGAAGGAGGGTCAGGTGGAGCTGTCGCGCCGCATGCAGGTCGGGCGGGCGGCTTACGATGGGCTGG
>DYFB01000030.1 GCA_020725405.1 Symbiobacterium sp. | reverse complement strand
GGCGGCTGTTCACCGGCTTGTAGTGGCCGACGGAGACATCCCCGGTGAGATTGGGGTAGTCGCCGACGTCCTCCTTGGCGATCGAGATCGACTTGACCCAGTGAATCACATTTTGAAGGCGAAAGTGCCGCACCATGACGTCAAGAACCTGGAAGGGCACGAGGGGGTCGCTCGGCTTCCCGCCCACGTTGAGGAAGAGAGAACCGTCTTGGGCCAGGACGGAGAGCATGGCCCGGGCCCAGGCGTCCATCCACTCCAGATACTCGTTCCGGGCGATGGCGTCGTCGTAGCTGCGGTAGTCCACGCCAAGGTTGTAGGGTGGCGAGGTGACGATGACGTCGACGGCGCGGTCGAGGTTTCTGACGCCGGCGACGCAGTCCTCGTTTTTCAGCAAGAGCCGCGCTTTCGGGCTCCGGAACTCGCGGGATGAGCCCGGATTGTGAGGCCGGTCCATGGCCGGAGAGTTCGTCGGCTGCCGCCGACTCCCTCCGTCGTCACCACAGGGCCCGGCGCTCGTTGCCCGGCCGACCCCGCGCGTGTTACAATCCGGGTTGCAGGCCGGGGTGTCGGAACTGGCAGACGACGGCGACTCAAAATCGTCTGGGGCCAACCCCCGTGCGGGTTCGAATCCCGCCCCCGGCACCACTGACACCGAAGCATGGGACGCCCAGCCGTTCCACGCTTTCTCGATTCAGTCGGTTTTCTTCTGTTTTGGTCATCAGCAAACCAGCGGCTTTGCGGCCACGTTCACCTTCCGGCGAGACCCTGCGTCTCCTCAGTCTTCGGGCCGGCGGCGGCGGAAGACCTCGTAGAGAACCAGGCCGGCCGCCACGGCCAGGTTCAGCGAGTCACACCGTCCGACCATGGGAATCCTGACGACCTCGTCGCAGGCGGCCAGGTGCTCCTTCGGAAGCCCCTCGCGCTCACTCCCGAGGATCACCACGAGCGGCTCCTCATAGGAGGCGTCACGGTAGTCCAGGCTGGCGGCTCCGGACGTCCCGACAAGCCGGAGACCCTCACGGCGCACCCACTCGAGCAGGCGGGGGAATTCGCTCCTGACAAGATGTAGGGAGAAGACCGACCCCATGCTCGCCCTCACCGCCGTGGGGTCGTAGGGGTCGGCGGCCTGACCGAGGAGGATGACCCCCGCCGCTCCGACGGCGTCGCCGGTCCGAAGGATTGTCCCGAGGTTGCCGGGGTCCTGGACCCCGTCCAGGGCCACCCAGAGGCCGGCGGCGGCTCTCTCGACGGTGGCCCTCCGCCGGCCCCGCCCAGGGGCGACGGCGAGTTCATCGATACCGCTCCACCGCTGGCGGACAACGGCGCCCAGCCCCTGAGGCCCGTCCTTCAGCGACAGGGAGGCGAAGACATCCCCCGAGACCTCGAGGCAGGCCACACCCGCAGCCACCTGCTCCTCGACGAGCCGACGTCCGTAGTCGCTCGTCAGGAGCTCGGGAGCCACAACGAGGGTCTCTATGGAGGCTCCGGACGCCACGGCCTCGCCGACTATGCGGAGACCCTCGACAAAGAAGAGACCTGTAAGCTCGCGCTCCTTCCTGCGCCTGAGCTTACGGATCTCGACCATCCGCCGGTTGGCCCGGCTCGTCACCCGGCCCGGGGTCACCGTCGTTCTCACGTCCCCCCGGTCGCCTCGGTCTGGGGCGCCCCGCCGAGGAGCTCCTCCACCTTGACCAGGAGGCTGGCGATGGGAAGCTGTTGCGGGCATTTGGTCTCACACTCAGCGCAGGCCTGGCACGAGCCGGCCCGCCTCTCCTCCGGCCATCGCGAGTACCAGTCCTTCAGCCGCGGGCGCCGGTCCACCTGGACGACGGCCCGGTTGTAGATGTCGAAGTTGTCCGGGATGTGCAGCCCGTGGGGACAGGGTAGGCAGTAACCGCAGGCCGTGCAGGGTACCCAGCCCGTACCGAGCCACTCCCGCCGGGCCGCGTCGACGGCCGCCAGCTCCTCGGCAGTGAGATGCCCGGGACCGGAGCGGCTGGCGGCCTCGACGTTCTCCTTGACCTGCTCGAGCGTGCTCATCCCGCTGAGGACCAGGGAAACCTCAGGGTGGTTCCAGACCCACTGGAGGGCCCACTCGGCCGGCGACTTCCTGATCGGGGTCGCGTCCAGGGCCCGCCGCACGGCCTCGGGCGGGGAGGCCAGGGACCCGCCGCGAACGGGCTCCATGACAATGACCCCGAGCCCCTTTTCCGCCGCGTACCGGACGCCGGTGGTCCCCGCCTGGAAGTCGGTGTCTATGTAATTGTACTGGATCTGGCAGAACTCCCACCCGTCGTAGCTGTCGATGATCTCTTTGAAACACTCAAGACCGTCGTGGAACGAGAAGCCGAAGTGCTTGATGCGACCGTCGGCCAGGGCTCGCTCGGCCCGGGCAATGACGTCGAGCTCCTTCATCTTCGGCCATCTCTCCCGGCTCAGCGAGTGAAGGAGGTAGAAGTCGATGGGCCCCGCCTGAAGACGCTCGAGCTGCTCATCCAAATACCGGTCGAAGTCCTCGGTCTTCTCGAGGAGCCAGGTGGGCGACTTGGTGGCCACCTTCACCTTCTCGCGGTAGCCGCCGGCGAGGGCCTTCCCCACGAAGCCCTCGCTCCTGCCCCCATGGTAGGGGTAGGCCGTATCGACGTAGTTCACCCCGTGGTCGATGGCGTACCTCACCATCGCCAGGGCCTTGTCCTCGTCTATCCGGGCCGGGTCGTCTCCCAGGACCGGCAGGCGCATCGCCCCGAACCCGAGGGCCGACGCCTTCCAGTCAAGACGACCGAACGTGCGGTAGCGCATGGTCCAGCCTCCCTCCCGCTCGCTCCAAATCCGTTCACGGTTGTGCGCCCAGGCTGTGGAGTCCAGTCAGTAGACGCGGGCGCACCGGGCGCCTTACCCAGTCTACAACGAGGTTTTCCAGGGCCGCAACCGAGGGTGGGCCGGGGATGGTCTAAGGGCAACTCCGACGCGGGGCGGAGAGCGGTCCGCAGGGCGACCCGGAGGGCGGTGCGAGGCGCAGCCGGGGCCCCGGAGGGCGGTGCGAGGCGCAGCCGGGGCCCCGGAGGGCGGTGCGAGGCGCAGCCGGGGCCCCGGAGACGGTCCGAACGGCGTTTCCAGCGGCAGGACTCGCGGCCCCTTCTCCGAACCCACTCTTGGGCCTCGCCGGGACGAGGCGCCTTTCAGCCCTTCCGGAGGTGACCGGCATTGCCCGTCTACCGCGACACCGCACAGGTTGAAGACGTTATCGGAACCCTGTTCCGGACCCTTCTCGAGGACCCCGAGGTGAGGGAGCGCTACGCCTCAGCCGGGGTGACGGTCCAGTTCGTCATGACCGACCCGGACGCTGTCATCACCGTCGCCCCCGACGGGGTGACCACGGGCCGGGCCGCCCCGGCCGACGTGACCATGAAGATGAGGGCCGATGTCGCCCACCGCTTCTGGATGGGCGAGACGACTCTCCCCCGCGCCATCTCCAGCGGGGACATCGCTGCCGAGGGCCCGGTGACCAAGGTCCTGGGCCTCCTCCCCCTGCTGAGGCCGGCCTACCGGCTCTATCCGAAGCTGGCGGCCTCGCGGGCCGTGGACCTCGATGGGCCGTGAGCATGAGAAGGCAGGGCGGCAGCCGGGAGTAACCGGTAAACCACTGACGGGCGCCGGGCCGGGATGCAGCGGCGACGTATAGGGCGGGTCCCCCGGCACGGTCCGGCAACGTGAAACGACAGGGGGTTGAGAGCGTGCCGAAGCTACGGGTGGGCGAGCTCGACATGTACTACGAGTTCCGGGGCCAGGGCCCGCCGCTGGTGATGATCATGGGTCTCTCGGGCCACGCCGGCTGGTGGGAGCCGGCGATCGTCGAGGACCTCGCGCAGGACTTCCGCCTCCTTCTCTTCGACAACCGCGACGCCGGGCGGACGACCGGCCCGCCCGACCCCGGGCCCTACACTATCAGGGACATGGCCGCCGACACGGCCGGGCTCATGGAGAGGCTTGGCCTCGGGCGGGCCCATGTCCTCGGCCTGTCGATGGGAGGCATGGTGGCCCAGGAACTCGCCCTGGGCTACCCGGACAAGGTCGACCGGCTCGTCCTCGGCTGCACCACCCCCGGCCTGTCCCGGGGGGTCCCCCCGTCAGCCGAGGTCCTGGCCGAGCTCACGGCCGGCCGCGAGGGCCGGTCCCTGGCCGACCTCGCCGCCAGCCTCCTCGGGCTTCTCTTCACGGCGGAGTGGGTCGAGCGCAACAGCGAGCGCCTGCCGGTTCTCCTCGGGCGCCTGGCCGAATACCCCATCCGCCCGGAGGCCTACCGCCGCCAGCTCGCGGCCATCGCCTCCTTCGACCCCGGGGAGCGCCTGGAGACCATCACGACCCCCACTCTCGTCCTCCACGGCGACCGCGACATCCTCGTCCCGCCCGAGAATGGGGCCGTCCTCGCCCGGGCCATCCCTGGAGCGAGGCTCGTCATCCTCCCCGGCTGCGCCCACGCTCTGGGCTACGAGCGGCCGGACCTTTTCACCGGGGCTGTGAGGGAATTCCTGGCCGCTCCTCAGGAGGGCGAGGACGCCGGGGCCAGATGAGGACCACCCGCCCGACGATGTACTCCTGGCGGAGCGGGCCGAACTGCCGGGAGTCGTAGGAGTGGTCGCGGTTGTCGCCGAGAAGGAGCACGGCCCCGGGGGCGGCCCCCGCGACCCTCTTGATGATGAGGCCGTGCCCCGGAAGCTCGGCGACGACGACCGACCCCTCGGCCGGAGGCAGGTGTCGGACGTAGACGACCATATCGCCCGGAGCGAGGGCGGGCCACATCGAGTACCCCGAGACAACACCGACCCCGACGGTCAGCCGCAGAGCCAAGCTCACCGTGAGGCAGGTCAAGAGAAAGGGCAGATTCCCGCCGGCCGGGCGTCGCACGTGGTAAGGTTATGCCGAAGAGCATCCCTGTACACCCTGCGCCCGGCGCCCGCGACCGGAGAAAGGTGGAGATGATGGGTTTGACCGCCAACCAGTTGGGGTTCACTGTCTTCGCCGTGACCGCCGCCCTCTTCTGGGGAGTCGCCCCCGTGCTCGCCCGGGCCGGCCTGGCCGGGACGGACCCGGTCTCCGGCCTGACCATCCGGACGCTCGGCATCGCCGCCGTCCTGACGGTCTACGCCCTGGCCACGGGCGGCCTCACCCGGCTGGCCGGGGTGGGCTGGAAGCCGGCCTCGCTCCTCCTGGCCGAGGGGATTCTGGCCTCGCTCCTCGGCCATCTCGCCTACTTCTACGCCCTGAAGCTCGGCCAGGCCGGGCAGGTCGTTCCCATCGCCGCGTCCTACCCCCTCTTCGCCGTGCTCGCCGCGGCCCTGATCCTGGGCGAGCCCCTGACCTGGACCAGGGCGGCCGGCGCCCTCCTCGTCGTCGGGGGCGTCTGGCTCCTCCGGTCGTGACCGGCGTGGGCGGCGAGACGAACTGGACGGGGCTCGCCCGTTACTACGACAGGCTCTTTCCTCCGGGCCCGAGCCAGGTCGAGTTCGTCACCCGGGTCCTATCGGCGGGGCCGAAGCCGGCGCGGCGGGTCCTCGATATCGGCTGCGCCACGGGCGGGTACGCCCTGGCTCTGGCCGAGGCCGGCTTCGAGGTGACCGGGGTGGACCTCGACCCCGAGATGGTCCGCGTGGCCCGGGCGAGGGCCGAGGAGTGGGCATCGGGCAGGAAGACCCTGCAACCCGGGGCGGCGGGGCTGTCCTCCGGCCCGCCGCCGCGCTTTTTCGTCGGGGACATGACCGACCTCCGGGACCTGCCGGACGAGGAAACCCGGCCCTTCGACGGGGTCATCTGCCTCGGGAACACCCTGGCCCACATGCTCTCAGCCGCCGAGCTGGGAGCGGCCCTGGGGGAGATGAGCCGCCTCCTCGCTCCCGGCGGGCGGGCTGTCATCCAGACGGTCAACTACGACCGGCTGGCCGCGACGGGGGAGGCCCGGTTCCCGCCCATCACCGCTCAGCCGGGTCTCGTCTTCGAGCGCCTCTACCTCCCGCGGTCCGACGGGCTCGTCAACTTCGTGACCACCCTCCGCGAGGCCCGGGCGGGCCGGGCCGTCTTCCGGGCCGAGACCCTGCTCCGGCCGGTCCTCCGCGAGGAGCTCGTCACCGTAGCCCGGATGGCCTTCCACGGCGAGGTGGAGGTCTACGGGGACTTCCTCTTCTCCTCCTGGACGGAGGCCTCGCCGGCCACGGTCGTGGTGGCCGTGAAGGGGCTGGTCGAGTAGCCCGGGCACGATGGCAGGCAGACTTCCACCCCGGCGCTCCCGCCGTCCGCGGGGATGTGCACGGGGAGGATGCGCTCACGGTCGAGGACTATCTCCGTCCCGTAGGCGGCCCGGCTGAAAGCCGCCTCGGCCTCGTGGAGGGAAAAGCCGCGGAGGTCGACCCTCCGGAGGTCGCCCTCGCCGTAGCCCTCGCGGATGAGCTGGTGGAGATAGCCGACGGCCTGGGGCCGGAAACCCAGGAGGCGGGCGCCGACGACGTCCACGGCGACCGGGTCCGTCCCCCCGACGACTACGCCCGTCTGGACCGCCTTCCCGATGGTCGGCCCGGTGCCGATCATCGCCGGGCAGCCGCTCACGAGGCTGAGCGTGATGGGGAAGCGGTAGGCCATGGCCGCGATGAAGGCGTGAAGGTCCTCGTGGATGCCGAGGCCCGCCTTCGGGTAGCCGTGGAGCTCCGCCGGCGGCCAGGACAGGGCGACGTTCTTCAGGCCGAGCGAGACGACGGCCTCCTCGTGGACCTTGATAACCGTGTAGCTCACCAGGGCGTCGGCCTCGTCGTAGAGCCGGTTGACCTTGAGGCGCGAGGGGAAGCCGAACACGGAGCGGCCGTGGCCTTCTTCATTGGCCCGGGGGCGGGCGCGCCGGCCGCCGCCCCCGGGGACCGGGAGCTCGATTTCGGTGTAGGGCCCGTAGTTGAGGTCGACGAACTCCACCCCCGTCTCGGCGATGACCCGGTCGTAGCCCACCTCCCGGAAGACCTTGGAGGTGGGGTCCCCACCCGAGCCGGCCGCGACCACCAGACGCCGCGGCCTCAGCCTCTTGAGCTCCTCGATGACCACCCACAGGCTCCTGGGACCGACGACGGCCCCGGTCTCGGGCGGGTTGGCGTTGACCCAGTTCGGGACCAGGACGACCACCTCCCCGGGCGGGAGGACGGATCGCAGAGGAAGGTGGCCGAGGACCTCCCGGATGGCCGTCCCCTCGTCGTCGTTTCTGGCTATGGCCACGACCGGGCGGGCGGCCCCGTCCCCGGGCTCCGGTCCCCGCGCGGTCGAACCCCATTCCCCGGGCCCTGCGGGCCCTCGACTGTCTTTCCTCAAAGTCACGCCTCCCTCTCGCCGGGTCCGAGCGGCGGGCGCCCGCCGCCTCCCCTGGATTCTTCCCGGACCGGGGCCCCCGCCACCATCTCCCGGACCAGCCAGCGGAACGTCGCCCGGCGGAAGAGCAGGCCCTGGCCCCCGGCGGGAAGGCGCGAGACCCCGCGCAGGACCCAGAGCCGCAGGCGCTGGCGGGAAGCGTGTCCCCGCCAGAGGGACGCGAGGTAGCCGGCCGAGGGGTCGCCCCCGGTCCCGGGCCGTTCGAGTGCGGCAGCCGGGGGATCACCCCTGGCCCCGGGCAGCCCCAGCGCGGCGACCGCCCGGTCTTCGGCTCCCCCGAGTCCGGGCTCCCGTCCGCCCGACCGACCGGCGCCCCTCCTCTCACTGAGGACGCGGGCGACGGCCGCCCGGGCGGCGAGCTCGGCCGAGCGGACCGCCAGCCCGATGCCTTCCCCCGTGAGGGGGTCAGCCACCCCCGCCGCGTCGCCGCAGACGATGACCCGTCCCGCCCCCCAGGGGCGCCGGCAGCCGCCCAGCGGCAGGAGCCAGCTCCGAGGCGCACCCGCGGGCGACTCCCCGGGGGTGAAGCCGTAGAGCGCGAGAAGCCGGCCCAGGGCCCGGTCGAGCTCTCCGGAGACCGGGTCACCCCCGTACCTCGGCCGCCGCGTCCGGCCGAGAAGCAGACCCACGCCGGCGGCCAGGCCGTCCGGAGCGGGGAAGACCCAGCCGTAGCCGCCGCGGACGAGCCCGAAGTGGAAGTCGAGGGCCCCCCGGGTCGCCTCCGCGGCGGCCGGCCCCTCGAGAGGGATGAAGCAGGCGAGACACCTGCCCGTCGGGCCGCAGCGGGGGCTCCTTCCCTGAAGACCCCGGGCGACCACCGAGGCCGCCCCGTCGGCCCCGACGAGGAAACGGGCCGACAGGGTCCTGATGAGGGCCGGGGGCGGGAGCGGGGGTGGGGGGCCGGCCGGGCCCGGGGCAGAGGCCGGAGGCGGGGGCGGAGCCGCGGCCGGGCCCGCGGCAGAGGCCGGAGGCGGGGGCGGAGCCGCGGCCGGGCCCGCGGCAGAGGCCGGAGGCGGGGGCGGCTCGGCCTCCCTGGTCCGCCGCGCCACCACCCAGACCGAGGCCGGGTTCTGCCCCCAGGAGACAACCTCGAGGCCCGTCAGCACCCTGGCCCCCGCCGCGGCGGCCCGGCGGAGGAGGTAGTCGTCCAGAACGGCCCGCCGGGTGACCCACATGAGGGCCTGCCTGGCCTCGACCCGGAGGCGCCGGTACCGGCGCCACCCTGTCGTCCCCTCCGCCGGGCTCCGGGCGTCCCCGCCAGGACCGGCGAGGAGGAAGTGGGCCCTCAGGGCCGAGCGGGGAGCCCCGAAGGCCTCCGGAGACGGCCCGAAGACGCGGGCGAGGTCGGCCACGGCCCGCGGGGAGAGCCCGCCCGCGCACGGTTTCTCCCGGGGGAAGCGGCTCTTCTCGATGACCAGAGTGTCAAGGCCGGCCAGGGCGCAGAGGCGGGCGACCGTGCTCCCGGCGGGGCCGGCCCCGACCACGATGATCTCGGCGTCCATGGTCCTACCTTGCGGCGGACCGTCAGCCCCTATGCGCCGGCCCCGGGGACGGTCGGCCCCGGCCAGCAAGAGCCCCGCCAGGGAGGATATCATCGAGGGCCGGTCAATCTTCCAAGGAGCCCCCCACCCACCGCTCCGGAGGCGGGCGATCGCCCGGCACGAAGAACAGAAGGAGAAACCGTCTGACGCGAGGCGAACGGAAGGAGAGGCCGACGTGATGCGCGTTCTGGTTCTGAACGGGAGTCCCCGCGGGGAGAAGAGCAACACTCACGCCATTCTGACGCCCTTCATCGAGGGCCTGCGGGAGGCCGGAGCGGAGGTCGAAACGCTCGTCGTCCGCGACCTCGATATCGGCTTCTGCCAGGGCTGCCTCGCCTGCTGGTTCCGCACCCCGGGGGAGTGCCGCCAGAAGGACGACATGGCCCTCGTCCTCGAGAAGGCCTACGCCTCGGACTTCGTCGTCTTCGCCACCCCCCTCTACCACTTCGGCATGACCGCCCTCTTGAAGCGGCTCCTGGAGCGGACGCTCCCCATGGTCGACCCGCGCCTGGTGAAGTACGGGGACCGCTACGGGCACCCCCTGCGGGCGGCCGCGCGGAAGCCGGGCCGCTACATCCTCATCTCCAACTGCGGCTTCCCCGAACGGGTCCACTTCGGAGCCCTGGTCGAGCACTTCCGCTACCTCACCGGCGGCCGGGGACCGGCCGCGACCATCCTGGTCGGCGGTGGAGAAGCGCTGGGCCGCACCTACCGGCCCGGCCCCGACGGACCGTTCGCCTGGTTCTTCGACGCCCTCCGCCGGGCCGGACGCGAGATAGCCTTCCACGGGCGGCTGAGCCCCGAGACCGACAAGCTCCTCCAGCGTCCCCTGGTGCCGGACGACGACTACGCCGCTATGGCCAACGCGTCCTTCGAGGGGGCCCTCAAGGAGGAACGGGAACAACGGGAGACCAGCTAACCGGGTCAAAGAGACGGCACCTTTCCCGACCCCGGGTAATAGGTAGGGGACTGAGGGGGGCGTCACGATGCTGAGAGAGGGCGGGCCTTCCGGGTCCCGCCGGACCCGAGAACGAGCTTGGGAGGACGCCAGCCGTCGGGGCGACCGGTCCCAGACCCGGCAGGATGCCGGCCTCCGAGCCTTCCGACCGGGGGAGCCGCCCGGCCCCGCGCCCGCCGGCTGCGGGCTCCTCGTCGACAACCACGTCCACACCCGCCACAGCGGTCACTCTCCCGAGGGGGCCGACGCCGTCTCCATCCGGTGGGCCGGCCTCGGCCGCGGCCTCCGGGTCAGCCTCCGGGAGCACGCGCCGCTCCCCGAGGGCTTCGAGCTCCGACAGCTCGGGGGGCAGGCGAGCCCCGATTTCCCGCCGGTCTCCACCGCCGTGGGCCTGAGTCTCGGCGACCGCTCGCTCGGGACCTTCTTCCACGAGGCCAGGGAGGCCGGCCTGTCGGTCGGGTTCGAGGTCGACATCCTGGGCGGCCGCCTCGACCTCACCGAGGAGCTGGTCTCGCTCCTCTACCGCGAGGCGAGGGCAAGCGGGGTGACCATCGACGCCCTCAACTGCTCGCACCACATCCTGGGCGAGACGCCCTGGGACTTCACCCCACAGACGCTCGCGGCGGCCATCGGCTTCTGCGGGGGGCCGGCGGCCTTCGCCCGGCGCTACTTCGCCGAGATCCGCGAGGCCGTGGCGACGGGGATGTTCCACTGCGTGAGCCACATCGAGGCCCCGAGGAAGTTCGACGCCGGGGCCCGGTCCCTGCCGGCGCCGGCCTTTACCGGCGCCGAGGAGGTCTGGCGGGAGGAGCTCCTCCGGACGCTCGAGACCATGGCCGTCCACGGGGTGGCCGTCGAGTACAACACCGGCGGTCTCGCCACCTGGGGCCGCCCCTACCTCAGCCCTACGACCCTACGGGCGGCGCTGGACCTCGGCCTCCGCATCGTCCTCGGGTCGGACGCCCACCACCCCGACCACGTCGGGCGGGGGTTCGTCGACGCCGAGCGGGAGCTCCGGGCGGCGGGCCTGACCGAGGTCTGGTCCTTCCTGGCCGGGCGGCCGGTCCCCATACCCCTGGCCTAGAGCGGACGGGCAGCGGCCAGCGAGGCCAGGGCCTCCTCGTAGGCGGCGAGGGTGTCGTCCCCGAAGAGGACGAAGGTGACCCGCTCGAGAGACGTGGGGCCCGCCAGGTGCTCCGCGACCGTCCGCAGGGCGATGGGCGCGGCGAGGCTCAGGGGATACCCGTAGGCCCCGGTGCTGATGGACGGAAGGGCGAGGGTCCGGGCCCCGAGACCGGCGGCCGTCGCCAGGGCGGCCCGGTAAGCCGAGGCGAGAAGCTCGGCCTCGCCTTCCTCTCCCCCCCTCCAGACCGGGCCCACGGCGTGGACAACCCAGCGGGCGGGCAGGTTCCCGGCGGTCGTGGCCACGGCCCCTCCGGTCGGGCAGCCCCCTATCCTCCGGCACTCCTCCATGACGGCCGGACCCCCGGCCCGGTGGATGGCCCCGTCCACCCCTCCGCCGCCGGCCAGACGGCTGTTAGCCGCGTTGCCGATGGCGTCGGCGGCAAAGCGGGTGATGTCCCCCTTGACTAGGGCTATCTCCCGGTCGCCTACCCGGAGCGACCTCATCGACCCACACCCCCGCTCCTACTCTATTTCTATCCAGACAAGCTCCATCTCGAGACCCGCCGCCGTCTCCAGGCGTCCGCGGCCGCAGGCGGGGCAGGTCCGGCCGTAGGGCTGGCCCGGAAAGAATTCGCCGCACCCGGGGCAGGCCGACCGGGCGGCCACCCTCTCGATGACCAGGCGCGCGCCCTCGGCCGGGGTGAGGCGGGCCATCACGGCGAAGAACTCTTCGAGATGGCGGTCCACCACGCCGTGGAGCTCGCCGATACGCGCCCCCACGGCCGTTACCCGCGAGGCCCCTCGCGCGGCGGCCTCCTCCAGGGCGGCCTCGACGAAGCGGACGGCGAGGCCGGCCTCGTGCACCCTCAGTCGCCCTTCCCGGCGTTCTTCTCGCTGAGGAGGGTCATCTGGAGGTCGCGCCATGTCCGCGGGGTCGCCGGGACGGCCTCCCGCCGCCTCATGGTCAGGGCCCCGGTGGGGCAGACGAGGTTGCACACCCCGCAGCCGATGCATCTCTCGAAATCGACGGCCACGCCGTCGTCGGTCTCCCGGATGGCCCGCACGTGACAGCGTTCGACGCACGCCCCGCACGCCGCGCACTCGTCGGCGTCCAGGGCCACGATGTAGCCTGAGTGGGCCACGGCGTTCGGACGGTCAAGCTTGGTTATACCCCTGAGGAGACCGCAGCAGCACCCGCAGCAGTTGCAGATGAAGTTGACGCGCTCCTGGCAGTTCTCGGTGAGGTGGACGAGTCCGGCCTCCTCGGCGCGGTCGAGCGCCTCGAGGGCCCCGTCCACGTCCACCCTCCGGGCGAAGCCGCGCTCGATGCAGAAGTCGGCGAAGCGGCCGAGGACGAGGCAGACGTCGAGCGGCGCCCCGCAGCCCTCGCCGATGAGGTTGGCCTCGTGCCGGCAGTAGCAGTTCGCCAGGCCGATGGACCGCGCGGCCCTCAGGAGTTCGGAGGCCTTCTCGTAGGGGAGGACCTCGACCTCGGCGGGAATCTGGCGCTCGACGGTGATGACCCGGGGGGCCGGCGTGACCGTCCGCGAGAGGCTGGCGCCCCAGCCGGCGTAGTAGTAGGTGTTGAACAGCCTGGCGAGTCTCATCGTCAGGGGGGTCCGCTCGGCCTTCATGAACTGCATCTCGGCGATGCCCGGGACGAGCGGAAGCAGGGAGTAGAAGGATACTCCGTCGCGGACCACGGCGAAGACCAGGCCGCGGTCGGCCATCGACTCGCACATGGCCTTGAGCTTCTCGCTCTCCATCCCGAGCCTCTCGGCGAGCTCCGGAAGGGGCGTGGGAAACACCGGGAGCCTCGCGGCCACGGCGGCCTCCTCCGGGCTGAAAAGTTCGGCCAGGATCTGGTCAAGGCTCTCGTGGACCGGGGCCCCGAGGGGGAACTCGTCGAGCTTCGCCCGGAGCTCGGCGTAGGCGGGGTGTCCGAGCCTTCCGGCCGGCAGACTGGAGCCTCCCATCCTGACGCACCTCCAGCGCGGCCGCGCGCGGGACGGGGTCGGACGAGACGGCTCGCGGGGCTCCCGCCGGCGGCCTACCTGGCCCCGCTTTCGGCGGAAAGGCGCGGTTTCCTGCGCTCGCCGGCCGGGGCCGGGGCGGCCCGCCGGAGATGAATGCCTGCGAGAACCGCGAGGACAAGCATCTGGGCCGCGAAGAGGGCGAGGACGCCGAAGACAAGGCTCCGGAACAGGGTTTCGGGCAGCATCTCAATGAGGAGGCTCCCCGCCGGTAGAAGCCAGAGGTCGTTCGTGAACAGTGCTTCGTGGAATCCATCCCAGAAGCCGGCGAAATCACCCAGCGCGGCCAGGGCTGGAACGGCCAGGACGAGAACGACGACAGCGCACCCGGCCAGAAGAGCCCGGGCCAGCCGGAGCCCGGCCCGCCGGAGGTCGATGAGCCCGACGGCCAGAGCAGCGAGAGCGGCAACAGCGAACCCCACCCGGCGCCAGGTCCGCGCGAGATCGAAGAGCTCCCTCACGTCGACCATGTGGTCGAGCTCCCGCGGCGTGAAGGCGGGACGGCCGGGCGGGCCGCCGTCGAGCTCGGACCGGTCGAGTTGGAGCTCGTTCGACCGACCGGTGGCGTAATCGAGAACCCGGGAGACGGCCAGGAGGTAGCCGGCCTCGTCAAGGCCGCTCGTCTCGCCCAATCCCGCGCTGAGATACGAGCGGCGGTAGAGGGGGAGGTGACGGGAAACGAGCTCGATATCGGCGAGAAGGAGAGCCGCCGGCAGGGCCAGGCCGACCAGGAGAGCGAGACCGGCGGCGAGGGCCCGCCGGGCCCCGGAGCCGGGCCTCGGGGGCATCAGCGGCCCGCCGCCCGCTGGAGCTCCCCGGGGTCCCGGACCGCGATGCGGCCGCGGCCCGTTTGGATGGCCCCGGCGAGCTCTATCCGCCTAAGGGCCTCCGTGACCGAGACGCGGTGGGCTCCTACATAGTCAGCTATCTCCTCGTGGGTGAGGTGGAGATCGCCCGAGGTGCAGCCGACCCTTGTGTACATGACGTGAAGGAACTCGGCCACCCTGGCCTCGACCGGGAGGAAGCGAAGCTGCCGGATGTGCTCGACCATGGCCAGGGTCTTGCGGGAGAGGGACGCCATCAGCTCTTCGGCCAGGCGGGGGTTCATGGCCATGATCCGTCTGGCTTCCGGAAGGCCGAGCGAACGGACCGTGGACGGACCGGACGAGGTGATGAGGAGCGGGACGGTCCGCGCCGGATCGAAGATGTGGGTTTCTCCGCAGATGTCCCCGGGCCAGTAGTAGAGGACCGTCTTGGTCATCCCGCCCTCGGAGACCACCGAGCAGCGCAGGCGGCCCCGCTCAAGGTAGTAGAGGCGCGAGAGTTTCTCTCCCGGAATCACCAGGGCTTCCCCGTCGGCAACCGGTCTCGGGGGCGTCTGCCGGAACACGCTGGCCCACGTTATGCGGGGCGGCTGGCTCTGCGCCTCCATCGCTCAAGGCTCACCTCGAAACGACAGTAGCCTCCAGGTCGGCCTCCTGTCTGTAGTCCAGGCTACTACATCGCCACAGGGAACCCCTACTACATCGCCGGAGGAAACCCTTTGTCCGCTGCGTCCGATCGCCCCCCGGAGGAAGAGATAGCTCATCTTCCGGAAACATACTTCCCGTGGAGAAGTATGTTTTCCCGGGGGTAACAACCTCTTCTCCCCCTTTCCCCCTTCCCTTCTCTCGCTCTACGTCTCTCGCCTTACGCCCGGCAGGCAACGGGTGCGTGGCGCCGGGCCCTGAAAGGCGGCCGAAAAGTGACGGGAGCGCCGGAGGGTATCTCTCAGCGCTCCCGCCGCTCCCGCATGCGCCTGAAGTCTCGCTCGGGTCCTGGTGTCGCCCGTCAGCGGTTGGGTCCCCGGCCTCGACCGTTACCCCGACCGTTGGCGGCGGCGCTCTTCCCGCGACCCGCCGGCGGGCCGTCGGGACGGCCCGGCTCTTCAGCCTCTTTGGCCTCGCCGATCGCTGGCTGCCCGTGCCGATGCCGGTTCATGACCGTCTTGACCGACCCGCCGATGAGCCGCACCCAGGCCGCCCCTCCGGTTCCGTCGCCCTTGACCACCACGCTGTCCCCAACGGCGATGTCCGTCAGGGATAGCGCGAGCGGCCCGGCGCGGACCTCAGTCGCCTCCGTCAGGAAGAACCCGTAGAAGGCGCCGTCGGCGGCCGCCACGACGATGGACGAGGCGGAGATGGCCTCCACCTTCCCGGGGACAGCCGCGTTCAGGTCGCGCTCGCCGCCCCACTCCACGACCACGACGACGATGTGGTCGACCACCCCGTCGACACCACTGACCTCGACGAGGTCGCCGATGTTCAGGATGTACTCGCCCGTCTCGGTCTGGGGAGCCTCGATGGCGAACTCCTCGGTCACGGGGAAGGTGTACTCACCCTCCCGGTTGACCAGGGTGATGAAGGGACCATCAAGGGCCGGCTCCTCGTCGCCGGGAGCCTCATCCTCATCCGCGGGGGCCGGCTCCTCGTCGCCGGGAGCCTCATCCTCATCCGCGGGGGCCGGCTCCTCGTCGCCGGGAGCCTCATCCTCATCCGCGGGGGCCGGCTCCTCTTCGTCGCCCGGGTC
>DYFB01000029.1 GCA_020725405.1 Symbiobacterium sp. | reverse complement strand
CGCCCTGATCTCCTCGGGCGTCAGGTGCACGCAGTGCACCAGGAGGACGTCCGGGCCCAGTACCCCGTAGGTCTGGAGGACCAGCGCGTCGCTCAGGCCGCCGTGGACCGCGGCCGCCGCCCGGCGGTCCCAGGGGGTCTCCGAGATGTGCACGGTTATTCCGGTCCGGCATTCCGTGGCCAGCCGCCGGATGTCACGGAGCATCCTCTCCGAGCAGCCCCAGACGGCTCCGGGGGCGAGCCAGACCCGGATCCGGTCGTTCTCCCGGCCGTGGTACCGCTCATAAAGGCGCCGGAAGTCGCCGAGGATTTCCTCCGGCGGCTGCCGCAGGCCTCGGGGGACGCCGAAGTCCTCCCCGGCGTCCGAGGCACCCCTAGCCAACACGGCCCGCAGTCCCAGCTCGCGGAAAGCCCGGACGGCTTCATCGCCGAGCCCCGGCACGGGGTGGGCGTAGTTGAAGTCCACGATGGTCGTGGTGCCACTGTGCAGGGCGTCGAGACAGCCGAGCGTAGCCGAGGTATAAGCCTCCCGGCTCCTGAACTCGAGGGCGCTGGGCAGGGTGGCCGTCACCAGCCAGTCGGCCAGCGAGCGGTCGTCCCCCAGCCCTTTGAGGAGGGACTGGAACAGGTGCGTATGGGTGTTGACCAGGCCGGGGAAGACCGCCTTGCCTGAGGCGTCGATGACCCTCGCTGCTCCGGCGCCGGCGAAATCTGCCGCCGGCCCGACGGCTGCCACTGTATCGCCCCGCACCGCCACGGCTCCGGGATAGAGCACCTCCCGGCGCCCGTTCATGGTCACCACGTAGCCACCGGTGATCAGGAGGTCGTACACGCCGCTACTCCTGGAAGGCCGGGCCGTCTCTGGTCACCCGGGCGGCGGCGTAATCCATCACCCCGCCGGCGGGGGCTCCCGGCTTGATGACCGTCACGGTGGCCCGGCAGGCCGGGTTCACCTTGAAAATCTCCTCGGCGATGCGGTGGGCCACCGTCTGGATGAGATTGTAGCGCTCCTTGGTGACCACCCTCTCGGCAATTTGATAGGCCTCCACGTAACCGAAATCGCCCAGCCGGTCCGTCTCGATGCTTTCGGACATATCGTAGGTGAGTTCCAGATCGACCGAGAACTTCTGGCCGAGGACCGCCTCCTCGGGGGCGCAGCCGTGATAACCCCAGAAGGTGATGCCCTTGAGAATCAGCGTCTCGTGAGCCAACGAGAGCCCTCCCGTCCCGGATTGTCGAGACTTTAGCACAGTTGAACGATGATTCCCCTTGAGCCGCCTTTTTCCCTGCCTTCAAGGCCATTGAAAGCCAGCAGGATTATTGTTTCGTACGGGGAATCGGGGTGGCAGATTGTGTAGTCTACTTAAATGAGAGGCTGAACCCCGCAAGGAGGTATGCGGCTTTGGTCAGGATCCTGGGCATCAGCGGCAGCCCGCGCCACGGTTCGACCGAGTACGCAGTCAAGGAAGCGCTCCGGGCGGCCGAAGAAACTGGCGGCGTGGAGACCGAATACCTCAGCCTTCGGCGCAGGACGATCGGGTTCTGCCTCCACTGCGACCATTGCCTCCGCAGCAAGGGCGTCTGCGTGCACAAGGACGACATGCAGGACATCCTCCCGAGACTCGCCGCCGCCGACGGCTTCATTTTCGGCTCCCCGGTGTACGAGGGAACCATGTCCGGCCAGCTCAAGACGATGTTCGACCGGATGCGGCCCTGGTATTTCCTCGACCCACCCCCTCTTCCGAACAAGGTAGGCGGCGCGCTAGCCGTGGGCGGCGACCGGCACGGCGGTCAGGTTTCCACCATCCTGTCGATCCTGGCCTTCATGCTGATCTTTGAGTTCATCGTCGTCGGCGGCAAGCATCCCGGCGGCAACTTCGGCGGTACGGTTTGGTCGAAAGACATCGTCCCCGAGGGCACCTCCCAGGACGAGGAGGGCCTGCGGACCGTGCGCGGCCTGGGCCGCCGGGTGGCCGAGGTCACCAAGATGGTGGTCGCGGCCAGGCGTTAGAACCAGCCCGGACAAAGGGGTAACGCTTCGGTCGAGCCGTGACGGCCGGGCAAGATCGGAGGGTCAGGGATGCTTGACTTCCTCTTCGTCAACGCGATGATCGTCACCGTCGACCCGGAGCGTCGCATCCTCGACAAGGCGGCCCTGGCCGTCTCCGGGTCCACGATAGCGGGCCTGGGTGACGCCGAGTCCCTCCTGCGGGAGTTGGGTGGGACCCGGCGGACCATCGACTGCCGCGGGAAGGTCATCTTCCCGGGACTCATCAACACCCACAACCACCTCTTCCAGACCCTGCTGAAGGGGTTGGGCGACGACCGGGTGCTGGCCGATTGGTTCGCGCAGATGACCGGCCCCTCAGCGGTGCACCTCCAGCCCGAGGACTGCTACGTCGCCGCCCTCCTGGGCTGTATCGAGGGGCTCCACAGCGGTGTCACCACCCAGTTCGACTACATGTATCCCCATCCCCGCGAGGGGCTGGACGACGAGATCGTCCGGGCCTTCCGGGAACTCGGCCTGAGAGGAATACTCGGCCGCGGCATGATGGACTGCGGGGCCGAGTTCGGCGTGCCGGAGGGCATCATGCAGCCGCTCGAAGTCATTGTGGCCGACTGCGAGCGCCTTCTCGACACCTACCACGGCGCGGACGAAGGGCGCATCCGGGTCTGGCTCGCCCCCGCGGCGGTATGGTCAAACAGCCGTGACCTCCTGCTGGCCGTCAGGGATCTGGCCGCCCGGAGACAGACGGGAATATCGGTCCACATCTCCGAGACTCTGTTCGACCG
Source organism: Symbiobacterium sp. (assembly GCA_020725405.1). Lineage (GTDB taxonomy): Bacteria > Bacillota > Sulfobacillia > UBA995 > UBA9673 > DYFB01. The sequence goes on along the minus strand of DYFB01000029.1, from coordinate 26,859 downwards.
CGAAGCTTCGGTCAAGCTCCACGGCCGGACGGACATCGAGGTCCTCGAAAGCTTGGGCCTCATGGGTCCCAATCTGTTGATGGTCCACTGCGTCCACCTGACCCCCCGGGACCTCCGCATGACCAGGTACCACGAGGCTAGAGTCTCCCATAACCCGGTCTCCAACATGTACCTGTCGAGCGGCGTGGCTCCCGTTCCCGCGATGGTGGCCCAAGGCATCACCGTGGGGCTGGCGACCGACGGCGCCGCGTCCAACAACTCCAATGACATGCTGGAGGTTCTCAAAGCCAGCGCCCTCCTGCACAAGGTCCACACCTGCGACCCGACCATCATTACGGCTGAAAAGGTCCTCGAGATGGCCACCATCGACGGAGCCCGGGCCTTGGGGCTCGACCGCGAGATCGGCTCTCTCGAGATAGGCAAAAAGGCCGACCTCTTCGTGTACAACCCCTTGGCCTCGGCGAGGTCGGTACCCATGCACCACCCCGTATCGACCCTGGTCTATTCCTCGGGGCCGGAAGGCGTGGAGATGGTCGTGGTCGACGGCCGGATCGTCCTGGAAGACGGCAAGGTGACCGCCCTGGATGAACGGGCTCTCCTCAGCCGGGCGCAGGAGGTCGCCGAAGGCCTGGCCGACCGGGCGGGCACCGCGGCCCTCGCGCGGCGGCCTTGGCGTTCCTTGGCTTACTGACGCGGGACCAGGACCGAAGCGCTTACTGACGCGGGACCAGGACGGAGGCGCTCACTGAGGCGGGACCAAGGCCGCGGCCGCCGGTGTTGCCGCTACCGGAACCGGTCGGGCGAGAAGGGTGCGAGCGGTCCGGGCCGCCCGCTCACGATGTAGTCGGCGGCCAGCCGTGACAGCAGCGGGGTGATGATGATGGTGCTCTTCAGGCCGGAGACAAGGAAGAGCCCTTCGGCCCCCGCCGCGTAGCCCACGATCGGCTGGTGGTCGGGCGTGAACGGGACAGGCTTGGCCCAGGAGCGGATCACGGCGGTCCCGGCGGCGGACGGGAAGAACCGGACGAGACCGGCTGCCAGGTCGCGCAAGCAGCCCGACCGGACGGCCTCTCCGAGGTCGGGACCCCCGTGGCTTACCTGGCCCACGACCAGGTTCCCCGTCGCGGTCTGGATGACCGCGAACTCCACAAGGCGTAGGCCTGAGCCCTCACCCCGCTCGGCCGCGATCCTGAGTTCCAGCGACACGCGGTCTTGGCCCGCGGGCGGGGCCAGGCCCACGAGCCCACGGACGGTGGGTGGCACCACCTCCGTGACCAGGAGCTCGCCGATTATGTGATACTGCGGTAGGTCGAGTCCGGCCGTCAGGGCCAACCGTCTCGTCCAGGCCCCGGCGGCGAGCACGAAGACGCCCCCATCGATGAGTCCTTCTTCGGGCCCTCCTGCTGTCTCCACCGCCGTCACGCGTCCGCCCTCGAGGCGGAAACCTGTGACCCGGGTGTCCCTCACGAACCGGACTCCGGCCCGGCGGGCACGGCCCTCCCAGGCGAGGGTGAAGAGCAAGGGGTTTAGGGCCGCCTGCTCCTGGTAGACCGCTCCCTGGACACCCTCGAGGGTCAGGAGGGGCTCGAGCCGGCGCACCTCTCGCGTCGGGAGGAACACAGAACGGAAGCCGGCGGCGGATAGGTGGGCGCAGGCGGAAAGGATATCGGTGGGGTCCTGGTCGTCAGGGACAAGGGTCAGGGTGTGGATGGGCCGGAACTCCACCTCGCCCAGGGTGTCCATCTCCTCACGGAGTTCCGGCCAGGCCCGGCGGGTCAGGTCCAGGCTTACTCCCGGCTCGGCGTCGCTCCACAGGACGAGGCCCATGTTGCCGCCGCTGGCCCCCGCGGCGGCTGAGGCCTGGTCGATGACGGTGACCTTCAGGCCGGCCTCGGCCAGCCTGGCGGCCAGGGCGCAACCGACCATGCCAGCTCCCACGATCACCACGTCAGGGCGAGAGACGAACCGCAACGAGGCCGGAACCGCGGGTGAGGCAGCAGGGCTCCCGGCGGCGGGGATCCTGGCCGCTGGGCTCATGGCCGCGGGAAGAAGCTCCCGATGGCCGCCAGGGCTTCAGCCGTCGAGGCTCGGGGTTGGCACTCGAACATGATGGTCCCGTCGTAGCTCAGGGCCGCCATTTCCCGGGCTATGGCGCTGAAGTTTATCTCACCCGTGCCGGGCTCGTGCCGTCCGGGCACGTCGGCGACGTGGATGCAGCCGATGTAGGGCAGGGCGGCCCGCAGGTTCTGGATGAGGTTTCCGGCGACGAGTTGCTGGTGGTAGAGGTCGTAGACCGCCTTGACGTCGGGGCGGTCGACCCTCCTGACCACCTGCACCGCCGCCGCCACCGTATCCATGAAATAATTGGGGACGTAGACGCTGTTCACCGGCTCCAGGAGGAGAGTCACGCCCGCCCCCTCGGCGAGGTCGGCGGCGGCTGAGACCGCCCGGACCAGGCTCTCCATCTTCCTGTCCGCCGACAGGCCGGGCGAGACGGGCTTCACCATCCCGCCCTGTCCTATCTCGTCGGAGAAGATGTAGAGGGCCGGGGTGCCGGTCCTGGCGGCGGCGCCCAGAGATTCCCCGAGGGCCTTGAGATAGAGTTCGAGGTCGGCCGGGTCGATGGCCGAACCCCGGTCGGTTCCGATGTAGCATCCGACCTCTATGCCGGCGGCGGCCGCCCGCTCGGCGACCTCATCAAGGTCACGGCCGCGCCAGGACCAGAACTCGACCGAATCGAAGCCGGCCTCGGCGGCGGCGGCGAATCTTTCGGAGAAGGGCAGTTCCTTAAAGAGGAAGCCGTCCTCGATGCAAGCCGCTCGCTTGCCGCTCACTTCCGCGAACCTCCCATCCGCTCATAAGGCGTACCCAGAGCCGCCGGAGCCTGGGTCCGGCCGACGAGCACCAGGGCGCAGAGGGTCAGGAGATACGGGAAGAGAAGCAGGAGCTGGTAAGGGATGGCCAGGCCGAGGGCCTGCACCCGCAACTGGAGGGCGTCGGCCGCGCCGAAGAGCATGGTGGCCAGGAAGGTCCCGATCGGCGTCCACTTACCGAAGATGATGGCCGAGAAAGCTATCCACCCGCGTCCGGCGGTCATCTCCTCCATGAAAGTGCTGATGAACCCGGTTGACAGGAGGGAACCGCCCATGCCGGCGAGGAGGCCGCTGATGATGATACCCGTGTAGCGCATCCTCTCCACCTTCACGCCGAGGGTTTCCGCAGCCAGCGGGTTCTCACCGGCCGACCGGAGCTTCAGGCCCCAGGTGGTCCGGTACAGCACGAAGATGACTACCGGTACCAACAGAAAGGCCAGGTAGACCGGGAAGAGATGCCGGAAGAGTATCGGACCCACCACGGGGAGGTCCGACAGCACAGGCACGTTGATGGGTTGAAAGGCCGGGGCCCGGTGGAGATGGTGGGTCACCCCGAAGGCGCCGCGAAAGGCCAGGCCGGTCGCGCCGACGGCGAGGATGTTCAGCCCGACAGCCGCGACGACCTGATTGGCCCGGAAGGTCACACAGGCCGCGGCATAGACCAGGGCAACCACGCCCCCGGCGGCGGCAGCCGCCAGGAGGCCGACCCACGGGCTGCCGCTATAGTACGAGCCGAGGAAGGCAGCCAGCGTCCCGCTGAGCATCATGCCCTCCAGACCCAGGCTGAGCACGCCGGCACGCTCGCTGAAAAGTCCTCCCATGGCCGCCAAGAGCAGCGGGGAGGCCATACGGATGGAGGCAAAGGCGAAATTAGCTGATAGCAGCACTCCCAGTATCTCTGTCAACGGTCCCCGCCTCCTTTCTCCTCTCCGCCGACTTGCGGACGAAGTTCGCCGCCGACCCGGCGATCATGAACAGGACCACCAGGCCCTGGATGAAGTAGACCGCCACCACCGGTAGTCCGGTGGACGCCTGCATGACGTTGGCTCCCGTGCGCAGGGCGCCGAAAAAGAGGGCTCCCAGGATCGTGCCCAGAGCCGTCGTGCGCCCCACCAGGGCGACGGCGATGGCGTCAAAGCCCCAGCCCGGCGAGAAGCCCTCCAGCAGGCGATACCGTGTGCCCAGTATCTCGGAGGCCCCGGCCAGGCCGGCCAGGGCGCCGCTCAAGGCCATGGTTACCACGGTCACGGCGGCCACGTTGACGCCGGCGTAACGAGCGGCTTGCCGGTTGGCCCCCACCATGCGGATGGCGAAGCCCAAGCCGGTTCTGGTCAGCAGGATGTGGACGACAGCAGCGGCAGCCAAGGCGAGGATGATTCCGGCGTGGAGCGAGGTGCCCTCGATGAGGATGGGCAAGCGTGCGCTCGCCAGCACCTGGCTCGTCTGGGGGTTCCAGCCGGGCTCGCGCAGGGGATAATGGATCATGTAGGCCACAAACCAAATGGCTATATAGTTCATCAGGATTGTCGTGATGACCTCGTTAAGCCCCCGGCGGGCGTTCAGAAAGCCCGGGATTGCGGCCCAGAGGCTCCCACCGGCGGCCCCAAAGGCCAGGGCAACCAGGAGGTGCAAACCGGCCGGCAGGCGGAGAGCCGTGCCCGCCCACACGGCCAGAAGCGCACCCATATAGAGCTGGCCCTCAGCCCCGATGTTCCACACACTGGCCCGGAAGGCGAGCGTGACAGCCAGGCCGGCGAAGATCAAGGGTATGGAGCTGACCAGGGTCGTGGTCAACTGGCCCAGATTGCCCACGGCCCCTCGGAGAAGGTGTCCGTAAGCCAACAGCGGGTTCACCTTGAGGACGCCGATGACTACGCTCCCCACCATGAAAGCAGCGAGCACCGCCAGGATCGGGGTGAGGAGGCTCGAGGCGATACCGCGTAAGGCTGGGCCGATGCGCCCGGAGGAGCGTCGAGCAGCCGAAGGCTCATGCGCCGTCATGGGTCTTGAAGCTCCCCCCAGAAGGCCGGCGGCTGGCACCGAAGCCGGTCGCCCCGGGGGCCTTTGCGGCCCCCGGGGCGCGCCGGGCCCAGAGTAATGGGTTATTGACCGCCACCGAAATCGGTGATCTTGCCGTCAATTACGTCCTGAACTACCTGCATTACCCTCTGGCGGACACTCTCAGGCACTTGAGGTCCGAACTCGCTGAGGTACTGGGCTCCTTCCTTGTAGCCCATGATGTGGAGCTCACCCTTGAGCTCGCCCGCCTCGCCCTTGTCCACCAGGTTGACCAGGATAGCGGACACGCTCTGAACGTTGGAGACGATGTGGTTGTCCGGTGCGTACTCCTTCTGGTCGCGGCTCCAACCGATGTAGAGGACGTTGGTGCCGCGGACCGCCTCGGCCGCGCCGTGGTTGGCGGCGTCGCCGTTGGCCATGATGACGTCCACGCCCTGGGCGATCTGGGCGAGGGCGGCCTCCTTACCCTTGGCGATGTCCGTCCAGGAGCCGGTCCAGGCCTCGATGACCCGGGCGTTCGGGTTGAAGTCCGCGACGGCCTTCTTGAAGCCCTCGAAGTCAGCCTTGATGCTGGGGATCTCGACCGCGCCGACAAGACCAATCTTATTGGTCTTGGTCATGAGGGCGGCCAGAACACCGGTGATATAGCCGGCCTCAGCCGAGGTGAACAGAACGGCGTTGAGGTTCTTGTTGTTGTGGGCCACCCCGCCGATCTGGATGAAGGTGACCTTCGGGAACTCCTCCGCCACGGTGGTCAAGGCGTCGCCGTACTCGTAGCCGTGGGCGATGATGTACTTGTAGCCCTGGTTGGCGTAGTTCCGAAGGAGCTGTAGGTGATCGGCTTGCTTCACGTTCTCGGTCAGAGCGACCTCGAACCCCTTCTCGTTCTGAAGCGTCATCAGGCCTTCGTAGGCCAGCTGGTTCCAGCCGCCGTCATTGGCCGGGCCGGACAAGAGCATGGCGGCCTTCTTGGCGAGAGGTTCCTCCTTCTTGGCGCAGCCGGCGACGAAGGCGGTGGTGACCATGACCACGCACAGCAGGATGATACTGAACCGCTTCATGAACCGATCTCCCCCCTTTTACACCTGCCGGTATACTCATGCATCCCCGGTGGCCTTGCCCTCGTTACTCCCAAGAAGCTGGTCCTTCCCCCACCCCCTCCCGAGGTGCTGTCAGGAGACTGCGGCCAATCGCTTGGAGCCGGCCATCATCAACCCGAGCTCGTGAACGTCGGCCCCGTCGCCGGGGACCAAGCCCATGATCTCGCCCTCGTAGATAACGGCGATCCGGTCGGAAAGAGACAGGATCTCCTCGAGTTCGGTTGACACCAGGAGCACGGCGACCCCGGAATTCCGGGCGTCGATAATCCGCCGGTGTACGAACTCGGTGGCCCCTACGTCCAAGCCGCGGGTTGGTAGCATGGCCACGATTAATCTGGGCTGGCCGGAGAGCTCCCTGGCCAGGATGACCTTCTGCTGATTGCCGCCGGACAGGTTCGCCACGGGGATGTCCGTCGACGGCGTCCGGATGTCGTACTCGGCGGCCAGCCGCCGGGCGACGTCGTGTATCACGCCAAGCTGGAGGAAGCCTCTGCGCGAGAAAGGCGGCCGGTAGAAGTTACCGAACATGATGTTCTCCGCGACCTGCATCGGCAGGACCAGGCCCTGACGGTGGCGATCCTCGGGGATGACGGCCACGCCCCGCCGGCATATCTGGCGCGGCGAAAGGCCGGTGATGTTCTCACCGGCCACTCGCACCTCTCCCCGAACCGGGCGGGTCACCCCGATGAGGCATTCAGTTAGCTCTTTCTGACCGTTGCCGTCCACCCCGGCAATCCCGAGAATCTCCCCCGCGCGCACCTCGAGCGATAGACCCTTGAGAGCGGGGAGGCCCTTCTGGTTGAGGGCCTGAAGGTTCTTGACCTCGAGAACGACCGGGCCCGGGCGGGCCGGCGGCTTGTTGACTCTAAAGACGACCTCGCGACCCACCATCATCCGGGCCAAGCCCTCCTTACTGGACGTGGCGGCGCGGACGGTATCTATCACGCGCCCCCGCCTGAGGACGGTGATCCGGTCGGCCACGCTCAGGACCTCATGGAGCTTGTGGCTGATGAAGATGACGGACCGGCCCTCGGAGGCCAGAGCGCGCAGTATCTCGAAAAGCTCCTCGGTCTCCTGTGGGGTCAGGACCGAGGTGGGCTCGTCGAGGATAAGGAGCCGGGCGCGGCGGTAGAGAGCCTTGAGGATCTCGACCCGCTGCTGCTCACCCACGGACAACTGCCAGACTCTGGCCCGTGGGTCCACCTTGAGCCCGTACTTAGCGCTGAGAGCCTGGACTTCGGTCGCTCCGCCATCGCGGTCGAGAAGAGGTTCGCGCCTGCAGCGCATGCCGAGGATGACGTTCTCCGTCACACTGAAGGCCTGAACGAGCATGAAATGCTGATGGACCATGCCTATCCCGGTCGCGATGGCCTCACCCGGTGAAGTCATCCGGAGGGGCCGGCCCTCGAAGCGTACCTCGCCGGCGTCGGCGTGGTACAGGCCGTAGACGATATTCATCAGGGTCGTCTTACCCGAACCGTTCTCTCCCAGAAGAGCGTGAATCTCCCCTGGTTCGACAGCAAGGTTGATATTGTCGTTGGCGAGAACGCCGGGGAACTGTTTGGTGATGCCACGCAGTTCCAACATGGGCGGGGCCAAAGAACTACACCCCTCCGGGTTTTAAGTGTCCTTCACCTTCTTTTGCGGTGGATGGAAAGATAGGACTGATATGACTGGATAAACGTTCAACGCTTCGACCCGTGTTCCTGCCTAGGTGTTTAATCGTTGTTAATGAAAGTCCGGGGGGCGGCCCCTGATTGGTCGCGCCCCCCGGTGACGGCGGTGGTTGTTCTAGTAATCCACCACGGCCCGGACGGCCCTGGCGACATCCTCGGGCCTGGGGACGACGTAGTCCTCGATGGCCGGAGCGAAGCCCACCGGGCAGTCCAGGGCGTTGACCCTCTGCACCGGTGCCTTAAGGGCGTCGAAGGCCTCCTCGATAATCGTCGCCGCCAGCTCGGCGTTGAGGCTCCCCGTCTTGGGGGCCTCGTTGACCAGCACGACCCGCCCGGTCCTGGCGACGGACTCGAGGATGGTTTCCTTGTCAAAGGGGATGAGGGTCCGGAGGTCGAGAACCTCGCAGGAGATTTCCTCTTCCCGGTCGAGTTCGTCCGCCACCGCCAGGGAGTGGTGGACCATCTTCATGCTGGCGACGATGGTGACGTCGGCTCCCGGCCGCTTCACCTCGGCCCTGCCAATGGGCAATGCGTAGAGCTCCTCGGGAACCTCCCCGCTGGTCCCGTAGAGCATCTTGTGCTCGAGGAACAGGATGGGATTGTCGTCGCGGATGGCTCCCACGAGAAGGCCCTTGGCGTCGTAGGGCGTGGACGGGGCCACGATGGTAAGGCCGGGAACGTTCATGAACCAGGCCTCCACGTTCTGCGAGTGGTGGTAGGCGGCCCGGAAGCCCGCCCCCGTGGCCGTCCGCACGACAATGGGACACTTGACCTTGCCCGCGAACATATAGTGGGCCTTGGCGCTGTTGTTGACCAACTGGTCGTAGCATTCGGTCAGGAAATCGGCGAACATGATCTCCGCTACCGGCCGGAGCCCGCAGAAAGCGGCGCCGTTGGCGACACCGAGGATGGCGGCTTCGGAGAGCGGCGTGTCCTTCACCCGGTCGGGGCCGAACTTCCGGAGGAGGCCCATGGTCACACCGAAATCGCCGCCCATCCGCGCGACGTCCTCACCCAGCACGAACACGCGGTCGTCGCGGGCCATCTCCTGGTGCAGGGCCTCGTTGAGCGCGTCCTTGAAGGTAATGGTCCTCACTTGCCGGCCACCTCTCTCCCGACATACACGTGGGCCACGGCGTCCTTCTCGGTCGGCGTCGGGCTATCGACGGCGAACTGGACCGCTTCCTGGATCTCCTTCTCGACCGCGGCATCGATCGCCGCTATCTCCTCCGCCGTCGCCCACTTGCGGTCGATGAGCTTCTTGCGCGTCGCCTTGAGCGGGCACCTCTCCTTCCAGGCCCGCACTTCCTCCTCGGGCCGGTAGGAGGCCGGGTCGCCCGAAAAATGGCCCTGCCAGCGGTAAGTCTTGAGCTCGACGATGGTCGCCCCCTCGCCGCGGCGGGCCCGTTCGGCGGCCTCCCCCACCGCCGCGCACACCGCTTCCACGTCATTGCCGTCCACGGTGACGCCGGGGATGTTGTAGGCGCATCCCATCTCGGCCAGGTCCTCCAGGGGGTGGGCGTCCGTCGCCCGCGTCGAGATGGCGTAGCCGTTGTTGACCAGCACGTAGACGATGGGCAGTTTCCAAACGCCGGCGAGGTTCAGGCTCTCGTGGAACTCCCCACGCCCCACCGTCCCGTCACCGAAGAAGATGAAGGTTACCGCGCCGGTCCTCCTGATCTGGGAGGCGACCGCCAGCCCGCAGGCCGTAACCAACGTGGAACCCTGGATGGCGTTGTTGCCGACATTGCCGCGGGCGAAATCGGCGATGTGCATGCTTCCGCCCCGGCCCTTGTTGCACCCGGTTGTCTTGCCGAAGATCTCCGCCAGGACTTCGGTCACCGGTGTCCCCACCATGAGGCAGACCCCGTGGCTCCGGTGGTCCGGAAGCACGTAGTCCCCTTCCTGGAACGACGCCATGGCTCCCACCTGCGCGGCTTCCTGCCCCACGCCGAGGTGGATGAAACCCGGTACGTACCCCTTCTTGGAGTACTCCTCGACGGTTTCCTCGAACCGCCGCACGAGCACCATCTTGCGGTAGAAGTCGAGCAGCTGCTCCTTTGGCACGGTCACGTGCTCTTACCCCCCCCTGATTGTCTCCTCTGCTTTCCGCCCTGGCGATCCGGGCCGTTGATTCCGCCCCTGTTTGAGGACGACCGCGTACCGCGCCACTTTGGCCCCGAAAAGCCTGGCCAGGTCGAGCGCGGCCGCCGGCTTCGAGCCGTAGTCCACCCACCGGTCCGAAGCCACCGCCCCCGCCGCTTCGGCCAGGGCCGCGAGGCCGCGGTAGCCCTGGCGCTCCCCGAAGCCCACCGGGACCATCTGCATCGATAGCATGAAGTCGAGAAGCTGCCCGAGAACGGCCTCCTGGCCGGCGTGGCGCGCGCCGCCCACGGCGATGGCCCCTCCCGCCTTCCCCGCGAGCCAACTGAAGATGTTCTCGTCCTGGAAGCGCGAGAGGGCGTTACACCGGTCCAGGAGGTTCTTGAACGGCGCGGGGATGCCGGCATGGAACACCGGCGAGACGAAGATAATCCCGTCGGCCTCGACCATGCTCTCGAGGATGCCTGCCGCGTCGTCCCGGTAGATACAGGCCTGCCAGGGCCGGACCGTGTCCCCGTGACACGTGCGGAAGCACTCCCCGCGGCACGGGGCCACGCGCCGGCCCGCGAGACCGGCGAACACGGTCGTGGCACCCTCGGCGGCGGCTCCCTCCAGCGCCGCTCGGGCCAGCGCCTCACTGTTGCCGTGCCGTTGGCTGCCGGCGATGGCCAGCACGGTGAATCTCACTTCAGGAACGTCTCCTCGAGCAGGTCGTAGCGGACTCTTCCGGCCGCGAAGCTCCGCCCAGTGGTCGTGTTATGGATGTGCACCCGGGCCGGGGCATGGATGTCGTGGTCGATCTGGTAGAAGTCCCGGTTGTGCTGGACGAAGATGTCGGCGAAGGTCTGCCCGTAGAGCCTAGAAGCCTCGGATACGACCCGCTTCACCGTGCTCTCGCATATCTCGTCGGTGGTCCGCACCCAGAAATCGGAGACCCCGCCGTAGAGAAGGGCGTCGTTGATGCGGCCCATGGTCTTGAGCTTGTCGTCGGCCACCGGCGCCACCGGGGCGGTCCCCCAGGCCCAGAGGATGGCGTCGAGGGGGAAACCCTCTTCCTGCAGGCGGTGGATGGTCTGTTCCACGGACCTCGCCGAGACCTGGGCCGAGGTGACGACGGAAGTGTTGGAGGCCACGGGGAGGTATACGTTCTCCGGAGCCACGCCGCAGGCCCTGGCCACCTCGAGGGCCAGCTCGTCGGTGGGCAGGCTGTCCATCTGCAGGCACAGCACGACCTCATCACTATGGTCCTGGTAATCGATGTGGTGCACGTAGCTGTCGGTCTTGATCCTGGCCTGGGACCTGGCCGGACCGGAGCCGATGATGCTGAAGGCTCCCGAGCTCAACTGCCAGCCGGCGATCTGCGACCCGAAGGTGGCGATGAGCGGCCGATCGACGTAGACGTCGATAGACGGCAGGTAGACGTCGCCGAGGAGGAAGCGGCCGAAGGTGGCCGTCCCCAGCCCGCCCATGGTGATCTCGCTGAACAGGCGACCCGCCTCCCAGCCTCCGTTATGCTCAACGCCCATATCGAGGACGGTGGCCCCGCAGGGCAGGCGGCTGACCCCGATATCCAGCCGGTCGGCTTCCTCGATAGCCCGACGGACCAGCTTCATGGTGATCTTGTTGATACTCGTCACCGGACAACCCCCTTACCGATCTTTAGGGCCACCCTGGCTCTCGAACCCGGACTCCCCGCCCGGTCTCAGCGCCGCCCTCCGGCCCCCCGCCCGGTCTCAGCGCCGCCCTCCGGCCCCCCCTCGCCCGGTCTCAGCGCCGCCCTCCGGCCCCCCGGCCAGCCAGCGCGGCGCTCCTGAGCTCACCGGCCCGGTACGAACTCCGGACCAGGGGTCCGGCGGCCACGCCCCTAAACCCCATGGAGAGGGCCGTCTCCCGCAAGCGCTCGAATTCACCCGGCGACACGAAGCGCTCCACCGGCAACTGCCGGTCCGAGGGCCTCAGGTACTGGCCGAGGGTCACCAGAGCGCAGCCGGCTTCCCGCAAGTCGGCCAGGACCTCCCCGACCTCTTCCTCCGTTTCGCCGAGCCCCAGCATCAACCCGGACTTGGTGACCAGGCCCGACCCGGCGGCGGCCCGGAGAACCCCCAGCGAACGCTCGTAATCCGCCTGGGGCCGAACCGTGTCGTAAAGCCGGGGTACGGTTTCGACGTTGTGACCAAAGGCATCGGGAGCGGCTCCGGCCACGGCCCGCACCGCCGCGCCGTCCCCGCCGAAATCGGGGGTGAGGACCTCGATGGTCACTCGGGGCAGCGCCTCCCTGACGGCGCCGATGGAAGAGACAAAGTGGCCCGCGCCCCCGTCCGGAAGGTCGTCTCTGGTCACGGAGGTGATAATCACGTGGTCCAGGCCCAGCCGGCGGGCGGCCTCAGCCACCCGGGCCGGCTCGGATGGGTCCGGCGGCGCCGGTGGACCGGGCCCGACGGCGCAGAAACGGCAGTTCCGCGTGCAGCGGTCGCCCAGCACCAGAAAGGTGGCTGTCCGGCGGTGGTAGCAGTCCCAGATGTTCGGGCACCGGGCCTCCTCACACACCGTGCGGAGGCCCAGGTCCCGCAGGACGCCGTCCACCTCCGGCGCCGGGCCCTCGGCCGGCACCCGCACGGTGAGCCATTCGGGCCATTCCCGTTCCGGAGTCATTTATGGATAGCCTCTCCCCGGGCGTCGAGGACGGCTTCCTTGAACGCCTCGGACAGCGTCGGGTGGGCGTGGATGAGGCGAGCCACATCCTCGATGCTCGTGCCGTGGTGAAGGGCCAGGGCCGCTTCGGCGACGAGTTCGGTGGCGTGGGGGCCGATGATGTGGACGCCCAGGAGTTGGCCGCTCCCGGCCTCGGCCACCACTTTCACGAACCCCTCGGGCGCCCCCATGGCCATGGCCCGGCCGCTGTTGGCGAAGGGGAACCGCCCGACGGCCACCTCGTACCCTTCGGCGACGGCCGCGGCCTCGGTCAAGCCGACCGCCGCCACTTCCGGTTCGGTATAGACGCACCGTGGGACGATCCCCGGGCTGAACCGCGACGCACCCCCCATGGCGTTCTCGGCCGCCACCACACCCTGCTCGAACCCCACATGGGCCAGAAGAATGCCCCCGGTCACGTCGCCGGCCGCGAATAGGCCGGGTACATTGGTGCGCATGGCCGCGTCGACCAGGATCTCGCCCCGCCTACCGGTGGCCACGCCCGCGACGGCGAGGTTCAGTGAGGCGGTGTTAGGGCGCCGGCCGACGGCGGCCAGCACCCGCGCGACCTGCACCGTCTCGCGGCCGCTCTCCGTGGCCAAGTGCACGGCCAGGCCCCCGCCGCTCGCCTCGACCCGCTCTACGCGCGCTCCGGTGAGCACCCGCACGCCGGCGGCCTCGAGGTAGAAGCGCAGAGCTTCGCCCAGCTCCGCATCTTCGGTAGGCACCAGGGCCGGCAGGAGCTCGATAAGGGTGACCCGGCTGCCGAGGTTCCGGTAGATGCTGGCGAACTCACACCCCATGGCCCCACCGCCGATCACCGCCAGGGATTCGGGTATTTCCGAGGGGGACAGGGCCTCATCACTGCCGATCACGCCGGGCAGGTCCAGGCCGGGGATGGGCGGCGTCCAGGGGACCGAACCGGTGCAGATGATAGCCTGCTCGAAGGATATGCGCTCCTCGTCGGTGCCGAGGGCCGCGTCCTTGCCCCGTCCCTCGCCGGCCCGGCCGGTCGCTTCCTCACCCGGTATCTCTCCGGCTCCGCCGCCCGTCCGGACGGCGACTTCGCGCGGACCGGTGAAGACAGCCCGTCCCGCCACAATCTCCACCCCCCGGTCGGGTAGGAGCACACCCAGGGCCTCCCGGAGGGCCCGGGTCACCCTATCCTTGCGACCGACCATAGCCCCGAGGTCGACCGACACTCGGCCGACCTTGATGCCGTGCTCGCCCGCACCGGCCATGCGGCGGAGCAGGCCGGTGCTCTCGACCAGGCTCTTGGTAGGTATACAGCCCCGGTTGAGGCACGTTCCACCAAGCTCGGCGGCCTCGACCAGCAGCGGCCTGGCCCCGAGCTGGGCCGCCCGCAAGGCCGCCACGTAGCCCGCCGGCCCGCCGCCGATGATCAGCAGGGCGCTCTTCTTCATCAGGTACCCCCCAGACCCAGAAGGGAATAGGGCTCCTCGAGATAACGGGTGACGGTGGCCAGGAACCGGGCGGCCGGCGCGCCGTCGATGATCCGGTGATCGTGGGTCAGGCTGAGGACCATCTCCCGGCCCGGCACAACCTGTCCGCCGGTGACCACGGGGCGGTCCGCGATGCGCCCTACACCGAGGATGGCGCTCTCGGGCGGGTTGAGAATGGGCGTGAAGGCGTCGACTCCGAGCATGCCCATGTTGGTGACGGTAAAGGTCCCGCCGGCCACGTCGTCGGTAGTCAGCTTGCCCTGCCGCGCCTTCTCGGTCAGGGCCCGGACCCGCGCCGCAATCTCCGCCAGACCCAGCCGCTCGGCCCCGTGCACCACGGGGACGATGAGACCGCCGGCGCCGAGATCTACGGCCACCCCCACGTTGATCTCCTGGTGGCGGGTGATGTTCTCCCCGTCGAAGCTGACGTTCATCTCGGGGTGTTCCCTCAAGGCCAGGGCCACGGCCCGGATGACGAGGTCGGTGTGGGTCAGCTTGAGGCCGTGCTCACGCTCCATCCGCGCCTGCAGGGCTTCCCGCAGCTTCACCAGCTCAACCGCGTTGATGGTCCGGGTAATGGTCGACTGCGCAGTCCCGTGAAGGCTTTCCATCATCCGCCGGGAGATGATCAGGCGCACCTCGCCGACCGGGCCGGACTCGCCGGGCGCGCCCGCGGCTGCCGTCGTGGGGCGGGCTGTGACCCTTCCCCCCGGTCGGGCCGCGGCCGCCCGCTCGACGTCGGCGGTGAGAATCCGGCCGTCGGGGCCGGTGCCGTGGACCGTGGAGAGGTCGATCCCCTTCTCCTTGGCCAGCCGGCGCGCCGCCGGAGAGGCCTTGACCCGGTCGCCGAACGGCGCCGCGGTCCCGCCGGGAGCCGGACCGGCGGCCTCCAGGGCCGCTTCAGCCCCCTCCGCCCCGGCGGTCGTTCGGGCCGCTATGGCCTTCTCCACATCCTCCCGGAGGATCCGGCCGCCCGGACCGCTGCCCGCAATCTCAGCCAGGTCGATGCCTGCCTCTTCAGCCAGTCTGGCCGCCACGGGCGAGACCTTGACCGCTCCCGGGCCGGCCCCCGACGCCGGCACCACTGCCGGAGCCGGACCGGGAGTGGGGGCGCTGAGTGCCGCCGCCGCGGAAACTGAGGTTACGGCCTTGGCCGCCTGGCTGGCTTTGGCCAGGATCTCGGCCACGAATTCGTCGATGGCCTCGCCGGGAGCGGCGACAACGGCCAGGGGGGCCAGGACGGGTACCGTGACCCCTTCGGCGACGAGTATCTTCCGGAGGATCCCGCTGGCCGGGGCCTCGACGACGTTGGCAATCTTCTCCGTGGTGATCTCGACCACGGGCTGCCCCTTGACGACCTCCGCGCCTTCGGGCACCAGCCATTTGACGACCTTGCCCTGGGTCATGGTGAGGCCTAGCTTGGGCATGATAACCTGAGTTGCCACTGGAGTCATATCCCTCCCGGTTCCCGTCAGTGCCGGCGCCCGACCACTTCCACCACGGCCCCCATCATCCCGGCAGCCGCGTCGGAGACCAGGAACAGCACCACATCGGCGACATTCTCCGGCCTCAGCAGTTCGTCCGGGTCGACCTCGAGCCGGCTGCGCACGGCAGGCGTATCCGTGAGCCCGACATTGACGGCGTTGACGTTGATGTTGTGAGGCTTCATCTCCTCCGCGAACACCATCGAAAGCCCCAGGAGCCCGGCCTTGCTGGCCGAGTAGCTGCCGAAGCCCGGGAAGTAGCGGTCGGCGGCGGTGGACGCGATGTTGACGACCTTGCCTCCGCGCTTCGCGGCGATCATCTCCCGTCCGCAGTACTTCATGAAGTAGAAGGGGCCCGTGAGGTTGACCGCCAGGACCCGGTGCCAATCATCGGTCTCTATCTCCACCACCGGAGCCGGTATGACCATGCCCGCGTTGTTGACCAGGATGTCTATCCGGCCGTACTCCTGCATGGTGCGGGAAACGATCCTCTTCACCGCCTCCTCGGAGGAGACGTCCCCGGCGACCGGCAGGGCCCGGACGCCCAGCCGGCGACACTCTTCGGCCACGCCGTCAATGGCCGACTGGGTCCTGGCCACCAGGCTTACGTCAGCGCCAGCCCCGGCCAGGGCCAGGGCGATGGCCCGCCCGATGCCCTGGCCGGCCCCGGTGACTATCGCGGCCTTACCTCTCAGAGTCACGGCTATGCCTCCACCTCGGGGCGCGGCTAGTTCCCGCCCCGCGCTTGCTTGCCGGTGGCGATGAGTGAGGCGACCTCGGCTACCCGACGCCCCATCACCCGCACGGTCTTGAGTCCCACTTCGTCCTCCTTGACCCCTTCGGCCAGGCGATCCTGGGACCAGACCGTCCCGCCGCAGTAAGCCTCGTGCCCGCCGGTGACTGCTATGATACCGAAGCAGTTGTAGAAGTTGTTGATGGCCAGCAGGGCCGGCTCGCATCCGCCGTGCCGGGTCCCTCCGACCACGATGGCCCCGCCGACCCTCGTCTTCAGGAGGCCGTCTTTGATGAGCGGCCACAGGGGGCGCAGCCGATTGAGGAAGGTCAGCATCTGACCGGACATGTTCATCTGGTAGACCGGGGAGGCCAGGATGTAGGCGTCGGCCTCGGCGAAAAGGAGATAAAGCTCCTTCATGGCGTCGTCCTCATGCGCCGGGCAGTAGAGCTTCTCCTCGCGGATGCACCGGTCACAATGGAGGCAGAACTCTATCCTCTTGCCGCGCAGGGTGACGAAGGTGGTGGATACTCCGGCAACCTCCTCAGCCGCCTTCAGCGCTTCCTTCAGGGCGAACTCGGTTCCCGACTTGCGGGGGCTGCCGCTGATGCCAAGAATCTTGACCATGAGATGCTCCCTCACTCTCCCGGATACTCACACGGAGGCCCGCCCTCTTCTTCACCTAGAGAACGGGCCTGCCGACCCTTTGTCCAAGGAACCAGCCCCGCCCCGGCTCACCGGCGACCCCCGTCCGGCGATCGTAGACCACCTCACCCCGGCTGATGGTGTACTCCACCTGGACGGTCGATTCGAAGCCCTCATAGACGCTGTAGTCTTCATTCCCCGGCAGGTCCCGCACAGACAGCCGGTGGGGGGTAGCGGGCTTCAGGAGGACCACGTCGGCGTCGGCTCCCGGAGAGATCCGCCCCTTCTGCGGCCAGAGGCCGAAGATCCGGGCGGGGTTCTCGCACATCAAGGCGACCAGCCGCTCGATGGTTATCCTCCCGGTCGCCACTCCGTGGCTGAACATGAGCTCCAGGCTGAAGCCGAGGCCGCCCAACCCGTTGGGCACCTGGGCGAAAGAGGGCTTCCCGGAGCGGGCGGCGGCCGGGAACGGGCAGTGGTCGGTGCCGACGGTATCGACATCGCCGGCCGCCACCGAGGCCCACAGCAGCTCCAGCTCCCCGCGCGGGCGCAGAGGTGGTGAACAGATGTATCTTTCGCCCTGCGGGCCGGTCAGCCTGTCCTCGGCCAACAGCAGATACTGGGGACAGGTCTCGGCGAAGACCCGCCAGCCCGGCCGCCGCTTCTCCGCCGCGATGCGGTCGACCGCCGCCCGGGTGGATACGTGCACGAAGTAGAGGTCGCCGCCCACGGCCCGGTGCAGGGCCAGCGCCTCGGCCACGGCGGCTTCCTCGCAGAAAGCCGGGCGGCTGTAGGCGTGGTAGAGCGGCCTGACGTCGCCGCGTGCGACGAACTCCCGCACCAGCCCGTCGACGATCTCCCCCGTCTCGGCGTGGAGCATCAGCACCGCGCCCTGAGCGGCCGTGGCCCGCATGGCGCGGAAGAGCTCGAAGGCGTCGAGGGCCAGGCCCTCGTAGACGGTGAAGGCCTTGAACGAGGTCACTCCCTCACGGACGAGGGCCGCCACCGCCGCGGCGGGGTCGTCGCCTCCCGCCGGGAGACAGCAGTGGAGCCCGAAATCGATGCGGCTCCCCCGGGCGGCCTCGGCCCGGCGGCGGCGGAAGGCGTCCAGGAAGTCCTGGCCCGGCGCGGGCGAGATGAAATCAAGGATGGTGGTCACCCCGCCGGCCGCGGCGGACGCCGTTCCCGAGGCGAAATCGTCGGCGGTGGGGGTCCCGTCGCCCGCGACGTCCTCCAGGTGGACGTGGGGATCGATGACGCCGGGAAGGGCCACGAGGCCCCTGGCGTCGAGTTCGCGCTCGCCCCGCACCTCCTCGGCCAGAGCCACGATCCTGCCGCCGGATATCCCGATATCGGCGGTGAAGGTGCCGCGAGAGCCGGCCACCAGCGCCCCGCGGATGGCCAGTTCAGCACGTGATCCGGATGGCCTCACCGCCCGCACCCACTCCTTCCTCATCTAGACCCGGCTATCTCCTGTTGCGCAGCCCGCCGGCGATCCCCAGGGCCCCCGTCGGACACACCGAAGCGCAGAGGCCGCAGTAGCGGCATCTGCCGGCGTCCAGAGTCATCTCCTTGCCCTCGAGGTGCCGGGCCCCGTAGGGACAGAGGTCCACGCACAGGCGGCATTCGTTGCACTCGTCGGCGCAGTAGTCGAAGGTCAGGGCGTCCTTGCGCTTTATATCGACCAGATTGGGCAGGGCCGCGCCGCTGGCGGCGGCCGGGCTGTTGTAACCGTACCGGTCCAGCGCCTCGGCCAGTTCCCGGTTGAGCCGGCCGAAGCTCCCCAGCCCCTGCAGGATGGGGGTCGAGCAGACGCCCACACCCGTGGCGCCGGCCATCAGCATCTCCAGCGCATCTTCCCCCCGGACCACGCCGCCCGTGCCGACGATGGGCACCTCGACGGCCCTGGCTATCTCGGACACAATGCGTAGGACGATCGGCTTGATGGCAGCGCCGGAGAGCCAGCCGTAGCCGAAAGGCCCGCCCATGAGAGGCCTGGCCGTGGCCACGTCAATCCTCAGGACCGGTCCGAAGCTGTCGGTGGCGGTGATGCCGTCGGCCCCCGCCTTGACACACTCCACCGCCGTCTTCACGACGGTGGGCCAATTGGGGCTCATCTTGGCCAGGAGCGGCATCTTCACCCGCTTCCTTGCCTCGCGGACCATGGGGACGATGGCCTCTTCGGTGTAGGAGACCACTTCCACGAAGTGAGGGCCGGCGGCGGCGACCCCGCCGACAAGTTCCCTGACGGCCTCGGGCGACAGGCCGACCGAAGCGATGACCACCGCCCCGCCCTCTCTGGCCACGGCGATCTCCCGCTCGATCCAGTCGGCGGCCTCCAGGTCCGACCACTCCTCGCAGTTGATGAGGGTGTGCTGAGCGGCCCGGGCCATGTGAGGCATTGGGTTGTCGGCCTTCACGCGGGAGATAGTCTTGGTGACCACCGCCCCGGCTCCGGCCTCGCTCGCCGCGACGAGCGCCCGGCCGTCATAGGACAGGGGACCGGACGACAGGACGAAGGGCGACTTCAGCCGCACCCCGCACAGGGTAGTCTCGAGCGTGGCCATGGTCACACCTCCCTGCTACATGGTCAGGGCCATCAGGGCCTTCTGGGCGTGCAGCCTGTTCTCGGCCTGGTCGTAGATGACGGAGCGCGGGCCGTCCATGACCTCCTCGGTGACCTCGACGCCGCGGTCGGCCGGCATGCAGTGCATGTAGATGGACCAGGGTTTGGTCAGGTTCATCTTCCGCTGGTCGCAGACCCACTCCGGGTACTTCTCGATGAGGTCCAGGGCTTCACGCTCGACCGGCGTGTGCATGAGAGCGCCCCAGCTCTTCGGGTAGACAATGTCGGCGTCCTTGAAAGCCTCCTCCATGTCGTGGACGATCTCGAACCTGACCCCGGCCGCTTCGGCGTTGGCTTCGGCCTGCTTAATGATGTCGGGCATGAGCTTGAACTCCGGCGGATGGGCCAGAGTGACGTCCATCCCGAAGCGGGACATGAGCAGGACGAGAGACTGGGGCATGCTCAGCGGCCTGACGTAGCGGGGGGCGTAGGTCCAGCTGATGACGAACTTGCGGCCCTTGACGTCACCCGAGAACTTCTCCTTGATGGTCAGGATGTCGGCCAGGGCCTGAGTCGGATGGTAGATGTCGCACTGCATGTTGATGACCGGAATCTTGGCCCACCTGGCCATCTCCCTCATGTAGCGGTTGCCCACACCCAGAGTGCAGTTCCGGATGCCGATGCCGTGGCCGTAGCGGGCCAGGACCTCGACGGTGTCCTTGGGCCCCTCGCCGTGGTCGATCTGCGTTTGGGAAGGCGTGAGATAGTGGGCGTGTCCGCCCAGCTGGGTCATCCCGGCCTCGAAGGCGTTGCGGGTCCGGGTCGACTCCTCGAAGAAGAGCATGAAGAAGGTCTTGTCCTTCAGGAGATGGTGCGGGATGCCCAGGGCCTTCTGGCGCTTGAGCTCCAGGGCGAGGTCGAGAACCGTCTCGATCTCCTCGCGGTTCCAGTCCTGCAACGTGATGCAGTGCTTGCCTTTGAGCATGGTCTTCACTCGCTGGTACCTCCGTCTCTCCTAGGCGTCTTTCCTGAGCTGCCTCTCCGCTGGGCGTCCTCCCCGAATTGCCTCTAGACTACGCGTCTTCTCTGAACTGCCTCTAGACTAGGCGTCTTCCCTGAACTGTCTCTCGACCAGAACGAGCGGCAGAGCGGCGTAGAATTTCGCGGCTTCGGTGAGGTGCCTGACGGGAACCTGGTCCTCGCTGGTGTGGCAGTACCGGCCTTCCCCGGGACCGAAGCCGATGGTCGGTATGCCCTTGACCCCCATGGTGTAAGTGCCGTTGGTCGAGAAGTTCCACCGCTCGATCACCGGCCGGCGTCCCAGGGCCAGCCGGTAGGCCTCGGCCCCGGCCTGGACCAGCGGGTGGTCCTCCGGCAGGTACCACGGTGGGAAGTACTCCTCGCAGGGCTTCCTGTAGCCGGTGTAGCTGGGCTCGTCCATCTTCACGACGGCCACGGTCGCCCCTTCGGCCCCGGGCAGGGCCTGAAGCTCGGCCAGGATCACCTCCCGCGTCTCGCCCGCGGTGAGCCGCCGGTCGATGTAGATTGTGGCCTTACCCGGGATGGTGTTGAGCGACGGAGCCGACGAATCGAGCTTGGTGACGGCGGCCGAACCGTGACCGAGGAAGGGATGGCCGGCGCTCGTGACCAGGCGCCGGTGCAGTTCCTCCACGGCCCTGATCGCCGGGGCGGCCTTGTAGATGGGGTTGTCTCCGAGCTCCGGGGCGCTGGCGTGGACCTGCCTGCCGGCGAAGGACATGGCGAGCAGGGCCCGGCCGCGGTGACCGCGGCGCAGGGTGAGCTCGCTCGCCTCCCCGATGACCACGCAATCAGGATGGAGGCCTTCTTCCTCCACCAGGACGGAGAGGGCCAGGCCCTCTCCGTTCTCCTCCCCCACCGAGCCGACGACGTAGAGCGTGAAGTCACCGGCCGCGGCCAGCTCCTTCAGAATCCTGGCCCCGAAGAGCATGGAGGCGAAGGCGCCCTTGTCGTCGGAGGCGCCCCGTCCGTAGATGACGCCGTCTTCCAGCCGGCCCTCGAACGGGTCCCACGGCCAGGCCGACCGGTCGCCCGCGTCCACCGTGTCAAGGTGGGCGTCGTACATGATTTTCAGCCGACCGCTTCCGACCTGCCCGACCACGTTCCCGATGCGGTCGACGAAGACCCGGCCGAAGCCGAAGGCCTGCATGGCGCCGGCGACGAACTCGACCACGGGGCCTTCCTGTCCGGTCACGCTGGGTATGGCGATTATCCGGCGCGTGAAATCGACGAGTTCCGGCTCGAGCCGGTCGGCCTCGCGGGCTATCGCCGCGACGGCTTCGACGACTTCCGTGGAGCTCATCAAGCTGTCACCTCCCCCTGGCGGCCCGGTACCCCTGTTCGCCGACCGGGGCTTCCCAGCCCGCGGCGCCGGCGGCAGCCGCCCCGCGGATGCGGGTCCCGGTCTCACCGGCCAGCGCCGCCATGGCCCGGGAAAGCGAGGTGATGACGGCCAGCTCGCCGCCGCCTTCCACGAAACGCAGGGCGGCCTCGACCTTCGGACCCATGCTGCCGGCTTGGAAGTGCCCCTGGGCCTGGTAGGCCCGGGCCTGTTCCAGCGTTAGCTCACCCAGCCAGGTCTCGCCGGGCTGCCGGTAGTTGACGGCGGCCTTCTCGACATCGGTGAGGATGATGAGGACATCGGCCCCGACCTCACAGGCCAGCCGCTCGGCAGCCAGGTCCTTGTCGATGACGGCCTCCACGCCGAGGAGGTGGCCTCCCTCCCCCACCGCGACCGGCACGCCGCCGCCGCCCGAGGCGATGACCACGGCCCCGCTCGCGACCACCGAACGGATGACGGGCGCCTCAACGATGCCCCGAGGATCGGGCGACGGCACCACCCGGCGCCAGCCGCGACCGGCGTCTTCCTTCATCCGCCAGCCTTTGGCGGCGACCAGCTCACGGGCCCGTTCCTCGCTGTAGAAAGGGCCCACCGGCTTGGTCGGGTTCTGGAAGGCCGCGTCACCCACATCGACCACGACCTGGGTCACGATGGTGGCGACCGGCACGTCCAGCCCCAGGGTCACCAGCTCGCGGCCCAGGCACTGCTGGAGGTAGTAGCCGATGAAGCCCTGGCTCATGGCCCCGCAGACGTCGAGCGGCATGGGCGGGACCGCCGCCGACCCTTCCTCCTGCTGGATGAGAATGTTACCCACCTGCGGCCCGTTGCCGTGGGTGACCACGACGCGGTGGCCGTCGGCCACCATCCGGGCTATCTGCCTCGCGGTCACGGCGATATTCTCGTACTGCTCGGCCGCGGTGCCCCTCTGGCCGGGCTGGAGTATGGCGTTGCCGCCCAGAGCGACGACGATGGTCTTAGGCATGGAGCTAGCTCCTCCGGTGTAGTTCTGGGCGCAGGGGAACGACGGCCGGATAGCCGAAGGTCCTGTCGCGGAGTTTGGCGGCGAACGCGGTCACCGGCACCCTCCTGGCGATGAGGTTCTGCCACACGCCGGCGGAGCTGACGTCCCCCGCCAGCACCACCCCCGCCACGGCGCCGCCGGTGATGATGACCTTCCGGTAGAAGTCGCCGCGCGGGCCGAGAACGATCTCCTCGGCGCCCTCCGGCGCGCGGGTCAGGCCGGCCGAGGCCACCCCCAGCCCGAAGAAGGACCCGGCGTTGACCCGGACCCCGCCGTCGCAGGCAGCGGTCGCCCCGGCCATGTCCAGGCCCGCGGCCCGGCCCTGTCTGACAGCGCTCGGCCACATGGCGAGCACGGCGCGTCTTCCGGTGAGGAGGTCGGACCCTTCGGCGACATCCCCGGCCGCCCAGACGCCGGGAACGGAGGTACGGCCCCGACCATCCACGAGCACCCCGTGGTCGATCTCGACCCCGCTGCCTTCCAGGAAGTCGGTGTTGGGCACGACGCCCTTGCCCACGACCAGAGCACAGCACGCGAGGGAGCGCCCGCTCGCGAGCGCCACGACCTCGACCCCGGTTTCCGGGCCGCCGCGGGCCTCGGCCACATCATCACCGAGAACAACCTCGACGCCCGCCCGGGCCATTCTCTCCTGAATCATCCCGGCGGCCGCCCTGTCGATCATCTGGGACAGGACCTGCCGGGAGGCCACTACCACGGTCACCTCGGCCCCTCGCTTCACCAGGGCTTCGGCGGTCTTCATACTGACCAGGCCGCCCCCGAGGACGACGACCCGGGCGCCCGGTCCCGCGGCATCGACTCTGGCGGCCAGGACCTCGGCGTCGCCCAGGGTGCGCATGCCCGACACGCCGTCGAGGTGCGCCCCCGGGAATTCGGGTATCTGGGGTCGGGCCCCGCTGGCCACCAGAAGGCGGTCATAGACCAGGGCCTCGCCCGAAGCCAGGTGGACCGACCGCGATCCGGGGTCCACCTTCAGGACCCGCCGGCCGCAGAGGAAGCGCGCCCCGAGCTCCCGGTCCAGGGAGGACCCGGCGATGAGCATGTCGTCGAGCGTGACCGCACCCGCCAGGTAGTGGGTAATGAAGATGCGGGAGTACGGCGGATGAGGCTCGTCGGAGACGAGGATGAGCTCCCCGTCCCGGTCCACCGACCGGATGGCCCGGGCCGCGCTCACCGCCGCGGCGCTCATCCCGATGATGACGTATCTCACCTGAGCTTACCCTCCGCCTCCAGGCGCCGGCAGGCTTCCTCGAGACCGAGCTCCATGAGCTTCTCCCTGGTCGGGTACCCCGTCTCGGGATCCCAGCCGCGGAGCCGGTAGTAGTCCTCGAGCATCGGCTCGAGCCGGCAGACGTTTCCCTTGGCCGCCTTCGACGGGCTCGGCTCGGTCAGGAGGCGTTTGGGAAGCGTGTCGTCCTTGCGGGATATCCCGTGAAGCACGTTGTAGACCCGCTGGAGGTTGTAGATGCGCTCGCCGATGCGCCTCAGGTCCTCGGCCGCCAGCTCCATGCCGGTGGCGGCGCTGATGGCCTCGGCCATGTCGTCCCAGTAGATCTGGGCCAGGACGAAGGTGCCCCCCGACTTGCAGTTGCCGGAAGAGTCGACGACGGCCCCGAAATCCTCGCCGTCCTTGATAAGGAAGCCTTTGTGCTTGTTGGCCTGCGGGTCGGCCATTTCGGGAAGGTAAGCCTCGCCGTAGCGGCGCCGGGCCTCATCCGGATAGCCCGTCTCGTCGATGGTGGGGAAGGCCTTGAGATGGTCGGCGCCCCGGTTCGAGGTCACGTGGGCCAGGCCCATGGACTGCTGGGCGCGGCCGTCCTGGGCCGCGATCTCCTGGCCCTTCACGTGCATGGCGTAGTAGTCGCTGCCCCGACCGATACGCTCGGCCGCGCGGCGGACACCCTCGGCCAGGATGTCCCCGAAGCCCTGCCGGTAGGCGATCATCTCCAACAGCTTGAGGGCGGGGCGCCACTCGCCCCACTCGAGCTCCAGGCCGCCGGTGTCCTCGGCGGTGATGATGCCCTTCTCCCACAGCTCATAAGCGAAGGAGAGGCAGCGGCCGGCGGAGATGGCGTCGAGGCCCAACCGGTCCGCGAGCTCGTTGGCCTTGAGGATGGACGGCAGGTTGTCGTTGTCGATGCTTGCGCCGACGGCGCCGATAGTCTCGTACTCGACGGAGCGCATCACCAGGCCGGCGAACTCACCCTCCCGGACAGCGTAGATCTTGTCGCAGGCGATGGGACAAGCATAGCAGGCGATGTCCTTGACGAAGTGGTTCCGGCGCAGAGTCTCGGCGCTGATGGCCTCGACCCGGTCGAAGTGACCGAGCTGGAAGTTCTTCGTCGGGAAGCGGCCGATCTGGTCCATGAGGGCCACGATTCCCGGCGTCCCGAAGCGAGACACCGCCGGGTAGATGGGGTTGCCCCTGATCCCTTCGTGGCACTTCACGGCGATGTCGTAGAATCGTTCGGGCTGGGCGATGGGCACCACCCCGTGTCCGCGGACGGCGACGGCCTTCAGATTCTTGGAGCCCATGACCGCTCCCATGCCGGACCGCCCCAGGGAGCGCTGCGGGGTGACCTGAATGCCGGCGTACCTGACCAGGTTCTCGCCGGCGGGACCGATGCAGGCGACCTTGACGGCCTCGTCACCGTGGGCCTTCTGGATGGCCCGTTCGGTTTCGATGGTGTCCCGGCCCCATAGGTCCGACGCGTCGAGTATCTCGACCCGGTCATCCTCGATATAGATGTAGACCGGGTGGGCGGCCCGGCCTTCGATGACGAACATATCCCAGCCCGCGAACTTCATCTCCGGGGCGAAGAACCCGCCGACGTTGGAGTCGCCGTAGATCCCCGTGAGGGGGGACTTGGCGATGCATTCCAACCGGCCGCTGTTGGGCATCAGGGTGCCGTTGATCGGGCCGGTGGCCAGGATGAGCTTGTTCTCGGGGGACAGCGGATCGGCCTCGACCGGGACCTCGGAGAAGAGGATGTTGATGCCCCAGCCGTTGCCGCCCAGCCACTCCCGGCACATGGCGGCATCCAGCTCGACCGGCTGGACCCTCCCGGTCGTCAGGTCGATACGCAGGTACTTGCCGGCATAGCCCTTGTACTTCATGTCGGGCGTCCTCCCCTCGTCAATCCTGCCGCCCGGGCAAGGCTGCCCCGGGCGAGCTGCCCCCGGCCCCGGCGGCTCCGGCCCCTGCGGGTCCGACCCCGGCGGCTCCGGGCATGGCGGCTGCGGCTCCGCCGGCTCCGGACTCGCCGGCTCCGGACCCGACGGCTCCGGGCATGGCGGCCTTGAGATACCCGGACAGCCTGGATATGGCCTCCCGGCGCTTGCCGAGCGCCACCAGGTCGTCCCGGATGTACCGGATGGCGCCGGTGGGGCAGATCTTGGCGCACTCGGGGCGGCCCTGGCACAGGTCGCACTTCACCGCCGTGCCCCGGTCCGGGTCGAAGGCCACGCCGCCGAAGGGACAGGCCATGACGCATGTCTTGCAGCCGAGACACCGTTGTCCGTCGACCTCTATCGCCCGGGTGACCGGGTTGCGCTTGATGGCCCCGACGGGGCAGACCTCCAGGCAGACGGGGCGCTCACACTGGAGGCAGGTGAAAGGGATGAACACCCCCGCTTCCTCCCACCTGAGCACGGAAATGCGGGACTTGGCCGGGCCGACGGCCCGCTCCGCCCGGAAGGAGCAGAAGGCCTCACAGAGGCTGCAGCCGGTGCATTTGTCCGGATTGATCAGAAGCATGTTCCTCTCCCCTCTGCGCCACTGGCGTGTCGCCGGGGGCGCGCGGCGTCCGGTGTACGGCGGGCGCCGGCAGGCGCGATAGGTTACTCGGGTTCCCTGGACAGCCCCTCCGCCAGAGCGGCCAGCTCGGCCAAGGAAACGTCCCAGACGAGGTCGAGAGGGGGCAGGGCCTCATCCTCGAGGAACTCGGGCAGTCGGTCCGTTTCCGGCCCGAGCCCGGCCGCGCGGTTGTAGGCGAGCTCGGCCAGGATGACCTCCCGGCCCAGGGCGTCCAGGTAGTCGGGAGGCACCTCAACCTGCCAGAGCGTCCTCAAGAGGTCGATGACCAGG
>DYFB01000028.1 GCA_020725405.1 Symbiobacterium sp. | reverse complement strand
GAGCGCACGACGCACCGCAACGGCTACCGGGAGCGGCCCTGGGACACCCGGGTCGGCCGGGTGAACCTGAGGATTCCCAAGCTGCGCGAAGGCAGCTTCTTCCCCGAGCTTCTTCATCCCCGACGCCGGTCCGAGCAGGCCCTGCTGTCGGTGGTCCAGGAGGCGTACGTCCATGGGGTGAGCACCAGGAAGATGGACGAGCTGGTGAAGGCGCTGGACCTCGAAGGTATCAGCAAGAGTGAGGTGTCCCGGATCTGCCAGCGGCTGGACGAGGCGGTCGAGCGCTTTCTCAGCCGGCCCATCGAACTCCCCATACCCTACATGTGGCTCGATGCGACTTACCTAAAGGTCCGTGAGGACGGCCGGGTTGTGAGTATGGCCCTGGTCGTGGGACATAGGGGTCAGGAGTGACGGGGAACGGGAGGTCCTTGGCCTGGACGTGGGTCCCAGCGAAGAGGCGGCCTTCTGGCAGGCCTTTCTCCGCCGTCTGGTCCAGCGCGGGCTCTCCGGGGTGAAGCTGGTCATCAGTGACGCCCATGTGCGTCTCAAGCAGGCCATCGGGGAGACCCTGGGCGGCGCGGCCTGGCAGCGGTGCCGGGTGCACTTCACCTGGACCCGGCCGAGGCCCGGCGGATCCGGGCGGACATCGTGGGGCGGAAGCACGTCTGCCCGGGCCAGGGGAAGGCCCGGGAGGTCTCGGAGCGGACCCTGTACCTAGACCTGCTCCTGGGCAGGCACGAGGACGAGGCCCGGGCCGCCCTCGGACGCATCGCCTTCCACCGGGCCGGCCCCGAGAAGAAGGATGAGAGTGATGTTTGAGGGATACTACGGCTTCACCCGGACCCCGTTCACCCGAGCCGTGGCCCTGGCCGCCCTCTTCGGCTTCGAGCAGTACCAGGAACTCCTCGCCCGCCTCGTCTACCTCGTCCAGAGCCGCGGCTTCGGCCTGGTCACCGGGGAGGTGGGGTCGGGCAAGTCCACCGCCATCCGCGCCCTGCCAACACCCTGGACGGCGCCAGGAACCCCGTGCTGAAAGGCCCTCGCGGAGTTTCAGATGGCCAAAGCTTCCTGTCGACCGAGAGGTCTGGCGCCGTGGAGGAAGAAAGAACACCGCTGGACTATTCCCCGGCAAGCGAGTGGTTGGCCCAGGACATGATACGGCAAGGCGAAGGAGGCCCCGATCATGGGGAAGCGGCGTAGTCTCCGTCCCCCCACGGCCCCGCGCCTGATTGTCGGCGGTCTGCTGACCGCCCTTCTCGTGCTAGCCCCGTGCGGTTCCACCGTGGCCCAGACCCCGCCCATATACCTGGACGGGTCGTTCGAGGATTGGGTCGACCGGACCCACCTAACCGACACGCGTTGGAGAGGCAACCCGGACCCACCGACAATCAACTACATGGAGGACATCCGGACCTGGTACTGGGCCACGGTCGAGGGCCAATCGTTCATCTACTTCATGGTGGAGCGGTGGCCGAAGCCGCCCAGTGAGGTAGGAATAGAGGATCCCGTCTACTACTTGGTCCACTTTGATATGAACGTGAACGGAAACTACCAGGAAGCCATCGACCGGGTCGCTGTCCTCTACTACGATCCTCGGCCGCTCCCCCCCGCCGACAACGCCTGGCTCAAGGTCTATGCCGGCAATGACCGGAACACCGTGCTATACAGCGCCCAGGGGCGGTGGGGGGAGTACGGGGTGGGAGGAAGCACCCAGTACTGGGGCCTGAAAGTTGAGTTTGCCGTGCCGTTTGCCGCCCTCGACTATGAGGTCACCAACCCCCAGCGGTCACTATCGATGTACCTGGCCGCTACCCACAACATCAAGTCGGACCCCCGCTTCGATTACTGCCCAAACGAGGGCGACATCACCTGGTCTCCGGTGCCCTCTCTGGGCGCGGTTCTGACCCTACTTCTGGCCGCCATCGGGATCGTCGTCGCCTACCGCTCCTTCCGGCGTTACCTAACACCGGCGTAGGCCCGCGAAGCCCGCCGCCTGAAACCACTCGACTGCTTCGGCCACGCTCTCCCGCACCGGTCGCGGGCTGAAGCCGAGCTCCCGCCTGGCCTTGGCGCTGGAAGTCGCGGAGTTGCTCCGCAGGTAAGAGAGGGAGTCCGGCGTGAAGATGGCCCTTGACCTCGTAAGGCGGCCGTAGAGGACGGCCAGCGGGGCGACCGCGTCGGCGAGCCAGGCCGGCGCGCGAAGCCGCGGGACCGGGGCGCCGGTGAGAGCGCCGAGGAGAACCATGAGCTCCCTCACCGTTATCTGCTCCCCGGAGAGAAGATAGACCTCGCCCGGGCGGCCCCGCTCGGCCGCGGCGATGTGGCCGGCGGCCACGTCCCGGACGTCGACGAAGTCGTAGCCCCCGTCGACATAGGCGGGCATCTGCCGCCGGGCGAAGGCCAGGAAGAACTGGCCCATCTCCGAGGGCCCGAAATCGTAGGGGCCGATGACCCCGGTGGGGCAAACGACCACGGCGTCGAGCCCCGCTCGGGCGGCCGCCAGGACCTCGAGGGTGGCCCGGGCCTTGGAGCGGCCGTACTCGAAGGGGATGCGCTCGGGGTCGAAGGGTAGGCTCTCGTCGATGACCGTCCCGCGGGGCGGTTCGACCAGGGCGTGGACCGAGCTCGTGTAGACGAGGCGCCTCACACCGGCCTGCCGGCAGGCCTCGACCACATTGCGGGTGCCCCCGACGTTGACCTCGTCAAGGAGTCCCGGCCGGCCCCGGCTTAGGGCGATGACCGAGGCGAGGTGGTAGACGAACTCAGCCCCCCGGCAGGCCCGGTCGACGACCTCCCGGTCCCGCACGTCGCCCCGGACCACCTCCACCGCGAGCCCCTCGAGGGGCCGGAGGCTGTCCGACGGGAGGACGAGACACCGGACCTTTCGTCCCCTGGCGACGAGCTCCCGCACAAGGCAGTTCCCGATGTGCCCGGTGGCCCCGGTCACGACGTCCAACGCCTGCCACCTCCCTGGCTGGAAGCGTACGGAAAGGGATTACCCGCCGCGGGCCCAAATCCTCCGAGGGCCCGGGTCTCGTCCCCGCTTGTCCTCGAAGCCTACGAAGGCGTAGGCCCGCCGGTCAGAGAGAACCAGGAGGGCGTTCCCGTCCCGGTTCCGGACCCGCCAGACCTACGCTTCCTCGGGTCTGCCGACAGAGCAGGGCCGCACGGCGACCAGTTCGCGGTATAGACGCGCGACGGCGGGCAGGTCCCCCTCCACGGCGTCCTCCAGCGGCTCAGCCGCGCCCCGGCCTCCGCCCCCGCCCGCACCGGCTCCGGCCCTCAACTCCGTCCGCAGAGCCGGGAGGACCGGGACGCAGCCGAACCGGGGGTAGAACTCGGGGATGCCGTAGAAGACCACCGCCCCCCGGCGTCGGTCAATATCCGGCCGGCCCGCCGCTCAGGGTTGCAGGGCGCCGGCCACACGGATCCTTCTCGGCCCTTCTCGGCCACTCACGAACCGTCGAACCGCTCAAACCGCCTCCATTCCCGCCGTCGCTCCGCGTCGCTCTCCCGGACGCGCCCGTGCGCCACTGGAACTCCGGCCAGATATGCTCTATGATACCAACTATCAATATTGAGCTACTAGTAGTTAGCTCCTAACCCTCCCCGGTCCTATTAGGACCGGGGAGGAGCGGAGGGTCGGCCGCGGGATGGTTCAACCCGGCCGCCGGAGGGGCACCCGACCGGGCCGCCGGGCGGCCGCCCGACCCCGGGCGCCGGGCACCCGGCCGCCGGAGGCCCCGCCGCCCTCCGGGAGGCCCTCGCGGGAGGAGGTGGCCCATGCCTGCTGGAGCGTCGTCGAGCAAGGCGGTTCCGGTCGCCGGTCCCGATCGTTCTCGCGCCCAGGACCCCGACCCGCCTCACCGCCCGGTGAGGCCCAGGCCGCCCGTCGCCACCCTCGCTGGCCTCGGGTCGGCCCTTCCCCGCCGGGTCCTGACCAACCACGACCTCGAGCGGATGGTCGAGACCTCCGACGAGTGGATAGTCGAGCGCACCGGCATCCGGGAGCGGCGGCTGGCCGCCCCCGACGAGGCGAGCTCCGACCTCGCTGCGGCGGCGGCCCGCCGGGCCCTCGCCGACGCCGGCCTTGGCCCGGAGAACATCGACGCGCTCATCGTGGCCACGGTCACCCCGGACTCCCCCCTCCCCTCCACCGCCTGCCTCGTCCAGAAGGCGCTCGGGACCCGCCGGGTCGCCGCCTTCGACCTCGCCGCGGCCTGCACGGGGTTCATCTACGGCCTGGCCGTGGCCGAGGGTCTCATCGCCGCCGGCCGGCACGAGACCATCCTCGTCGTCGGGGTCGAGACCCTCTCCCGCGTCACCGACTACCGTGACCGCACGACCTGCGTCCTCTTCGGCGACGCAGCCGGGGCGGCTGTCGTGCGCCCGGCCCGCTCACCCGGTCGGGGTCTCCTCTCCGTCTACCTTGGCGCCGACGGGAACGGCGGAGGCAGCCTCTACATCCCGGCCGGGGGCTCGCGCCTGCCGGCCTCGACCGCGACGGTGGCCGGCCGTCTCCACTACGTCCACATGAACGGGCAGGAGGTCTTCCGCTTCGCCGTCGGGGCCCTCGCGCTCTCGGTCCGGCGGAGCCTCGAGGCCGCCGGGCTCGGCGTGAAGGACATGGACCTTCTCGTCCCGCACCAGGCCAACCTCCGCATCATTGACGCCGCCGCGCGCCTTCTGCGGGTCGACCCGGAAAGGGTCTTCCACACGATAGAGAACTACGGGAACATCTCGTCCGCCTCCATCCCGGTCTCCCTGGACGAGGCCAGGCGCCGGGGACGGCTCCGGCCCGGGGACACCGTCGTCCTGGTCGGGTTCGGGGGCGGCATGACCTACGGCGGGGCCGTGCTCGTCTGGGACGGTCCGGAGGAGGCGGATGACCATTGAAGACCAGGCTCGGTAGGAGGCTCACCGGCCTTCTCGGCCTCGACTACCCCGTCTTCCAGGGCGGGATGGCCTGGCTCGGGACGGCCGAGCTGGCCGGGGCCGTCTCGGCCGCCGGCGGGCTCGGCATCATCGGCGCGGGGAACGCCCCCGCCTCGTGGGTGGCCGAGGAGATCCGCAAGGTCCGGGCCATAAGCATCCGACCCTTTGGGGTGAACGTCCTCCTCGTCTCCCCCCACGCCGGCGAGGTCATCGACCTCGTCTGCCGGGAGAGGGTCCCGGTGGTCACCACCGGGGCCGGGAACCCCGGGCCGCACATGGCCGACCTCAAGGCCGCCGGCGTCAAGGTCATCCCGGTCGTCTCCTCGGTCAGTCTGGCCGTGAGACTCGTCCGGGCCGGGGCCGACGCCGTCATCGCCGAGGGCGGGGAGTCGGGCGGTCACATCGGGGAAACTAGCACCATGGCCCTCGTCCCGCAGGTGGTCGACGCCGTGAAGGTCCCGGTCGTCGCCGCCGGCGGCATCGCCGACGGGCGCGGCCTCGCCGCCGCCCTGGCCCTCGGGGCCGAGGGCGTCCAGATGGGGACGCGCTTCGTCTGCACGCCGGAGTGCGTGGCCCACCCTGACTACAAACAGGCCATCCTGAAGGCGGGTGACCGCTCGACCGCCGTCACCGGCCGCTCGACCGGCCACCCCGTCCGGGCCATCCGAAACCCCCTCACCCGCGAGTACGAGCGGCGCGAGGCGGCCGGGGCGACCCTGGCCGAACTCACGGAGTTCGGGTCCGGTCGCTTCCGGGCCGCGGCCCTGGACGGCGACGTGACCCACGGGACGGTCATCGCCGGGGAGATCGCCGGGCTCATCCGGTCCATCGAGCCGGCCGCGGCCGTCATCGAGCGAGTCGTCCGGGAAGCCGAAGCCATCCTCCGGGAGCTCGGGGGTGAGCTCCGATGACCGGGCCGGCCGGCCGACCGCAGGTCGGCGCACCGCCCCCCGTGCCGGGCGTCGGCGCTCCGCCCGACGGGCCGCTCCCCGCGCCTGGCGCCGCCGGGCCCCTGGGCGTCGTCTTCCCCGGCCAGGGGGCCCAGACTCCGGGGATGGGTCTCGACCTCGCCCGAGCCTACCCGCTCTCGGCCGGCCGGGTCTTCCGGACGGCCGACCGGGTTTCCGGCTACCGCCTGAGCCGGCTCATCGAGCGGGGGAGCCCGGACCTGCTCGCCCG
This sequence comes from Symbiobacterium sp., assembly GCA_020725405.1. Lineage (GTDB taxonomy): Bacteria > Bacillota > Sulfobacillia > UBA995 > UBA9673 > DYFB01. The sequence continues at coordinate 23,185 of DYFB01000028.1, read as the reverse complement.
TACCGATATCACCCAGCCGGCCCTCCTCACCGCCAGCGTCGCGGCCTGGGAGGCCCTCCGGAGCGAGGTCCCCGGGCTCAGCCCGTCCGGCGGGGCCGGCCTCAGCCTCGGGGAGTACGGGGCCCTCGTGGCCGCCGGCGCCCTCGACTTTGAGAAGGCCCTCACCCTCGTGACCTGGCGCGGGCGGCTCATGGAGGAGGCCGCCAGGCGGACTCCCGGGGGCATGGCGGCAGTCCTCGGCCTCGACCGGGCGGCTGTCGAGGGGGCCTGCGCCGAGGCGGCGGCCTCGGGGGCCGGAGGCGTCTGGGTGGCCAACTACAACGCCCCCGGCCAGTACGTCGTCACCGGGGAGAAGCCGGCTCTCGAGGCGGCCAGCCGCCTGTGCCTCGCCGCCGGGGGGAAGGTCGTCCCCCTGCGGACGAGCGGTCCCTTCCACAGCCCGCTCATGGCCGAGGCCGGCCGCCGCTTCTCGCCTCTCCTCGAACTCGCCCCCTGGCGGAGCCCGCGCTTCCCCGTGCACTCGAACGCGACCGGACTCCCCTACGGGGCGACCGGGGCGGCCGGGACGGCCGGGACGGCCTCGACTCGATCGCGACCCGAGAGGGCCAGCCCCGCCCGACCTGAAGACGCCATTCCGGCCGGCCTCGCCGCCCAGGTGAGTTCGCCGGTCCTATGGGAGGACTGCGTCCGGGACATGGCCCGGCGCGGCGTCCGGGTCTTCGTCGAGCTCGGGCCCGGCCGCACGGTGACCTCCCTGGTGAGCCGGATTCTCCCCGAGGCCGTCGTCCTTAACGTCTCCGATCTTCCGAGTCTCAGGCGGACCGCGGAGCTCCTGCGGCCCTACGCCCTCGGGGTGGTTTCCTGATAGCGGGCCGACCCCGGGTCGGCCGCGCCGCCCGGCATCCGACATTCCGGAGGTGGTCTCCATGAAAGACAAACCTGCTGGCCCCGTCCGCGAGGACGGGTCCACGGTCCGGGAAGATGGGTCCATGAGCCGTAAGGGCGGGGCCACGGTTCCGGAGGACAAGTCCACGAACCGCGAGGACGGGGCCGCGGACGGCTTCCCCTTCCGCCCGGACCTTCTCGAGGGGCGCGCCGCCCTGGTCACCGGCGGCTCGGGCGGAATCGGTCAGGCGGTCTGCCTCGCCCTCGGCTCGGCCGGGGCCCGCGTCGCCGTCCACTACGGCCAGGGCCGCCGCCGGGCCGAGGAGACGGTCGAGATCATCGAGAGCCTGACCGCGCCGGCTGCGCCCGAGGCAGCCGGTGGCGGGAACGGGGCCCCGCGGGCGGTCGCCCTGGGCGCCGACGTCACCGACCCGGCCGCCTGCCGCGGCCTCGTCGCCCGGGCGGTCGAGACCTTCGGCCGCCTGGACATCCTCGTCACGGCCGCCGGGCAGGTCCGCGACGGCCTCATCCTCCGGATGGGCGAGGAGGCCTGGAGCGATGTCCTCCGCGTCAACCTCGACGCGACCTTCGCCTGCTGCCAGGAGGCCCTGAGGAGCATGGTCAGGCAGCGCTGGGGCCGCATCATCAACATCTCGTCCGTCGTCGGCCTCACCGGCAACGTCGGCCAGGCCAACTACGCCGCGGCCAAGGCGGGGGTCATCGGCCTCACCCGGTCCATCGCCCGGGAGGTCGGCCGCCGCAACATCACCGCCAACGTCGTCGCCCCGGGCTACATCCCGACGGCCATGACCGAGGGACTGCCCCGCGAGGTCCGGGAGGCCATAGTCGGGAGCACGCTCCTCGGCCGGGCCGGCGACCCGGCCGAGGTGGCCTACGTCGTCCTCTTCCTGGCCAGCGAGGCCGCCGGCTACATAACGGGGCAGGTGATCCAGGTTGACGGGGGACTCCACGTTGGCTAGGGCGAGGGGCGGTCCGACCGCCGGGCCGAAGCGGGACTCTACGCCGGCCCGGCCGGAGCTCATCCCCGCCACCGGTTCCGGGCGCTACTCCGTCCGCCTCCGGCGCGCGGTCATCACCGGACTCGGGCTCGTGACCCCGGCCGGGAGCACGGTCGAGGCCTTCTGGGAAAGCGTGCTCGCGGCCCGCTCGGCCGTAAGGCCCGTCCAGGCCTTCGACGCCTCGGCCTTCCCGACCCGTATCGCAGCCGAGATCCTCGACTTCGATCCCTCGGTCTACATGGACCGGCGGGAGGCCCGGCGGATGGACCGCTTCAGCCAGTTCGCCGTGGCCGCCGCCGCCCTGGCCCTCACGGACGCGGGGCTCGACCCCCTGCCGCCGTCCCTCCCCCCGGACAGGGTCGCGGTGTGGATAGGGTCGGGGACCGGCGGCCTCCGGACCCTCGAAACCCAGGCCGAGACCCTTCTTCGGGACGGGCCGCGGCGGGTCAGCCCTCTCACCGTCCCGATGATGATCGCGAACATGGCCGCGGCCCAGGTGTCGCTCAAGTGGGGCTTCACCGGCCAGTGCGGGGGACCGGTGACCGCCTGCGCCACCGGCACGACCGCCGTGGGCGACGCCCTGCGCCTTGTCCGCTCGGGCGAGGCCGACGTCGTCCTCGCCGGGGCCTCGGAAGCGGCCGTGACCCCCTTCGGCTTCGCCGCCTTCTGCTCGGCCCAGGCCATGTCGACCCGGAACGACGACCCGGAAGGGGCCCTGAGGCCCTTCGACCGGACCCGCGACGGCTTCGTCATGGGCGAGGGGGCAGCCGTCCTCGTGGTCGAGGAGGCCGCACACGCGGCGGCCCGCGGCGCCCGGGTCTACGCCGAGGTGCTCGGCTGCGGGGCGAGCGCCGACAGCCACCACCTCGTCCAGCCCCGCCCGGACGGGAGCGGAGCCGCGCTCTGTCTCAGCCGGGCCCTCGCCGACGCCGGCCTGGCCCCCGAGGACGTCGGCTACATCAACGCCCACGGGACGGGGACTCCGGCCAACGACGCCGCCGAGACGAAGGCCATCAAGCTCGCCTTCGGGCCCCACGCCTACCGCCTGACCGTGAGCTCGACCAAACCCGTGACCGGGCACATGATGGGGGCGGCCGGAGCGGCCGAGCTCGCCGTCGCCGCCCTGGCCCTCCACCACTCGACCGTCCCTCCGACCCGCAACCTCACCGAGCCCGATCCCGAGTGCGACCTCGATTACGTGCGGGAGGGGCCCCGGCGCCTCGGCCCCGACCAGCTCCGGGCCTCGGTCTCCCTTTCTCTCGGGTTCGGCGGGCACAACGAGGCCGTGGTCCTCGGCCGCTGGAACGGGCGGTCCGTCCCGGAGGCGGTCCTCCCCCACCGCCCGCCCTTCGTCTTCCTCGACCGCGTCCTCGAGGTCGAGCCAGGCCGCCGGGTCGTCGCCGTCTGGACCCCGCCGGCCGACGCCTTCTTCTTCCCGGGGCACTTCCCGGGAAACCCGCTCGTCCCCGGCGTCCTCCTCGTCGAGGCCATGGCCCAGGCCGGGGCGGTCGCCGTGCTCACCGACCCGGGAAGGCAGGGCTCGCTCCCGCTTTTCGGGGGGATAGACCGGGCGAGGTTCCGGCGCCCTGTGCGGCCGGGGGAGACGGTCAGGCTCGAGGTGGAGCTCCTCCAGATGAAGTCGCGCGCCGGGCGAGGGCGGGCGAGGGCAGTCGTCGGCGAGGACCTCGCGGCAGAGGTCGAACTCGTCTTCTTCCTCGTCCCGGCTCCGGCCTAGGACGCCGCGCGCCGTGCCCTGGTCGGCGTCCTCGACGGCGCCTCTGTCGGCGTCCTCGCGGCGCCTCTGTCGGCGTCCTCGCCGGCGCCTCCGGCCGGTGTCCTCGCCGACCCTCGCCCGCTCGCCGCGCCCCCCTAGACCCGACGGAGGAGCTCGCCGCGGGTGCCGGCCATGAGGATGAGAACCACGGCCAGGCTCAGGGCGAGCTCGGGGATGAGGTACGAGCCGTTGTAGATGAGGGAGTAGACCCAGGGGCTCACGCCCGCCGGGGCGTAGGCGGCGAAGAAGACGGCCCCGGCCACGACGTGGCTCACCCCCCGCCCAAGAATACCGGCGGCCACGCCGAGGTACGGCCGGCCCGGGAAAGCCCCGGCCAGCCCGAGGAGGGCGAAGGCCAGGGGGTAGTCCAGGATGACCTGGAGCCAGTGGAGCATGAAGGGCTCGATCCAGAGCTGGATTAGTCCGTAGACGGCCCCGGCCATGAGCCCGACCCTCGGACCCCGGCGCAGGGCCAGGACGAGCAGGGGGACCATGCTTGCCGGCGTGACCGACCCGCCCTGGGGAGCGCGGTAGACGACGATGACCGAGAGGACGGTGGCCAGGGCTATCATCACCGCCGCCTCCACCAGAGCCTGCACCGTGAGTCGCCCGCCCAGGACCTCCTCCTTCAGACGTGACTCGCTTCCCATGTTCGGAACCTCTCCTCTCCGGGCGCCCCGCTCCGAACCCGGCCCGGCCGCCCCGCGTAGGTTCCCCCGGAAGCAAGCGGCGCACCGGCAAGAAAGCGGGTGCGCCAAGAACTCTCCGTCCGATTCTCCCTACGCAGGCATTACCCTGGTCAGGTTCGTCGGGTCAGGGCTTGGCGCCCTTTCTCAGCCCCGCGTTCAGGGGCTCCCCGTTTGGTTCGATTCTACCGCAAGGACGGCGTGCCGTCCATACCAGCCTCTAGGGCCTAGGGCCGGGCCCGCCGCTTCCACTCTCGGCCGCCGGACCCGCCGCCGACCCCTCTGCCGCCGTCAGGTGGTCAGGTAGGCCTCGATCTGCCGGGTGTGGTAGCGTTCGTGCCAGATGAGGCGGCGGAGGACCTTTCGGGCCGTCCAGGTCTCACCGCGCGGATCGTGGCGGCTCACCCGGTGCCGGTCGTCGGCCGTAAGGCCGGCGAGGCGCTCGAGGGTCCGGCTCCGGGTCCACTCCAGCCTCTCGACGAGGTCCTGCTTCGGGGCCGCGTACTCCGTCCAGAGCTCCCGGGTGGCCGCCTCCGGGGTCTCCAGGCGCACGAGGTAGAAGGCCTCCCCGTCGGCGACGTGGCCGATGACCTCCCCGATGGTCCGCTTGTTCTTGCCCGGCCGCCAGCCGAGAACCGTAGCGGGCAGGCGCCTGGCCAGCTCAAGGAGGGGGGCTCTCGTTATCTTGAGATACTCCCGGATGAAGGCCAAGTAGTCGTCGGTCAGCGCCGCCATCTCCGGACCGAAGATGGCCTCGGTGTCGCCCGCCGCGACGGCGACGTCCACGGTGACCGCCCCGGCCAGCGCGACCTGTGGCAGCCCGTCCGGGAAGACGTCGAACCCGGCCTTGCGGGCCCAGTCGACCTCGGCCTCCAGGCGGAGCGGCGCGAGGGCCATGGCCGCGTCGCCCGACGGGGCCTTGAAGCCGAGGCCGGGTAGATCAGGACAGTGGAGAAGGCACCAGCCGTCCTTGGCTCCGTGCTCCAGATAGACTCGCAGCTCCTTCACGGTGACCACCCTTCCTCCCCTATGCCGCGTCCGTTTGGAGCTCTCTCTCCCCCGCCGCCGGAGGACCGGCTCGGGGCCTGCCGCCCACTGGCCCGGCTCGGGGCCTGCCGCCCACTGGCCCGGCGCGGGGCCTGCCGCCCACTGGCCCGGCTCGGGGCCTGCCGCCCACTGGCCCGGCGCGGGGCCCGCCGCCCACTGGCCCGGCGCGGGGCCTGTACCATTCGGTGCTCATAGCTGACTTTCCTGGTAGCGGGCCCACATTCCGGGAAAGTGGCGACCCCCGCCGTCCGTCAGGCGGGGGCCGCCGACCCAGACCTATCCGCCGCCGCCCTCAGGTGGCCACCCTGAACAGGGCCTCGACGGCGGCCTTCATCTGGTCGTCGCGGTAGCAGGGGAGGTGGATGGCCTGGCCCGGGCACTCCCCGGCGCAGGTCCCGCACCCGCGGCACTGCACCGGGTCGATCTCGGCCACGCCCCGCTCGTTGATGAGCGGGACCTTGAACGGGCAGACCCTGACGCACGTCAGGCAGGCCGCGCACCTGGTCTCGTCCACCCGAGCGACCACGCCCCCGGTCATCAGCGACTCCTGGGCCAGGATGGTCGCCGCCCGGGCCGCGGCCCCCTGGGCCTGGAGGAGGCTCTCCCCGACGGTCTTCGGGGCGTGGGCCCCGCCGCAGAGGAAGATGCCCTGCGAGGTGAGGTCCATCGGGGCGAGCTTGGCGTGGGTCTCGACGAAGAATCCGTCCTCGTTGAGGGTCACCTTCAGGCGGTTGGCCAGACGCTCGGCGCCTTCGGACGGCACCGCCGCCGTCGCCAGGACCACGAGATCCACCGGAAGCAGGAGGTCGGCCGAGAGGTCGGCGTCGGCCACGGCGACGATCGGCCGGCCGTCCCCGCCCTCGGCCAGCCTCGGCGGCCGGCCTTCCTCTCGCCGGACGAAAACGACGCCCCGCTCCCGGGCCTGCCGGTAGGCGTCCTCGCGGAAGCCGTAGGTCCGGACGTCGCGGTGGATGACGTAGACCTCGGCCGCGGGGTTCTTCTCCTTGATGAGGAGCGCGTTCTTCACCGTCTGGGAGCAGCACGTCCGCGAGCAGTAGTTCTCCTTCCGGTCCTCCCCCCGCGAGCCGGCGCACTGGACGAAGGCGACCCGACCAAGCCCGGCGAGCCAGTCCCCGCCCCCGCGCCCCAGGCGCTCCTCAAACTCGAGGCGGGTGATAACCGCCGGGTTCTTCCCGTACAGGGGATAGGGGTCGGGGGCCGGCCGGTACTCCTCATGCCCGGTGGCCACGATGAGGGCCCCGTGCTCGATGGTCAGGGGCTCCAGCCCGGCCTTCCCGGCCGGAACGCTGGCCCCTTCCCCGCCGACCGGCGCGACGATGCTCGTGAAGTGGCCGGCGTGCCCGGAGAACTCGGTGAGCTCCCGCCCGGTCAGGACGGTGATCAGCGGGCTTTCCTCCACCCGCCGCACGAGCTCGCCCACGAAGGCCCGGGCGTCGGGTATCTCCAGCGTCGAGTGGAGCCGCGCGGCCCGCCCGCCGAGGCGGGTTTCCCGCTCGACGACGGTCACCGGGAACCCGGCCGAGGCCAGGCTCAGGGCGGCCCCCATCCCGGCCACCCCGCCCCCGACGACCAGGGCCCGGCTGACCACCGGGACTGGGAACATCGTCAGGGGCTCGAGGAGCCGGGCCTTGGCCGCTGCCGCCGCGACGAGCTCGACGGCCTTGGCCGTGGCCGTCCGCGGCGAGGCCCGGTGGACCCAGGAGCACTCCTCCCGGATGTTGACCATGTGGAAGAGGAAGGGGTTCAGGCCCACCTCGCGGAGCATGTCCCGGAACAGGGGGCCGTGCGTCCTGACGGTGCATGAGGCGACGACCAGCCGGTTCAGGCGGTGCTCGGCGATGAGGTCCTTGATATCCTTGATGCTGTCCTGGGAGCAGGTGTAGAGGAACTCCCTCGCGCAGGCGACCCCGGGCAGGCGGGCGGCGGCCTCCACGACCGCCGGGACGTCGACCACCGAGGCGATGTTGATGCCGCACCGGCAGACGATGACCCCCACGCGGGGCTCCTCGCCGGAGACGTCGCGCTCGGGCGGGTAGGTCTTCTTCCGGTCGAGCGTCCCCCGGGCCAGGGCGAGGAGACTCCCGGCCGAGCCGGCGGCCGCGCTCCCGCTCATCACCGTCTCGGGGATGTCTTTCGGACCCTGGAAGGCCCCGGCCGCGAAGACCCCCTCGCGCGTCGTGGCGCAGGGGTCGAGGCGCGAGAGGTCCGGCTCGGCGTAGCCGTGCGGGCCCAGGCCGACGCCGGCCGCCGCGGCGAGGTCCGCGGCCCCGGAGGCCGGCCGGAGCCCGGTGGCCAGGACGACGAGGTCGAACTCCTCCTCGCGGACCTTCCGGTCCGGGCCGGCCCAGGTCAGGAGAAGGTTCCCCGTCCCGGGGTCCTCGCGGACCCCCGAGACCATGGCCCGCCGGAAGGTCACCCCGTACTGCTCCCTGGCCGATTCCACGTAGCGGTCGAAGCCCTTGCCGTAACACCGGAGGTCGATGTAGAAGACCGTGGCCCGCACGTTCGGGTCGTGCTCGCGGGCGATGATGGCCTGCTTGGTCGAGAACATGCAACAGACCGCCGAGCAGTAGGGCTCGAGGCCCACGTCGCGGGAGCCGACGCACTGGATGAAGGCGATCCGCCTCGGATGGGAGCCGTCGCTCGGCCGCTTGAGCTCACCGGCGTGCGGCCCGGTCGAACTCAGGAGGCGCTCGAACTCCAGGGCCGTGACCACGTTGGGGTAGAGGCCGTAGCCGTAGGATCCGGCCGCCCCGCTGGTCGCCCCGGCGGTCTCCGGGTCGAAGGTCGTGTAGCCCGGGGCGAGGATGACCGCGCCCACGCGCAGCTCGACCCTTTCTCCCTGGTCCCCGTGCCGGATGGCCCTCTTTTCGCAGGCCTTCTCGCAAAGGAGGCACTCGGCGCAGACCCCGCAGGCGAGACAGCGCCTGGCTTCGGCCATAGCCTCGGCCTCCGACAGCCCGAGACAGACCTCGTCGAAGCTCCGCCGGCGCGAGGCGGCCGAGAGCTTGCGCAGCCTCACCCGGGGGGCGGGGGCGACCTTCCTCGTGTCGACGTCGAGCTTCCGGATGGGGCCGGTCTCGCCGAAGGCGACCCGGAACCGGCGGCCCTCCCGGAGGTCGAGGCCCCGGAGGTAGCGGTGGATGGAGTCGGCGGCTTCCTTGCCGGCCGCCACCGCCCCGATCACCGTGTCCGGCCCGGTCACGGCGTCGCCGCCGGCGAAGACCCCGGGGCGGTTCGTCTCCAGGGTGTAGGGGTCGACCACGAGCGTGCTCTGCGACTCCCGGCGGGCGAGCCCGCTGTCGGCCAGGAAAAGGAGGTCCGGGGCCTGGCTGATGGCCACGATGACGCTGTCGCAGGGTATGTCGAACTCGGAGCCCTCGATGGGCACGGGGCGGCGCCGCCCGCCGGCGTCGGGCTCGCCGAGGCGGTTGCGGACGACCCTGAGGCTGGCGGCTCGGCCGCCCCCGGCCAGGATCTCCACCGGCGAGGCCAGGTACTCGATGCGGACACCCTCCTCCTCAGCGTCCTCTATCTCTTCGGGCAGGGCGGTCATCTCGGCCGCCGAGCGCCGGTAGACTATCGTGACCTCGTCGGCCCCGAGCCGGAGGGCGCTCCTCGCGCAGTCGACGGCGGTGTTCCCGCCTCCGATGACGACGACGCGTCTGCCGACCTCTATCCTTTCTCCGAGGTTCACCCGGCGCAGGAACGAGACCCCGTGGAAGACCCCTTCGAGGCCCTCTCCCGGGATGCCGACATGCTGGGGCCGGTGGGCGCCGATGCCGAGGAACACGGCCCGGTAGCCCTCCTCGAAGAGCGAGTCGAGAGGTCGGTCGGCGCCGATGGCCACCTCGGTCCGTATCTCCACGCCTTCCCGCCGGATGAGCTCTATCTCCTCCTCGAGGAGGCGCCTCGGCAGGCGGTACTCCGGGATGCCGACCCTGAGCATCCCCCCGATGACGGGCAGGGCCTCGAAGACGGTCACCGGGTAGCCGCGCCGGGCGAGGTGGTAGGCGCAGGAGAGGCCGGCCGGCCCGCTCCCGACGACGGCCACCTTCTCCTCCCGGGGGACCTTTTCGTCGCGGAGGGTGTAGGCCGCCGTCCACTCCTTCCGACCGGCCGGGCCGTCAGGCCTCGCCTCGGGGAGCCGGTGCTTGAGGACGCACTCCCCGGCGAAGCGCTTCAGACGCTGGATGGCCAGGGGCTCGTCGATGTCCCCCCGCTGGCAGACCACCTCGCAGGGGTGGTGGCAGACGGTGCCGCAGATGAGGGGGAAGGGGTTGTCCCGGCGGATGACCTCCCACGCCTCGAAAGGTCTCCCCCGGCCGATGAGGGAGACGTAGGCCTGGACGTTGACCCCGGCCGGGCAGGCCGTCCGGCAGGGCGAGACGCCTCGTTTCTCGATGAGGTACTTGTTCGGCACGGCCTGCGGGAACTGCCGGTAGATGGCCCGGCGCTGGTCGAGCTCGGCGTTGAACTCGTTGGGCAGGGAGACGGGGCAGACCTGCTCGCACTCGCCGCAGGCGGTGCATTCGGCCATGTCTACGTAGCGGGGGGCCTTGTCGACGACGGCGGTGAAGTCCCCGGCCCGACCCCTGAGGTCGACCAGGGTGGACAGCGTGTGAAGGGTGACGTTGGGGTGGCCGAAGACGTCGGTCATCTTCGGCCCGAGAAGGCACATGGAGCACTCGTTGGTCGGGAACGTCTTGTCGAGCTGGGCCATGTGGCCGCCAAGGGACGGGTCTTTCGTCACAAGATGGACCTGGTAGCCGGCTTCGGCAAGGTCGAGGGCGGCCTGCACGCCGCCGATGCCTCCTCCGACGACCAGAACTGCCCCGACCGCCCCGCAGGCGGAATCCTGGGGCTCGACAGCCATTGCTCACACCCCTCGCGGGCCGGAACCCTGCTGTGCCGGCCAGTGACGGGGCCCCTTGGTCTACCGGCGGCAGCCGGCGCGAAGGACGGGGGTTCGAGCGCCCCGAGACGTTCCGGACGAGGTTCCGGCGGCTAAGTGTCTTAAGGCCAGGTCGGCTAGAACGGTGCTGGGGCTGGGTGGTGATGGTTGCTTGAGCTCTGCTGGCCCGGTCTTGACTGATCACCCGGCCGTTTTCTCCGGAGATGAGGACCGCACCCCTCCCCTCGATAGCGGGGCGGGCGGACCCGGCCGGTCGCAAGACCAGGAAACCGAGTCCTGCTGCCCCACGGAGGGGATTCTCGCCCGGACGGGCTTATCCCTTCCGCGGACCAGGTCGCGTCATCTCTATCGCGGGAGCCGCCGGGCTATCCCCGGCTCGGGCCCGGCCCTGCCCTTCTTCGCCCTGAAGGTGACGGCCGGAGCGACGACGAAGCCCCCGCACCACAAAGCCCCGCCAAAGCAAAGAGAAGGAACCGTGCGTGGGTTCCCGTCGAAGGAGGGGGAACGTGCCGTCAGACCCGTCAGACACGAATCTGGAGAAGGTTCGGACCTACTACGACCGGACTGTCGCTCAGGAGTGGGGGCGGCTCGACCGCCACCGGACGGAGTTCGCCGTGACCATGCGGGCCGTCACCGACGCTCTCGCGACCCACCTCCCCGCGCCCCGCCCGCTCCGCGTTCTCGACGCCGGCGGCGGTCCAGGTCGCTACAGCCTGGCCCTCGCCGAGGCCGGGCACGAGGTGACCCTCCTCGACCTCTCCCCGGCGAACGTGGAGCACGCGCGGGAAGTCTCCAGGGGCCGCCTCGCCGGCTACCACTGCGGGTCGGCCACCGACCTTGCGGCCTTCGCGGACGAGACGTTTCACGCCGTCCTCCTCCTCGGACCCCTCTACCACCTCCTCGAGGAGACCGAGCGGCTCCGGGCCGTCTCGGAGGCCCTGCGGGTCCTGGTCCCGGGCGGCCTCCTTTTCGCCGCCTTTATAAACGTGTTCGCCCCCATCCGCGACAGCGCCAAGTACAGCCCGACCGAGGCCCCGCTCTTCCACCCCACGCCCGACGCTCTCCTTGCGTGGATGGCCGACGGACGCTGGCGGGCCGGCCCGGCCAGCCCCTTCACGGACGCCTGGTTCGTCCACCCGGCGGCTGTAGCCCCCTTCATGGAGAAGGCTGGCGAAGGGGCTCTCGAGACCCTCTCCCTACTCGCCGCCGAGGGCGTCGTGAGCTTCATCGAGGAGAAGCTGAACGAGCTCGAGGGCCCGGTCTGGGACTACTGGGTCGAGGTGAACTACCGGCTGGCCGGGGACCCCTCCATCCTCGGCGCGGCCGAGCACCTTCTCTACGTCGGGCGGAGGAGACCGAACGGAAGCGGAGGCTGAAGCCCGAGTTCAGGCCCCGGCGGGGAGCCTAACTCCGAGCGCAGGCCCCGGCGGCCTGGCCGACGAACTGCGAGGCCCAGGCGGCCCTGAGGGTGTCCCGGCCCGTCTCGTCGGCCGGAAGGCGCAGGGGGCGGCCGCGCCCGTCGAGGAGCAGACCGAGCCCCCCGGCCACGAAGTCGCCCCGCCACTCCACGCCGCGCCCGCGCCCCGCGCTGTAGGGCGGTGCCGGCCGGACCACGAGCTCGACCCGCCGCCCCGCCGGGAGTGGGACCCAGAGGAGCTCTCCGCGGCAGAGGTCCCACCGGCGCTCACCGTCCCGCCAGGCCCCTTTGACCGAGACCTGGAGGATGAGCTTCCGTCCGGGCTTCCCCCACTTCACGGCCTGGACGAGCGGGGCGACGCAGAGGCAGCTTCCGGCAAGGAGGCTCGCCGTCCCGTCGGCCCAGGACGGGTCGTCGGGTCGGAGGCGGCCGGCCGCGAGACCCTCGCCGAGGGCAGCCGTGATGCCGTAGGGGTCGAGGAGGACCCGGGTCACCCCGGCCGGCTGGCACCCGTCGACCACGGCGAGGAGCGCGTGCTCCGGGGTCGGCAGGCGGGAGATGAGCGAGCCCCCGACGACGAGGTGGCTCGAGCGGAGGCCCCCCGCCCCCGCCTCCGGCGCGCAGGCCTGGCGGAGCCCGACCATGGTCCGGGAGAGCACCCCGGAGGCCAGGCTTACGGCCACGAAGGCCTCCGGACCGTCCGGGACCGGAGCGAGGCCGCTCTCCCCGAAGAGCCGGCCCATCAGGAGGGCCGTGTCCCCGGGCGGAAGCACCCGGGGGAGCTCACCCCAGAGCTCCTCGAGGAGCCGGCTCCGCTCGGCTCCCTCCGGGCCGAAGGTGTGGCCGGAGACCTCGCCTCCCCGGACGGCCACGGCCTCGACGCCCTGGGGCTCGGCCAGCACCGAGACCAGGTCGACCGGTGGCCGCCGCCCGGAGTGCCGCCTCTCGCCGCAGTCGAGCCACTCCAGGACCGGCGCGAGGCCGAGGCTCCCGCGGGCGACGGCCCGCCGCCGGACCGGCGCCCCCCGCCCCTCCTTCGTCCTGGCCGCCACCGCCTCGACCGTCGGGGTGAGGGCGGCCGCGCCCGACTCGGTCTCGCCTTCCAGAGTGACCGGCTCTTCGGCAAATTCGTCCTCGACCGGGACGGGCGGGCAGATGTCGGCCACGACGGTCAGGTCGAGGCCGTCGAAGATGACCTCGAGATCCCCGCCGAGCTCCTCGGGTCCGTTGTACAGGAAGGCTACCTCGCCGGTCCTGGACCTCAACCGACCGGCGCGGGCCCGTTCGGCCAGCCCGGCGCACTGGTCGGCGCTGATGCCCGAGGCGAGGACCACGAGATCCGGCTCCTCCCGGTCGAGCTCAACCCGCCCGGCTTCGCCGACCGCCACGAGCCGACCCCCGCCGAGGTAGACGGCGTCCCGACTGCGGCGGAGCCCCTCGCTGATGGGGTCGCCCCCGACCACGGCCACCCTGAGCTCGGGCTCCCGCGAGTCGGACAGCCCCAGCACGGCATCGAGCTTCCCGGTCCGGAGAAAGCCGCGCGGCACCCGCACCGGCCGTTCGAAGACCGCGGCCGGGGTTGCGGCCGGGGTTGCGGCCGACATCGCGGCCGGCATGGCGGCCGAGCTCGCGGCCGGCGTCGCGGCGATCGGGGGGTCCACCAGGCCCTCCGCCTCGGGCGGCCGGCCGTCGGCCGGGGCCGCCTTGCCCGGGTCCGGGAAGTCGACCGCCTCGCATCCGCCCCCGGCCGCGCGGGCCCGGCCCGGCCAGGCGGGGACCCAGGAGGGGCCCCAGCGCGGCAGCCGGCCGTAGCCAGCGCCGGCGCGGGAAGACGCCGCCCTGGCCAGAGCCAGGCGTTGCCGTAGGCGGGCGAGATGCCGGCGGGCCTCGGCCGCGAGGGGATCGTCGCGGGCGACGGCCTTGACCAGGGCCAGCCAGTGGACCTGGGCCTCCCGGTCCCGGCCGACGGCCTCGAGCTCCCCGGCGGCCGAGAGGTGGGCCGGCACGAGGAGGGGGTCGAGCCGTGTCGCCGTCTCCCAGGCCTGGACGGCCCGGTCGTGGTCGCCGGCAGCAGCCAGGGTCTCGGCCCGGAGCATCTCGACCCAGGGGTCCGGGCTGGCGCCCGGCGGACTGCACTCGCCGAGGATAGCCAGAGCCTCGAAGGGGTTGCCCCCGAGATGCTGGTCGACGGCCCGCCCGAAGAACCAGACCGGGTCGGAGATGTCGAGGCCGGCTATCTCCTGCTCGAGCTCGCAGAAGTCGATGAGCTCCCAGAGGGCCCCGAGGAAGGACCAGACCACCTCATAGTGGCGGTGGTGGGGCGACGGGCGGCCGGGCTCCGCCGGCGGGAGCCGGAGAGCCCGGTCGAGCATGTCCCGCGCGGCGGCCACAGAGGCCCTGGCCAGTGTGAAGGCGGCCGTTATGGACCTGTTGATGGTCACCGGACCTTCGGGGTCCTCCTCCAGGTCGTCGTCGCGTTCCAGGTAGTGGCGGATGGCCCGCCGCAGGTGGTCGCGCCCGTACAAGACAGCCTACCTCCCGTGACGAAAAGCCTTGGGGTGGACGCCTCCGTCTTCAGGGGCGTCGGCTCGCAGGGATTCGTGAGCCACGGTGTCTCGGCCCGGTTCGCCGTCGGACGGGGCGCGCACCTCAGCCTGGTCGGCCGCGTCCTGAGGCCCACGGGCCCGCCGGACACGGCGCGTTTCCTTCTTCCGGCCCAGGGGCCGCTCCTCTCCTCCGGGCGAGCAGTCGCTCGACAGGGTTCTACGCCGGCGACACGCCCCGGCCGCCCGTTCCGGACGGGGCCTGTCGCCCTGAAGGGTTAGCGGGGGGGAGCGGTCGCAGAATCGGCGAACTCGCGGTGGCCGGACGACACGCAAAGACACGGCCGCCCGGGGGCACCCAGGACAGCTGGCCTGCCCCGGTTGACATTTACGTAAACGTAAGATAGCATCCGGGTAAAGGCATTTGACCGAACGTCTGGTAGAAGCCCGGCGGCGACAGGAGGCCGCGGCAAAATCAGGATATCAGGCAGGAGGGGGCGGACCCCTGAGCGGCGAGGGCTCCTGGACTATCTCCGACCTCTCCACCGAGTTCGGGGTGACACCCCGGACCATCCGCTACTACGAAGAGCTCGGCCTCCTCTCTCCCGAGCGGGCCGGCGAGGGCGGCCAGAGGCTCTACGGCCGCCGGGACAAGGCCCGCCTCAAGCTCATCCTCCGCGGCCGGCGCTTCGGCTTCTCCCTGAAGGACATCAAGGAGCTCCTTGACCTTTACGACGCCGACCCCACCCGCAAGGAGCAGATCCGGCGGACCATAGAGGTCGGCGAGAGACGGATCGCCGAGATAGAGGAGATGATCGAGGAGCTCCGTCTTCACCGCCAGGAACTCCTCGACTACCGGGACCGCCTCCGGAGGTTCCTCGAGGGGACGGCCTCCACCGAGGACCTGAGGTCGTTCTTCGAGTGCGGGGAGGAGACCCAGGCCGGCCGGGGACCGGATAGGACGGGGCTGTGAGCTCCGGCGGACCGGACCAGCTATGAGCTCGGGCGGACCGGACCGGCCGTGACCTCGGGCGGACCGGACCGGCCGTGACCTCGGGCGGACCGGACCGGCCGTGACCTCGGCCCGGGGAGAGAGGGGGAGAGACCGTGCACCACGATCACCTTCTGACGCCTGAACTAAGGGCCCTCCGCGACGAGGTGCGGGCCTTCGTCCGCGAGGACGTCCCGCGCCAGCTCCTTCTCGACATGGACGCGGACAAGGTCCGCTATCCGCGGGAGTACGTCGAGAAGGCCGCGGCGCGAAACCTTCTCGGGCTCCGCTTCCCGAAGGAGTACGGCGGGCGGGGCCTCGGCTGGACCTCCGAGATCCTGGCCATCGAAGAGATCGGGGTCCTCGGCACCTCGCTCGGCTGCCTCTACTCCCTGCCCTCCATCATCGGCGAGGCCATCTGCCGCTTCGGCACGGAGGACCAGAAGCAGAGATACCTCCGTCCGACCCTGGAGGGCCGGCTAATGACGGCCGAGGCCCTCACCGAGCCGCGCGGCGGCTCGGATTTCTTCGGCACGACCACCACGGCCGGGCGGGAGGGTGACGTCTTCGTCCTCGACGGCCAGAAGCGATTCGTCGTCGGGGCCGAGGGGGCCGACTACTTCCTCGTCTACGCCCGGACCGACCCCGACGCCCCGCCTCACAAGGGCATAAGCGCCTTCCTGGTCGACCGGGGACCCGGGGTCGAGGTCGCCCACGTCTACGGGCTCATGGGCACGCGGGGCGGGGGCACCGGGCGGCTCGTCTTCCGCGGCGCCCGCGTCCCGGCCGAGAACCTCGTCGGCCGGCTGAACGGGGCGGCCGAGATCTTCTACCGGATGATGGTCCCCGAGCGACTGACGAGCGCCGCGGGAGCGGTGGGCATGGCCCGGGCCGCCCTCGAGGTGGCCACCCGCTACGCGATGCGGCGCAAGGCCTTCGGCCGGCCGATCAAGGACTTCCAGGCCGTCAGCTTCAAGCTCGCCGACAGCCTGACCCTTGTCGACGCGGCCCACAGCCTCCTCTGGAGCACGGCCGTGGCCGACGACACCGGGGCCGACCCGAGCTACGTCCGGCGCCTTGTCTCCGAGACGAAGAAGTTCTGCACAGAGACGGCCTGGACGGTGGTCAACCACGCCATGCAGGTCCTCGGCGGCATCGGCTACACCAACGTCTACCCCGTCGAACGGCTCCTGCGGGATACCCGGCTCATCATGATCTGGACCGGAACCAACGAGATCATGGACCTTATCATCCAGCATGAGTGGTTCAAGGAGAAGGAGCGCGAGTGGGGCGAGGCCCCTCCGGCGGCCCGTCGGGCCGCCGCCACGCCCGGCCAGGGTGCCGGTGCGTCCGCGCGCGACGTGGAGATGGACGCCGAGAACGCCGATCTCGTCGAGGAGAAGGTTTACGAGTAGGACGCCGCTTCCGGACAGCGTCCGGGAGTAGGCGGCGGGAAGCTCTTTCCCGACGGCCGGGGACTGCCGGCCGGACGGGAGCTCAGGGCCCCGGCGGTAGGGCCTGCGCGGGACGCCGCCCGGGGCCCCTTTTTTGCCCGAGAGCCCCGCCCGGCCAACGCCGTTTCCCGCCCCCTCCGTCCGGGCAACACTACCGGTCAGAGGAGGCGATGAGATGGACACCGTCACCACCGTCAGGTGCACCATCAACAACTGCCGCTACTGGACCGAGGGGAAAGGCTGTATAGCGTCGGAGATCCTCATCACCCACGATACCATCGCCAAGGAGGAAGAGGAGAGCGTCGACGCCCCCGTCGCCAGCTCGATCGAGAATACCCCCGCCCAAACCTGTATGGAGACCTGCTGCAAGACGTTCATCCCCAAGGGCGCTCCCGGGTATCTCCGGGACGACGTGAGCCGCCGCGAGGAGAAGGCCCACTGACCGGTCTCCCTAGACGGTCAGACTCTGCCAGATGACGATGACGAACACGGCCGCGAGATACGGGCTCGACAGCTTGAAGAGGCGCCGGGCCCTCTCCGGCGTGGGCGAGCGCATGACCGCCAGGCTCCCGGCCATCACCGGCACCTGGAGGAGAAGGGTCAGGACCAGGGCCGCCGGACGGAAGCCGGCCCCGACGGCCAGAGCGGCAGCCGTGGCGCACAGGGCCAGGCTGGCCCAGCCCACGCAGCGCGCCGCCGCCGGCACCCCGGCCACCACAGGGAGCATCGGCACGCTAGCCTTGCGGTAGTCCTCGACGTGGCGGATGGCCAGGCTCCAGATGTGGATCGGGGTCCAGGCCACCACCAGCGCGGCCGTCAGGAAAGGAACGAGGGCGAAGGGCAGGCCCGAGACGGCCGCCGCCCCGACCATGACCGGCGCCCCGCCAGCCGGGGAGCCCAGGACGACGTTCCAGGCCGTCCGGGTCTTCGTCAGCCCGTTGTAGAGAACCGCGCTGTCAATCACCCCGAAGACGAGCCAGGCCAGGCTCCAGCCGTTGACGGCCAGGCCGGCCACGGCGCAGGCGGCGGCCACGAGGACCAGCCCGAAGGCCAGGACCTGGCCCGGCCGGAGCCGGCCGGTCGGAAGAGGGCGGTGCCTCGTCCGCTCCATCACCGCGTCCATCCCCCGATCGATGTAGCCGGTGATGGCGTTCGCCCCTATGCAGCCCAGGGCCGTGGCCACCGTGGCCCAGACGAGCCTGGCCGAGGCGGCCGCGCGCGCGGCGCCCTCGAGACCGCTCATGGCGGCTAGGCCCCCGACCACGGCGCCCAGGGTCAGGAGGACCACCGAGCGGAACTTGGTCGTCTCCGCGTAGGCGGCGACCACCCCGAACGCGGCCGGCTGTCCCGGGGCCCGCCCGACGCCCACCGCCAGCGACCGCTCTCCCGTCATCGCCCCACCCCTTCCGCTCGTAGGCTCCCCTTAGCGGGCTCTCCCCAGCTCCCGCCGTCATGCGCCGATACGCCCGTAAGCTCGTCCTCCCCGGCCCCGCTCCTCACACCTCCAGGCGCCCGTAGAGCCGCCCGGCCGCCGAGACCGTCACCCGGTAGGCCGCGGCGGCCAGCCCGGCCAGAACCGCCCCGATGACCGCCAGGGCCGCCGGCCCACCGAGCCCGAGTCCGCCCCGGAGCCACGAAGACAGGGCGCTGGCGCCCACGAAGAGGGCCGCGGCCATCGGCATCTGGAGGACCACGTTGAGGTTGCTCTTCACCGCTTGCTGGGGGTTCGTCCAGGTGAGAAAGGGCCGGGCCATGTCGACGAGCAGGCCGAGAAGGAGAAGCACGGCCGAGCCGAGGAGCCCGAGGAGGGCCGAGGCGGCGAGGAAGCCCGCCGGCGGCCTCAGGAACACCCCGTAGGCCGCCACCACGGGGGCGGCGCTGACGAGGGTCGAGACCGCGGCGAAGAGTATCTTGGCCTGCACCATCCGCCAGGGCTCGACCGGGATGACCTTGGATATCCAGAGGTGCCGGCCCTCCCGCGAGACGCTCGTCGAGGCCGTCGTGTTCAGACCGGCCAGGAAGGCCACGAGACCGGCCACGGCCAGGGTGGCGTAGTAGGTGATGTCCCCGCCCAGCGGAACCCAAGAGGTCACCATGTCGAGCTCCGCGCGGGGCACGGCCAGGCCGAAGACGAAGAGCACGGGCACGATGACCGAGGCCATGAACCCGTTCATGACGTAGAGCGGGTGGCGCATGAAGAGACGCCACTCCCGCCGGTAGAGGGCCCGGAGGGCTTCCTCCCGGCGGAGACCCTTGAGGGCCAGCGCCCGTGCCGTCGCGACCGCCTCTCCACTGGCCGGCCGGCGTCTGGCCAGCTCCTGCCCGCCGATGAGCCCGCCGTAGAAGAGCCTCTCCCCCAGCGCGGCCAGGACTCCAAGGCCGGCCACCGAGGCCGCCGTGAAAGCCGCGAGCGCCCCCGTCCCCGGCAGGGTGCCGGCCTCGGTGATGGCCCTGGTCGCCCAGACCGCTGGCGGGAACCCGCGGCCGACGAGGTTTACCAGCCCTATCTGCCCGGCCAGGAGCTGCCGGAGGTACTCAGCGACCTGATCCTCCGGGACCTGGGCGATGGATATCTGGAAGGCCAGGACAGCGGCCACGATGCCCAGGCTGGCGATGATCATCAGGAGGTCGCGGTGACGCCGGTTGATCACCCGCATCAGGACGAGAGCGAGGGCCGAGGCCAGAATGAGCGGCAGGACCGGGGCGAGGACCAGGACGAGGACCACCGAGAGCCAGTAGAGGGGCCCGCCCCCGGCCAGCCGGGCGTAGGCGAGCGCCGTCGGGGCCAAGACCGCGACCACACCCAGGTACTGGCCGGCAAGGATGGTCCCGAACTTCGCCAGGACAATGGTCCCCGGTCGGAGCGGCAGGGGGACGAGGAGCGGGAGGTCGGTCGAGAAGTAGAAGACGGAGAAAACCATGAACAGCCCGAAGATGAAGACGAGAACCAGGGTGGCGAGAAGGGCGAAAGTGAAGGCCACCCCGGGCTGTCCGAGCTGGGCCCCGGCCGTCACGAGGCCGCTCGCCATCTGGTACATCATGACCTCGAACATCGCCGCGAGGACGCCGAGGCTCCCAAGAATGACCAGCGGCTCCCAGACCCGCTCACGCTTGATAAGGTAACGATACCTAGCGGCCGACAGGCCGAAGGTCGTGTTGAGGCTCGTCCGGAGAACCGGCCAGAGGCCGGTGAACGCGGGCATCTTATCCCTCACTCTCCTCAGTGAGCTCAAGGAAGATGCGCTCAAGGGTATCCTGACCGCGGGCCATGGCCCGGAGCTCCTCCATGGTCCCCTGGGCGACGAGCCGGCCCCGGTTGATGATGCCGACCCGGTCGCAGACCCTCTCGGCGACGTCGAGAATGTGGGTGCTGAAGAAGACAGCCTTCCCCGCGTCACAGCGCCGCCGCATGAGGTCCTTGAACAGGGCCGACGATTTCGGGTCGAGGCCGGTCATCGGTTCGTCCAGGATGAGGAGGGCCGGATCGGGCATCACGGCGGCGATGACGGCGAGCTTCTGCTTCATGCCGTGGGAGTAGGTCTGGATGAGGTCGGTCAGGGCGTCCTGGAGGGAGAACATCTCGAGGAGCTCCCCGACGATTCGGCGCCTGGTCTCGGTCGGAACCCCGAAGACGTCGCCGATGAAGTTGAGGTACTCGAGCCCGGTCAGCTTCTCATAAAGGTCGGGGTAGTCCGGGCAGTAGCCGATGCGCCGCTTGGCCTTTACCGGGTCGCGGGCCACGTCCACCCCGTCGACGGTGATGGTCCCCGTATCGGGGCGGAGAAGCCCGACGACCATCTTTATGGTCGTCGTCTTGCCGGCCCCGTTGGGTCCGAGGAACCCGAAGATCTCGCCCGGCGGGACCTCCAGGGTGAGGTCGTCGACCGCCTTGACCTCCCCCTTGCGGTAGCTCTTGGAGACGTTCCGTAGTGAGAGCACTCTCTTACCTCCGGATGGACGGCGGCCGGCAGGGCGGCGACCGCCTATAGTGGTTTGCCTCCTACTGTTGTCCTTACGGTCGGTCTCCGCCTGGTTCGCCAAGTCCTGCTTCTGACCCTCTCGCAGCGGGGGTGCGGTACCGCTCTCGCCGGCGCGGAGGGTTTGGCCCCCGCCGGTGCGAAGTACGCGACAGACACCCAGGGAGGTGCGCCGATGCCCCACCTCTTCTTCACCGAGGAGCACGAAATACTGCGCCGGCACATCCGGAAGTTCGTCGAGAGCGAGCTTCTTCCCCACGCCGACGAGTGGGAGGAGGCCGGCGGGTTTCCGGACGAGGTCTTCCGCCGGATGGGCGAGCTCGGCCTTCTCGGCCTGCGCTACCCCGAGGAGTACGGCGGGCAGGGCGGGGACTTCTTCGCCTCCATCGTTCTGGCCGAGGAGCTCTCCCGCTGCGGCTCGGGTGGCCTGCCCACCGCGGTGGCCGTCCACACCGAAATGGCCACCCCTCCCATCCTCCAGTTCGGCACGGAAGACCAGAAGCAGCGGTTCCTGGTCCCGGCGATCAAGGGGGAGAAGATCTTCGCCCTGGCCATGACTGAACCCAACGCCGGCTCCGACCTCGCCTCCATCGAGACCCGAGGCGTCCGGGACGGGGACGACTGGCTTCTTAGCGGTAGCAAGATCTACATCACCAACGGCGTCCGGGCCGACGTCGTGGTGACCGCCGTCCGCACGGCCGAGGACAAGTGGGGCGGCATAACCCTCTTCCTCGTCGAGAAGGGGACTCCCGGGTTCAGTGTGGCCAAGAAGCTCGACAAGGTCGGCCTCTGGTCCTCCGACACGGCCGAACTGGTCTTCGAGGACTGCCGGGTCCCGGCGGCCAACGTCCTCGGCCAGGTCAACCAGGGCTTCTTCCACCTGATGTGGGAGCTTCAGGGCGAGCGCCTCATCGGGGCGGCCGGCGCGGTCGCCGCTGGCGACCGCGCCCTGGAGCTCGCCCTGCGCTACGTCAACGAGCGGTCGCAGTTCGGCCGGCCCATCGGCAAGTTCCAGGCCATCCGCCACCGCCTGGCCGACATGGCCACCGAGCTCGAGGCCGCGCGCCAGCTCGTCTACACCACGGCCTGGCGACACCAGCAGGGCCAGTCGGTCATCAAGGAAGTCTCCATGTGCAAGCTCTTCGCCTGCCAGGTGGCCTTCCGCATCGCGGATGAAGCCCTTCAGATGCACGGCGGAGCGGGCTACATGATGGAGTACCTCGTCCAGCGCGTCTGGCGTGACACGCGGGTGATGCGCATCGCCGCCGGCACCGACGAGATAATGCGGGAGATAATCTCGAAGCAGCTCGGTCTCTGAGGACCGCCCCCACCCGGCTGGCGTCCCTGAGGACCCAACCCACCCGGCTGGCGTCCCTGAGGACCCAACCCACCCGGCTGGCGAGGTAGCTTCGTGGAGCAGAGCCGCCCCGGGCCTCAGCGACCCGGGGCGGCCGCATCCCGACCTCGGTCAGCGCTGGCCTAGTCGAGCGGGGCCCGTGGGTCGCGGTACCCGCCGGGAGCCGGACCCGGCTGGTAGCCCCCGACCGGCCCGGGCCCGCGATGCTCACCGGGCCCGCCGCGGAACTCGCCGGGACCGTGCGGACGGTACTCACCCGGCCCCGTCCGGAACTCCCCTGGCCCCGGCGGGTGGAACTCCCCGGGCCCGGGCCCGTGGGGCCGGTACTCGATGGACCCGGGCGGCGCCGCGTAGGGTCCGGCCGGGTGGCCCGCGTAGCGCACGCCGGCCTCGGCCCCAACCCCTCCCTCGGCGTAGTGGCTCTGGACCCGCGCGACCGACCGGTGGTCCACCGGCTCGGAGGGCAGGTACCAGCGGTGGCCCGACGCTATCTGGGCCATCTTCTCCTGGGCCTTCTCGCTCTGGTCCCGCATCTGGCGGAGCGTATTCCGGAGCCGCGGGTTCGAGCATTCCAGCGCAGCCCAGGTGAGATCGATGACCCCGTGCTTGGCCATGGTCAGGACGTCGCCGGCGATGTCCTTCTCGCTGAGATTCACTGAACGTTCACCCCCTCGTTGAGGAAATTCATCAGAGTCTGTTTGGACCGGTTGGCCGAATCGGCCTCACGCTCGCAGAACTCACGGAGCTCCGGGTTCTGGACCTGCCGGGCGTAGCTTGACAGCTTCTTCGCCTTGAGGTCGCACTCGCCGATCAGGTGGCGGAGAGACTCGAGCTCCATGGCCGTGATATGAGACACCATCCTCACCTCCCTCCCGCCGTTGGTCCGGCGCGGGCCGGCCGCCCGTCCCCTAGTTATGCCCAGAGGGAAAGGCGCCCACGCCTGCCGCGGGTCCGGAACCAGCGGGAAGGACGGCATCTTCCGGGAGCAGGTGGGAATCGCTGGGAGCTCGGGACCACGGCTTCGGGGGAGGCCGGACTCCCCCACCGTCTGCACCCAGTCTGCACCCCCTCCCCCAGTCTGCACCCCCTCCCACAGTCT
>DYFB01000027.1 GCA_020725405.1 Symbiobacterium sp. | reverse complement strand
CCGGCGGCGGCCGCCGAAGCCGGGACTGCACCGGGAGCCGCGGATGAGGAGGCTCCGGCCCGGGCGGAGAAACCCACGGCCGGAGCAGCGGAGGCTGCGCGCGAGGCCGGACCGGAGCAGGCTCCGGCCCGAGCCCAGGAGCGGGGCCCGGGACGGGTCCTGCCCTCCGGGAGGACCCCGACGCCCCCGCCCCCGCCTCCGCCCGAGCGCCGGACCCCAGCCGGCGCCGGGCCCGGGGCGCCGGTAAGGCCGGCCGGGCCGGCGGCGGCGCGCCCGGGGACGGCCGCCGGTGGACGGGCGGCTCCGGTGGGGCCCGGCCGCCCGGCGGGTGCGGGAGCCGGTCCGAGACCAGCGGGCCCTCCGGGGCCGCGACCCCAGCCCTCCGGTGGACCGGCCAGAGGCTATCCGCCTGGGCCTCGCCCGGCCTATCCCGACCGCCGGCCGCCGGGAGGACCCGGCGTTCGACCGGGGATGGGGGCCGGTCGGGCTGGCGGCCCGCCCGGCACCGGCCCGGGCCGGTCCGGCCGGGCCGCACCGGCCCGAGGACCCGCCCTACCTCCGCCCCCCTTCGGCAAGCCCGGTGCTCCGGGCGGGGCGCCCGCGCGCGGCGACCGCCGCCGCGACGCCGGCCCCCGGCGCGGGGCCGGAGCCAAGGGGCGGGGCCGGGCGGAGACCCACAGCCGCTGGCAGGATGACGAGCGCGGCAGCCGCCGGGGTGGTCGCGTCGGCCGCCGGGGAGTGCCGCAGCGGAAGGTGGAGGAGCCCGTCCGGGTCCGGGCGACGGAGGTCACCATCGACGGGCCGATAACCGTCCGGGACCTCGCCGAACGGATGGGGCTGAGCGGGACCGAGCTCATAAAGTCCCTGATACGCCTTGGGATCGTGGCCAACCTGAACCAGGTCCTCGACCCGGAATCGGCCCGGGTGGCCGTCACCGAGATGGGCGTCAAGGTCCACGAGGTCGAACGGGCCGAAGGTCAGGGCGCCGCGAGACCGGAGGACCGCATCGAGGACGAGGAGGGCGCGGTGCCCCGGCCGCCGGTGGTCACGGTCATGGGCCACGTGGACCACGGGAAGACATCGCTTCTCGACGCCATCCGCCAGACAAACGTCACCGCGGGCGAAGCCGGCGGGATAACCCAGCACATCGGGGCGAGCACAGTGGACTGGCAGGGGAAGAGGATTGTCTTCCTCGACACCCCCGGCCACGAGGCCTTCACGGCCATGCGGGCCCGGGGTGCCCGGGTCACCGACATAGCCGTCCTGGTCGTGGCCGCCGACGACGGCGTCATGCCCCAGACGATCGAGGCCATCAACCACGCCCGGGCGGCCAAGGTCCCCATCATTGTCGCCCTGAACAAGATAGACAAGCCCAACGCTCTGCCCGACCGCGTGAAGAAGCAGCTCCAGGAACACGGACTCACCCCCGAGGAGTGGGGCGGGGAGACCATCGTCGTTCCCGTCTCGGCCAAGGAACGCACCGGCATCAACGACCTTCTCGACATCATCATCCTGGTGGCCGAGATGGGCGAGCTCAAGGCCAATCCCGACCGGCGGGCCCGGGGCATCATCATCGAGACCCGCCTGGACAAGGGCCTCGGCCCGGTGGCTTCCGTACTGGTGCAGAGCGGGACGCTTCGCATCGGCGACCCTTTCGTGGCCGGGACGGCCTTCGGTCGGGTCCGCGCCATGGTCGACGACAAGGGGAACCGCGTCGAGGAGGCCGGGCCCTCCACACCCGTGGAGGTGGTCGGCTTCGATGAGCTCCCTGAGGCCGGCGACCTTTTCCAGGGGCTGGCCGACGACAAGATGGCGCGCGAGATAGCCTCGCAGAGAGACCTCAAGAAACGGGAGCAGGAGCTGGGGACGCGGGCCACGGCCACGCTGGCCGACTTCCTGAGCCACATCCGGGAGGGCGAGAAGCGGCAGCTCAACCTCGTCCTCAAGGCCGACGTTCAGGGTTCCCTGGAAGCCCTGAAGCAGTCCTTCGAGAAGCTCGAAGAGCCTGAAGTCGGTATCGACATCATCCACACCGGGGTCGGCGGGGTGACCGAGTCCGACGTGAACCTGGCCAAGGCCTCCGAGGCGATGATCATCGCCTTCAACGTCACCCCCGACGCGTCGGCCCGACAGGCGGCCGAGCGGGAGAAGGTGGAGATCCGCACCTACCGGGTCATCTACGAGGCCATCGGCGACGTCAAGGCGGCCATCAAGGGGCTTCGGGCCCCGACCTTCCGCGAGGTCGTCCAGGGGCACGCCGAGGTCCGTGAGCTGTTCCGTATCCCGAAGGTCGGCACCATTGCCGGCTGCTACGTCACGGATGGCAAGATCACCCGGAGGAGCAGGATACGGGTGGTCCGCGACGGCATCATCGTCCAGGATACCTCCATCGCCTCGCTGAAGCACTTCAAGGACGACGTCCGGGAGATAGCCGCGGGCTTCGAGTGCGGCATCGGCCTTGAGAACTTCCAGGACATCAAGGAAGGGGACGTCCTCGAGGCCTTCACCGTCGAGGAGGTCCGTCCTTGAGCCGAAGCGGGAGGACCGGGGCTTGATCGTCGGGACCCTGGTCCTGCGCCTTCGCCTGCCGGGGTCAAGGTCCCTGAAGGACAAGCGCCAGGTGTTAAGGAGCCTGTCCGACCGGATGAGGAACCGCTACGGCGTGTCGGTGGCCGAGATAGCCGACGCCGAGCGTCACCAGACGGCCACCCTGGGGATCGCCTGCGTCTCGGGGACCGAGGGCGTCTGCCGGCGCCTTCTTGATGACCTCGTGCGCTGGGCCGAGGCGGGAGCCGGGGAATTCGAAGTCGTCGAGGCCACGATAGAGCTCAGGTAGCCGAGGTAGTGAAGCACGGGGCGGCCCGGCAGGGCCCCGGGACCGCGGGGAAGGGAGCGCCATGGATCCGGGCAGGCTGCAGCGAATCCGGACGGCCATACGGGAAGAGGTCTCTGATATCTTGCGGGGCTTCAAAGACCCTCGCCTGGGTTTCGTGAGCGTGACGGATGTGGAGGTCTCCCGGGACGCCAGGGTCGCCAAGGTTTTCGTCAGCGTCCTCGGCGACGACCAGGCCAAGCAGCAGTCCCTCAAGGCCCTCAAGAGCGGATCGGGCTTCGTGCGCACGGCCCTAGGGGCGCGTCTCCAGCTCCGACACGCGCCGGAGGTCGTCTTCCGGCTCGACGACTCCATCGAACGGGGGACGCGTATCCAGGTTCTTCTGGGGCAGCTCGAGCCGGGGACGGCGGACGCCGCCGGGGCGCCCCGCGGGTCCGAGGACGACGAGGCTCCGGGCGCCGGCGGTCCGGGGCCGGCCCGCGCGGACCGCCCGACCGGGACGCGGGAGGACTGACGGTTGGCTAACCGCTCCGGTCCAGGCGCAGCGGCGGAAGCGGCGAGGGACGTGGCCCGGACGATCAAGGGGTTGTCGAGCTTTCTTCTGATTCTCCACGAGTTCCCCGACGGCGACAGCCTCGGTTCGAACCTGGCCGTCGCCCTGGCCCTCGAGAAGCTGGGCAAGTCGGTCACCGTGGCGAGCCCCTCACCGCCCCCCGAACGCATGTCCTTCCTTCCCAGGTTTGAGCGGATAGCCGGTCTCGACTCGCCCGGCGAGCTTGTTGCCGCTCATGAGTGTGTTTTCCTTATCGACTGCAGCGACCCGCGCCGGGCCGGCCTCAGCGACGAGGACATGGCCCGGGCCAGAGTGGTGATCAACGTTGACCACCACCCGTCCAACACTCTCTTCGGTACGGTCAACTACGTCGATGAGGCGGCTTCGGCCGCGGCCGAGCAGGTGCGGTTGATCATCGCCGAGCTCGGCGTTCCTCTCGACCGGGACATGGCCCTGTGCCTCTACGTCGCCGTCAGCACCGATACGGGTGGTTTCCGGTTCGATAACACGACCGCCGGCACCCATCTCCTGGCGGCCGAGCTCCTCGACCTCGGCGTCGAGCCGGGGCCTGTGGGTGAAATCGTCCAGGACACCCGGACTCTCTCGAGCCTGCGCCTTCTTGAGCGGATGCTGGGCACGCTCAGCTTCGCCTCGGGCGGGCGCATCGCCTGGGTCACGGTGACCCGCAAGATGCTCGAGGAGTGTGGAGCGACCGACGACGAGGTCGAGGGACTGGTCGGCTACCCGCGGATGATCAACTTCGTGGAGCTGTGCTTTCTCCTGCAGGAGATGCCGGACGGAACGACGCGGGTGGCCCTGCGCTCCAAGCGCGACATCGACGTGAGCGAGATCGCCAAGAACCTGGGAGGGGGAGGGCACCGCAAGGCGGCGGGGTGCGTCTTGGACCGCCCGGTCGACGAGGCTCTCCGTCTGGTCCTTGCCGAGAGCGAGAAGCTTCTGAAGAAGGGGGCCGGGAGCGCCGGCCCGGTGGGCCGGCGGTGACGAACGGAGTCCTCGCCGTCTGCAAGCCTCCCGGGATGACCTCCCACGACGTGGTCTCGTTCGTCCGCCGGGTCACGGGCGAGCGGCGCACCGGTCACGCCGGGACGCTCGACCCGGCGGCGGCCGGTCTTCTCCTCGTCCTGGTCGGACCCACGGCCGTGCGCCTCTCCGACTACCTTCTGGAGCTCCCGAAGACCTACGTGGCCGAAGTCCGCTTCGGCCAGGCCACCGACACGCAGGACTACACCGGACGCGTCGTCTGGGAGGCTCCACCCGGGGCCGTGGCCGGGCTCTCGCGCCGGGCGGTCGAGGAAGCCCTCAAGGCGTTCTCTGGAGAGACAATGCAGCTTCCCCCGATGGTCTCCGCCGTCCGGGTCGGCGGGGAGCGCCTGTACCGGCTGGCTCGCGAGGGACGCACCGCCGAGCGGCGGCCGCGCCGGGTGTTCATTCACCGCCTGTCACTCCTGGATATGGACGAGTCAGGAGCCCCCGGGGGGCCGCCGAGGGCCCGTCTCCGGGTGACCTGCTCGAAGGGGACCTACATCCGGACTCTGGCCGAGGACCTGGGCCGGACCCTCGGCGTCGGCGCGCACCTCGGGTTCCTCGTCCGGGAGGCCGTCGGGTTCTTCAACCTGGCCGCGGCCCGGACCCTTGAGGAAGTGGCCGACGAGGCGGGCCGAGGGGAGCTCCGGCTGCTCCCTCCGGCGGACGCCGTGGCGCACCTACCCAAGGTCGTCCCCCCGGTGGAGACGATCACTCGTCTCGGTCACGGGCAGGCGGTTCCCCTGCGGGGCGACCCGCCGCGCCCTGTCCCGGAAGGGTCCGTGGTCAGGGTTCTCGACGCCGCCGGAGAGCTTGTGGCCACCGCCCGTCTCTCGGGAGGACGCCTCGAGCCCCTCAAAGTCTTTCGACCGAGTGGAGGTCCTCGACGCTGACGCGACAAGACCGACGCCCGGCGGGGCCCCGACCCGCCACCCTGAACCTCCTCGACCTCGACCGGCTGGATGCCGGAACCGGGACGGAGCGGCCCGTCCTGGCCATGGGCGTTTTCGACGGCCTCCACCTCGGCCACCTGAGCCTCCTTGAGCGGGCCGGGCAGGCCGCGAGAGAGAGGGGCGCCCCCCTCTGGGTTCTTACCTTCTGGCCTCATCCGGACGTCGTCCTCGGGCGGCGTGAGGACGCCCGGGGTTTTCTCTTGACCCCGCTCGCCGACAAGGTCGAGTTGCTTCGCCAGGCCGGAGCGGACCGGGTGCTTGTCCTGGAGTTCACCCGGGAAGCTGCGGCCGTGCCGGCCGAGGAGTTTTTCTCCCGGATAAGGGCGGCTGTCGCCCCCCGGGCGCTCGCCGTCGGGTTCAACTTCGGGTTCGGGCGGGGCGGCGAGGGAAACCCGGCCCTCCTCGGGGCCCTCGGGCGCCGGACCGGTGTGGAGACTCTGGTTCATCCGGCCGTCCGGCTCGGGCGCGAGGTGGTTTCAAGCTCCGCCATCCGCGCGGCTCTCGGACGCGGAGACGTCGAGCGGGCCGGCCTCCTACTGGGCCGGCCGTACAGCCTCGCCGGGAGGGTCGAGAGGGGGGCCGGACGGGGCCGGAGCCTCGGGTTCCCGACGGCGAACGTGGCCTTCCCCGCCGAGGCGGTCCGCCCCGCGGCCGGAGTGTACGTGGCGTCCGTCCTTCCGGACGCCGGAGCCGTGCTCCGACCGGGAGGAGCGGCTCCGGCCGTGGCCAACCTGGGGTCGCGCCCCACCTTCAGCGGGTCGGGCGAGCCGGCCGAGCTCGCGCTCGAGGTCCACACCCTGGCCGGCGAGCCCCCGACCTACGGCGACGAGGTCCGGGTCTTCTTCCTGAAGCGGCTGCGGGAGGAGCGGGCCTTCCCGGGCCCCGGTGCTCTGGCCGAGCGGATCGCCCGCGACCGGCGCCTGGCGCTGGAGTACTTCGGCCTGGCCTGAGCATGGACCGGCCGCCGGGAAGGCACACTCTCCTCCGTGGAGGTGGCCTTGCGCCGCGTCAGGTGAGGGTGTTACAATTAGCCGACCCGATGAACCACAGCCTAGGCTGGTCGTTCCTCCGGCGACCGGCTTGGGTTGGCGGGGAGGACCAGTCAACCCTGGAGGTGAGTCAGGCGTGTTGACCAAGGACAAGAAGCAGGAGATCATCAGCGGTTTCAAACTCCACGAGACCGACACGGGCTCGCCCGAGGTCCAGATCGCCATCCTGACCCAGCGCATCAACGAGCTGACCGAGCACCTGCGGACGCACAAGAAGGACCATCACTCCCGCCGCGGGCTCCTCAAGATGGTTGGACACCGACGCCGCCTCCTCAACTATCTCCGGGACAACGATATCGAGCGCTACCGCACGGTCATCGAGCGTCTCGGGCTGAGGAGGTAGGGAAGGGCCCGCCCGCGGCCGCGGTCCTTCCGGCCCGCCCCCCCCGGTCCCACCGGAGGGGCCGGCCCCGAGAAGAGAGACGAGAAGGAGCAGAAGGAGGATCCACTAATCGTAATGACTGACAGATTCGAAATTGAGTACGCCGGCCGTCCCCTGGTGATCGAGGTAGGCAAGGTCGCCAGGCAGGCCGGCGGGAGCGCCCTGGTCCGCTACGGGGACAGCGTCATCCTCGCCACCGCGACCGCTTCCCGTGAGCCGCGCCAGGGCATCGACTTCTTCCCCCTGCTGGTCGACTGGGAGGAACGCCAGTACTCCGTCGGACGCATCCCGGGGAGTTTCTTCCGCCGGGAAGGACGCCCGAGCGAGAGGGCCATCCTCTGCGCCCGGCTCACCGACCGCCCCCTGAGACCCCGGTTCCCCAAAGGCTTCCGCAACGACGTGCAGGTTGTCGTCACCGTGTTCTCCGTGGACCCCGGGTCGCCCATCGAGTTCGCCGGACTCCTCGGGGCCTCGACCGCCCTCTCGGTGTCCGACATCCCCTTTGACGGCCCCATCGGAGCGGTCGTGGTCGGGCGCCTGGGGGGCGAGTTCGTCATCAACCCCGGGCTCGAGCAGATGCACGAGAGCGATATCCGGGTCATCGTGGCCGCGAGCCGCGACGCGGTCCTCATGGTCGAGGCCGAGGCCGACCAGGTCCCCGAGGAGGACGTGACCGAGGCCATCTTCTTCGCCTTCGAGGCCTGCCAGGACCTCATCATCTTCCAGGAGCGGATAGCCCGGGCCGTCGGACGACCGAAAGGGGACTACCCCATCCACAGCGTTCCGGCCGAGCTCGCCAAGGCGGTCCGGAAGGCGGCTCTCCCCCGCATCCGGGCGGTCCTGGGCAGCCCGGACAAGCTCACCAGAGAGAACGCCCTGGACGAGGTGGAAAGCGAGGTCAAGGAGGCCCTTCTCGCCGACTGGCCGGACAGCGCGACCGACATCGGCGAGGTGTTCAAGCTCACCCTCCGGGAGGAAGTCCGGAGGATGGTCATCGAGGAGGGGCGGAGGCCGGACGGGCGGAAGCCCGACGAGGTGAGGCAGGTGACCTGCGAGGTCGGCATCCTGCCCCGGACTCACGGGTCCGGCCTGTTCACCAGGGGGCAGACCCAGGTCCTCACCATCGCCACCCTCGGCTCGGTGGGTGACGTCCAGAAGATCGACAGCCCGGGGGCGGAGACCGAGAAGAGGTACATGCATCACTACAACTTCCCCGCCTACAGCGTGGGCGAGGTCAGACCCATGCGGGGACCGGGGCGGCGGGAGATCGGCCACGGGGCTCTCGCCGAACGGGCCCTGCTCACGGTCCTGCCCGAGGACGAGGAGTTCCCCTACATCATCAGGTTGGTCTCCGAAGTCCTCGAGTCCAACGGCTCGACCTCCATGGCCAGCGTCTGCGGCAGCACCCTGGCCCTGATGGACGCCGGGGTTCCGATAGCCGCGCCCGTCAGCGGCGTGGCCATGGGCCTCATCAAGGAAGGCCAGAAGTCCGTCGTCCTGACGGACATCCAGGGCGTCGAGGACTTCTACGGGGACATGGACTTCAAAGTGGCCGGGACGGCCTCCGGTGTGACCGCCATCCAGATGGACATCAAGGCGACCGGGCTCGACCGGGCCACGATCGGGAAAGCGCTCGAGCAGGCTCGCAAGGCCCGGCTCCACATTCTGGAGAAGATGCTGCAGGCTCTCCCGGCGCCGCGGAAGGAGCTGTCGCCCTACGCGCCGCGGATCATCATCCTCAAGGTCCACCCGGACAAGATCAGGGAGATCATCGGTCCGGGAGGAAAGGTCATCAACCGCATCATCGCCGAGACCGACACGAAGATCGACATCGAGGACGACGGCCGGGTCTACGTGGCCGGCGTGAACAAGGAGGGCACGGACAGGGCCGTCCGGATGATCGAGGATATCGTCCGCGAGGTCGAGGTCGGCAAGACCTACCAGGGCCGGGTCACGCGGGTGACCCCGTTCGGGGCCTTCGTCGAGGTGCTTCCGGGCAAGGAGGGTCTGGTCCACATCTCCAAGCTGGCCGAGGAGCGCGTCGAACGGACGGAGGATATCGTCAACGTCGGCGACGAGATCACCGTGAAGTGCACCGAGATCGATAACCTCGGGCGCATCAACCTGTCGCGGCGGGATGCTCTGCGCGATGAGCGCCGGGCCCGCGGCGAGACCGTCCCCGACGAGCCGCCCGAGTCGGGTCGGTCGGCCCGGAGCGGTCCGGGACGCGGCGGCCGCGCCGGGGAGGGACGGCCGCGAGGGGGCCAGGGACCTGGACGCGGCGGGCGGCCACCCCGTGGGCGGAGGCGATAGCGGCTCCTCTCTCGGGCCCCGTCTGGGGATGCACGTGTCCATCTCGGGCGGGATGGACCGGATGGCCGAGCGGGCCCGGGACTACGGGTGCGAGGCCGTTCAGATCTTCTCGCGCAGCCCGAGAGGCGGAAAAGCCCGCGCCCTGTCCGCCGAGGAGGTGGCCGGGGCGCGGTCCGTTCTTGAGGCGGCCGATGTCCGCCCCCTTGTCGTTCACACCCCGTACTTCGCCAACCTGGTCGCGGGAGACAAGGACCTCCGCCGCTACGCCGTGGAGACGGTGGCCGAGGACCTCCACCGGGCCTCGGAGCTCGGATCGCCCTACGTCGTGACCCATGTCGGCCGCCCGGCTCCGGACCTCCACCCTGAGGCTGCCCGGGAGCTTGCGGCGGAGTCCCTGTCCAGCGTTCTCAGAGCTCAGGGGGGGACTGGAGGGGTCATTCTGCTTCTTGAGAACACCGCCGGTTCGGAGCGGGAGATGGGCGCGTCCCTGGAGGACCTCGCCGGTCTTCTGGGGCGGGTCGAGGCGGGCTTCCCCGGCCGGCTCGGCGTCTGCCTGGACACCTGTCACGCGCACGCGGCCGGCTACGACCTGAGTCGACCCGCCGGCGTGAGGAGGTTCATCGACCTCGCCCTTGAGCTGTTCGGCCCCGAGCGGGTGCGCGTCGTCCACGCCAACGACTCCCTGGCGGCGGCGGGAAGCCGTCTCGACCGTCACGCCCCCGTCGGGGCGGGAACCATCGGGGAGAGCGGGTTCAGGGCTCTCCTGGGCGACCCCCGCCTGAGGGGGTGCCCGTTCCTTGTCGAGACTCCCGGGACGGACGAGGAGCGCGCCCGCGACCTCGAGCGCCTGCGCCGGTTGAGACAGGCCGCGGGCGGAGGGGAGACCGCCGGCGGGGAGGAGACCGGCCGATGACGACACACGTCGAGACCCTCCCGGGGGGACTGCGGGTGGTTGTCGAGACGATTCCCTACGTGCGTTCGGTCTCGCTCGGCGTGTGGGTCGGAGTCGGCTCGCGTCACGAGCCGCCCGAGCTGGCCGGGATATCCCATCTGGTCGAGCATCTGCTGTTCAAGGGCACCGAGCGCCGCTCGGCCCGGCAGGTAGCCGAAGAGATGGATGCCATCGGCGGGCTGCTCAACGGCTACACCTCCAAGGAGTACTCCTGCTACTACGTCAAGGTCCTGGACGAGCATCTCGAGAAGGCGATGGACCTCCTTTCCGACCTCGTCCTCGCGCCGAGGTTCGACCCTGCGGACCTGGTCAAGGAGAGGCGGGTCGTGGTCGAGGAGATCAAAATGTACGAGGATACCCCCGATGACCTCGCCGGGGACCTCCTCATGGAGGCGGCCTGGGGTGACGACCCCCTCGGCCGTCCGGTACTCGGACGGGAGACGACGATGGCCGCTCTCGGCCCGGAGGCGGTCGCCGGGCATCACCGGGCCTCGTACCACCAGAGAGCCACTGTGGTGGCCATGGCCGGAAACATCGACGCGGACGCCGGCGTCCGGCTTGTCCACCGTTATTTCGCGGGCATGTCGCGGGACGGCGTGACGGGGACCGGAAGCGGCCCCTCCTTCCGACCCGGGTACCGGCAGCGGATCAAGGCCGTCGAACAGGCCCACGTCTGTCTCGGTTACGAGGCCGTCTCCCTGGCCGACGCGGCCCTGTTCGACTTCCACCTTCTTGCGAGCATCCTGGGAGGCGGGTCGAGCTCCCGCCTCTTTCAAGGCATCCGCGAGGAGCGGGGCCTGGCCTACTCGGTGTTCAGTTACGCATCACCGTACTCCGACACCGGGCTCCTCGGCGTCTACGCCGGGGTGAGCCCCGGAAACGTGCGGTCCGTGCTCGTCGCTGCGGCAGCCGAGATCGACGATATCCGCGCCGGGGGGACGACTCCGGAGGAGCTCCAGCGGGCCAAGGACCAGGTCAAGTCGTCCATCTTGCTGAGCCTCGAGAACACGGCCAACCGGATGAGCCGGCTCGGCCGGTGCCTTCTCCTCCTCGGTCGGGTTGTCAGCCCCGAGGAGCTTGCCCGGCGCATCGATGAGGTCAGCCTGGAGAGCCTGACGACCATGGCCCGCCGGGTTCTCGACCCGAACCGGGTCGCCCTGGCCGTCGTCGGCCCGGAGGGCCTGCCGGGAGAGGACGATCTGCGGGCGGCCCTCGGGGGGAGGGAGGGGCGCTGACCGAGAAGACCCCCTCAGGGCCGGTGCCGGTTGTCCGGGTAAGGGTCACCCGGGAGCAAGGAACCGAAGACCTCCCCCTCCCGGCCTACATGACGCCCGGGGCGGCCGGGATGGACCTACTGGCCGCGAACCTCGAGCCCGTCGTCCTCCGACCGGGAGGCCGGGCCCTCATCCCGACGGGGCTGAAGCTTGAGATTCCAGCCGGATTCGAAGGGCAGGTCCGCCCCCGCAGCGGTCTCGCCGCACGGGCCGGAGTGACGGTGCTTAACGCTCCCGGGACCATCGACTCGGACTACCGGGGCGAGGTGAAGGTCGTCCTGGCCAACCTCGGCACGGAGGTGTTCATCGTCAGGCGAGGCGACCGTATCGCCCAGCTTGTCATCTGCCCCGTGGTCCGGGCGGAGCTCGAGGTGGCCGCCGGTCTGGCCGGCTCGGAGCGGGGCGAGGGAGGCTTCGGCCACACCGGCGGCTTCGGCGGCCGGAGCGGTCCCCCTCCCCAAGAGGGCGACGGCGCATAGCGCGACCCAGACTCTCATAGGTTCCCAGGGGCGGGATGACGCCCGGAAAGAGGGGAACCGAGATGTCGCTCGCCGCCTTGCTCAGCGCCGTGGCTCTTCTCGGCTTGGCGGCCCTGGCCGCCCGGGAGAAGGCGCGCCAGAAGGACAGGGAGATATCCCTCATCCGCGGTCGGGACCTGCCTGAGCCGAGACCGACACCTCTCTCCCAGGGCCTCGTCGACCTCGTGGCCGTGGCCGGCGGTATCTACCTCGCCCTTATCATGGTGGCGAGCTTCGTGGGCTACGAGCTCCCGGGGCCGACCTCGTTCCTCGGGGGACGGGTGGACCCGGTCGCCGTCCTGTCCATCGCGCTGGCCGTCGTCGAGCCGTTAATCTCCCGCCTCTTCGAGGGGTCCTGAGACCTACCGCCCTGGAATGCCGGGCCCCAGTTCCGCCGCATACTAGTCCCGGGTTTAGTGACTCGAGTTCGGGGAACGGGGGATGGCAGTGTCCAAAACGGTTGTGGGCGTGTTCAAGTCGAAGGGGCAGGCCGAGAA
Source organism: Symbiobacterium sp. (assembly GCA_020725405.1). GTDB lineage: Bacteria > Bacillota > Sulfobacillia > UBA995 > UBA9673 > DYFB01. The sequence goes on along the minus strand of DYFB01000027.1, from coordinate 10,709 downwards.
GGCCGTCGAGGAGCTCCGGGCCGCCGGGGTCGACCACCGGGAGATCTCGGTGGTCACTCGGGACGAGAGGCGGGAGCGGGCTGAGGGCGGCCGCGGGCGGCGTGAGACCCGGGACGACGAGTTCGAGGTGGCCGATCTGGACGTGCAGGGCCAGGACGTCGGAGAGGGTGTGACCTGGGGCGGCGGGCTAGGGGGCCTGGCCGGTATCCTGGCTGGAGCCGGGGCCCTGGCCGTCCCGGGTATCGGACCGATTCTGGCGGCCGGGCCGCTCGCGGCGGTCCTGACCGGGGCCGTGACGGGAGGCATCGCCGGGGGCCTGGTCGACTACGGGATTCCGGCGGAGCGCGGGCGCGACCTCGAGAGGAAGGTCAAGGAGGGCGGGATTCTCGCCGTTGTCCGGGCTCCCGAGGACCGGGCGGACCGGGTGGCCGACATCCTGCGGCGCCACGGCGCGACCGACGTCGAGAGCCACGACGCTCGCTGAGTCGACCCCCGCGAGGGGGGTGCGTGGGGTCGGGGCCGGCCGTTTCACGAAGAGACGGCCGGCCCTCTCGCCCTGAAGGACTTGGGGCATAGAGTATGGTAACAAGGAGTCAGTGCTAGCGAGGCCCCCGGGACAGGGTGTCTTCCCGGGGGCGGGAGGGCTGGTGAGCCGGACGGGACCTCGCAGAACGACCGAACCCGGCGCGGGACCCGGGGAAATCCGCGTGGCTGTCGCCGGCGCGTCCGGGCGGATGGGCCGCGTGGCCCTCGAGGCCATCGAAGCGGCCCCTGACCTCGTCCTGGCGGGGGCTGTCGCGCGCCGCTTCGCTGAGGGAACGGAGGGGGCGTCGTCGCCCCTCGCGGCCGAGCTGGTCGCCCGCGGCATCCCGGTCTACGCCGACCTCGCAACGTGTCTCAAGGAAGCGAGTCCGGCGGTCCTGGTCGAGTTCACCTCGGCGGCCGTCGCCCCGTCGAACCTGCGCACGGCCCTCGAGCGCGGAGTCGTCCCGGTCTCCGGGACGACCGGCCTCTCGTCCCAGGAGCTCGCGGCCATCGCCGCTCTCACCGAGGAGCGCGGAGTCGGGGCGGCGGTCATCCCGAACTTCTCTCTCGGGGCGGCCGTCCTGGCCATGCTGGCCCGCCGCGCGGCGGGCTACTTCGGGGCCGCGGAGATAATCGAACAGCACCACGACCAGAAGCTGGACGCCCCGTCCGGAACGGCCCTCGCCCTCGCGCGGGCCGTCGCGGGCAACCTGAGGCGCCGGGCCGGCAAGGGGCCCGACCAGCCGGCCGAGTCTCTCGTGGCCGCCGGTCGCGACCGCGGGGCCGGCGGGCCCCCGCCGGACCCCCGCGGGCTATCGGTGGACGGGGTGCGGGTCCACAGTGTGCGCCTCTCAGGTCTGGTGGCCCACCATGAGATCATTTTCGCCTCCGAGGGTGAGACGCTCGCCCTGAGGCACGACTCCACCAGCCGCTCGTCCTTTATGCCCGGCCTCCTTCTCACGGTCCGGCACGCGCGGGCCCTCAGAGGGCTGGTGACCTCCCTCGAGGATATCCTCGCAATGGCCGGCCTCACGGCGACCTCCGCCGGCTAGCCTGCGAGCGGCCCGGCGGCCCGGCCCAACCTCACGAGCCGCCGGCGGCTTGTTCTCCTTTCACCGCTCCCGCCCGGGGCACATACGAATGTAGTGCCTAACAGCCCGAGAGAAGAGCTTCCGGATGGGGAGCGGGCGCGTGGACGCATCTTGCCTTTCCGGTCTGAAAGCGACGCTGGCCGGCGGGGACCGCCGGCAGGACTACCTGGGTCAGGCCCTGGCCGACCTCGGGGCGGAGGTCTGGCTCCTCCGCCGCCGGCCGCCCGCCTCGCCCACCCTGAACCACACCCGCAGTCTGGCCAAGGCCTTCGACGGGACGAGCATCCTCGTCTGTCCACTCACACCCTTCGGGCCGCGGGGGCGGGTCTGGTCGGAGGACCCGGAGGACGCCGTCTACATCTCGGGAGAAGACTTCAGCCGGCTGGCCCGTCCCTCGCTCGCCTTCGCCGGGTCCTTCCCCGAGGAGTGGGCCCCCAAGATGGAGAGAGCCGGCTGCCAGGCCGTGGCTCTCGGCGAGATGGACGACATCGCCATCCTGAACTCCATCCCCACGGCCGAGGGAGCCGTTCTCTTGGCCCTCGAGCGGACCACGGTCACCATCCACGGCTCAGTGGCGGTTGTTCTGGGCTACGGGCGCACGGGGCAGACAATGGCGGCCGCTCTGCGGGGTCTCGGGGCCCGGGTGCGGGTGGTCGCCCGTCGTCCCGAAAGCCGGGCCCGGGCCGTGGCCTCGGGCTGTGAGCCGTGGACCTTCGAGGATCTGAGCGGGGCTCTGGAAGGCGCCCGCTTCATCTTCAACACCGTTGAGGCCCCTGTCCTTGACGCCGCGACCCTCTCGCGGGTCGACCCGCGGGCGGTCCTCATCGACCTCGCCTCGCGCCAGGGTGGGACGGACTTCGAGGCCGCGCGGGTCCTCGGGCTCAAGGCCGTCCTCGCCCCGGCCCTTCCGGGTCGGGTCGCGCCGGAGACGGCCGCGAGCTACCTGGCCGACGTGATCGTGCGGACAGCCTGCGAGGGCCTCCGAACGGGGGGGGGAGGCGTGACGTGAGTCTTCACGCGAAGCGGATCGGTTTTGCCCTGACCGGGTCACACTGCACTCTCGAGAAGGTCTTCCCGCAGATAGAGCGGCTCGTCGCCGAGGGGGCCGACGTGATGCCCATCGTTTCGGAGTCGGTGGCGACCACCGATACACGCTACGGGAGCCCGGAGCGGTGGCTCGATCGGCTCTCCCAGATAACCGGGAAGCGGGCCCTCCGGCGCATCGCCGAGGTCGAGCCCATCGGTCCGGGCAGGCTCCTCGACATCCTGGTCGTCGCCCCCTGCACCGGGAACACCCTGGCCAAGCTGGCCAACGGGATAGTCGATACGCCGGTGGTGATGGCCTGCAAGGCCCACCTGAGAAACCAGCGCCCGGTGGTCCTGGCCATCTCCACCAACGACGGCCTGTCCATGAACGCCAGGAACCTGGGAGTCCTTCTGAATACCCGCAACATCTACTTCGTACCCTTTGGGCAGGACAATCCGGACGCCAAGCCGAATTCCCTTGACTCCGACCTCGAGCTCCTGGTTCCGACCATCGAGGCCGCCCTTTCGGGAAGACAGCTCCAGCCTGTCCTCGTCCATAGGTCCAGCGCGGGGTAGACCCGGAGGACCCTAAGGAGCGTAGAGCTGTGCCAGTGAACGTTGCCGTCGTCGGGGCCGCCGGTGCCGTCGGCCGGGAGGTTGTCCGCCTTCTCGAGGAACGCGACTTCCCCGTGGGGCGCCTGCTCCTCATGGCCACCGCCCGGACGGCGGGGCAGACCCTGACCTTCCGGGGTCGGCCACAGCTCATTCAGCCCGTGTCGACCGACCTGTTCGAATCGGTGGACCTGGCTTTCTTCGCTGTTCCGGCCGACGTGAGTCGAGCTCTGGCACCGGAGGCCGTGAAGAGAGGGGCCGTCGTCGTCGACAAGTCGACCGCTTTCCGGGAGGATCCCGACGTACCCCTGGTCGTGCCGGAGGTGAATGCCGGGGCTTTGGCGGGCCACCCGGGGATAGTGGCCAGCCCGAACTGCTCGACCATCCAACTGGTCCTCCCCCTGAGGGCCCTCGAGGATCTGTCGCCCCTGCGCCGGGTCATCGTCTCGACCTACCAATCGGTATCGGGAACGGGACGCGAGGCCGTCGAAGAACTACGCCGCCAGTCGGCGGAGGTTCTGCAAGGCCTGCCGGTGCGGCCCGAGGTCTATCCCCATCCCATCGCTTTCAACGTTCTGCCCCACATAGACGCTTTCGAGGCCGACGGTTACACACGGGAAGAGATGAAGCTGGTGAACGAGACGAGGAAGATACTCGGACGTCCGGACCTCGCTCTCTCGGCCACCACGGTGAGGGTTCCGGTCGAAGTCGGGCATTCGGAGGCCGTCTGGGTCGAGACCGAGGACCCGGTCGGCCCGGACGAGGCTCGGGAGGCGATGGCCAGGATGCCGGGTATCGTCGTCCAGGACGACCCGGCTGGGGCCGTCTACCCGCTGCCGCGCTCGGCGGCCGGGCGCGACGAGGTCTTCGTCGGCCGGGTCCGCCGGGACCTCTCGTCCGACCGTGGGCTCGTCTTCTGGGTCGTCGCCGATAACCTCAGAAAAGGGGCGGCGACCAACGCGGTCCAGATCGCAGAACTCCTGGTTGGAAGAGGACCGGGCGGATGAGGATCATCGTTCAGAAGTTCGGCGGGACGTCGGTTGCCACCGGGGCCCAGCGGCAGGCCCTGGCCGACAGGGTCCTGGAGGCTGTCCGCAAGGGCTACCGCACGGTGGTGGTCGTCTCGGCGATGGGCCGGGAGGGTGACCCCTACGCCACCGACACCCTCCTCGGTCTCGCCCGGTCGGTCTGTCCCGCTCTGCCCCTGCGGGAGCTCGACCTCCTCATGTCCTGCGGGGAGACCATCTCGGCCGTTGTCGTCGCCGGGACGCTCCGGGCCCGGGGGCTGGACGCCCTGGCTCTCACCGGCGCCCAGGCGGGCATCGTCACGGACTCGAACTACTCGGACGCCCGCATCCTGCGGGTGGATCCTGAGCGGATGCTGCGCTGTCTCAAGGAGGGCCGGGTCGCCGTCGTCGCCGGCTTCCAGGGGATGAACGACGTCGGCGACGTCACGACCCTCGGGCGGGGCGGCAGCGACACGACCGCCGCCGCCCTGGGGGCGGCCCTCAGCGCGGAGGTCATCGAAATCTACACCGACGTCGACGGCATCAAGACGGCTGACCCGCGGATCGTCGGCCAGGCCAAGACGCTCAAGGTCCTGAGTTACCAAGAGGTATCCCAGATGGCCTACGAGGGGGCCCGGGTCATCCACCCCCGGGCCGTCGAGATAGCCATGAGGAGGGACATCCCCATACGCATCCTGTCGCCCTCGAGCCCCGGCCCGGGCACTCTGGTGACCCACACCACGGGGCTGGCGGTGGCCGCCTGGCCAGACATCAAGGAGGGACGCCTCATCACCGGCGTCACCCACATCTCCGACGTGGCGCAGATCAGCGTGACCCAGCCGGAGGGCCGGGCCGACCCGGAGGCGGCCCTCGGGGTCTTCAAGGCCCTGGCTGACGTAGGTATCTCGGTGGACCTCATCAACGTGAGCCCGTCGGCGCAGGTCTTCACGGTCGCTGGCCGGGTGGCCGAGAAGGCCAGGGACATCCTGGCCGGCCTCGGTCACCATGTCTCGGTCCTGCCGGGATGCGCGAAGGTAACCGTGGTCGGCGCCGGGATGCGGGGGGTTCCCGGAGTCATGGCCAAGGTGGCCCGGGCCCTGGCCCGGTCGGGCATCTCCATCCTCATGACGGCCGACTCCCACCTCACCATCTCCTGCCTGGTCCGTCAGTCGGATATGGCCGAGGCCATCCGGGCCCTGCACGAGGAGTTCGGGCTCGAGGACGAGGAGGACACACCGACCCACAAGGAGGCCGGTCAATGAGACCAAGTGAGTGGGGACGCGTGGTCACGGCCATGGTCACCCCGTTTGACGCGCGGCTCAGCGTCGATTACGGGCAGGCGGTCAGGCTCGCCCGGCGTCTTGCCGACAGCGGCTCGGACGCCATCCTCGTCGGCGGCACGACCGGTGAGTCGCCGACCCTGACCGACAACGAGAAGGTAAGGCTGCTGGAGGCTGTCCTCGACGCCGTCGGCGACCGGGTGGCGGTCCTGGCCGGGACGGGGTCCAATTCGACCGCGGCGAGCGTGGCCATGACCCGGAAGGCCGAGGCCGTTGGAGCCGCGGGCATCATGGCCGTTGCCCCGTATTACAACAAGCCCCCCCAGGCCGGGATCATCGAGCACTTCCGCGCCATCGCCGCCAAGACGCGGCTGCCGGTGATGGTCTATAACATCCCAGGCCGCACCGGGGTAAACATGACCCCCCAGACCATGGCCGTTCTCAGCGAGGTCGAGAACATCGTCGCCCTCAAGGAGGCCGCCGGAAGCGTGGACCAGGCCGCCGAGATGGTCCGGGCGGTGGGGGACCGGGCCAGGGTCTATAGCGGCGACGACAGCCTCACCCTCCCCATGATGGCCGTCGGGGCCTACGGGGTGGTCAGCGTCGCTTCGCACGTGGCCGGGCCGGAGATCGCCGAGATGATCGGAGCCTTCGTCCGCGGCGAGACCGCCCGGGCGGTCGAGCTCCACCAGCGACTCCTGCCGCTCTTCAAGGGGCTCTTCCTGACCACGAACCCCATCCCGGTCAAGGCGGCCCTGCGCCTGCAGGGTCTGGACGCGGGCGGGGTCCGGCTCCCCCTTGTCGAGGCGACCGCCGCGGAGGTGGAGGCCGTGCGCCGGGCCATGGTCGAGGCGGGGATAGAGGTCCGGCGGTAGCTCCGCGGGCCCGCGGCCCGCGCGCGGGCGCCGGGGGGCGGTCCGATCGAGGTCAAGGCGAGAGGCGCCCCGATGTGATATAGTATCGGCAGGACGAACGAGTCCGGTCCCGGTCGCCTGGCCCGCCCTGGTGCCCCTTGAGCGCGAGTGTCCCGAGTTGCCCATAAGCCGGGTGTCGGTCTGCCCTCGCCCCCGGAGCGCGAGCCAACCTTTTACCGGTCTCGACTTCGCCGTTCGAATTGGAGGTTATACGATAGTTGGAACACACTCTCAAGACCCGGGCCGGCCGGTCCACCGTGCGGGTGGGTTTTCTCGGCGGTCAAGGCGAGATAGGCAAGAACTGCTCTTTCATTGAGCACGACGGTCAGATCATTGTCATCGACTGCGGGCTCACCTTCCCCGAGGAAGACGCCTTCGGGATAGACATCGTCCTTCCCGACCTGTCCTTCCTGGTCGAGCGGGCCAGGGACGTCCGGGGGGTCTTCATCACCCACGGGCACGAGGACCACATCGGAGCCGTGCCCTACCTGCTTCGGGAGATGTCCGTCCGCATCCACGCCACGCCCCTCGTCCTCGGCCTCCTCAAACCCAAGATAGAGGAGATGAAGGTCAGAAACTACCAGGTTGACCCGGTGCGGCCCGGCCGCTCCCTGGAAGTGGGGCCGTTCGAGGTCGTTCCTTTCCGCGTCAATCACAGCATCGCCGACTCCGTCGGCTACGTCGTCAAGACGCCGCTCGGGCCCATAGTGCACACCGGTGACTTTAAGTTCGACCAGACGCCCGTCGACGGAGAGGTGACCGACTACCAGACCCTGGCCGACTTCGGGCGCGAGGGTGTACTGGCCCTTCTCATGGACAGCACCAACGCCGAGAGAACCGGGTTCACTCCATCCGAGCGGGTGGTGGGCCAGCACCTTCGGCAGATCTTCTGGAACCGGCCGGGGCGCATCCTGGTGACCACCTTCGCCTCCAACGTCCACCGCATCCAGCAGGTCTTCGACGCCGCCCGGAGCGTCGGGCGGAAGGTCGGCGTCGTCGGCCGCAGTATGTCCGACACCGTGGAGATAGCCTCCGAGCTCGGCTACCTTCACATCCCGCCGGAGACCTTCGTGGACATCGACGACCTGAAGCGGCTGCCGGACGACCGGGTCGTTCTCCTGACCACCGGGAGCCAGGGTGAGCCCATGTCGGCCCTGGCCCGCATCGCGAACGGAGACCATCGGAAGGTTGAGATACGGTCGGGGGACACGGTCGTCCTCGCCGCCACCCCGGTCCCCGGCAACGAGACTCTCGTCGCCCGCACCGTGGACATGCTCTTCCGGCAGGGGGCGGACGTCATCTACGAGCCCACCAGCGGGGTCCACGTTTCCGGACACGCCTCGCAGGAGGAGCTCAAGATGATGCTCAACATGGTCCGGCCGAAGTTCTTCGTCCCGGTCCACGGGGAGTGGCGGCACATGGTCCGCAACGGCCAGCTCGCCCGGGACGTCGGCATACTCGACGAGGACATCTACATTGTCGAAAACGGCTCGGTCCTGGAGTTCTCCCGGGAGAGGGGTCGTCTGGCCGGCAAGGTCCACTCCGGACAGGTGCTCGTCGACGGGCTGGGCGTAGGCGACGTCGGGAGCGTCGTCCTCCGGGATCGCCGGCAGCTCGCCCAGGACGGCATCGTCCTCGTCTCGGTGGCCGTGAACCCGGACAGCGGAGAGGTTGTCTCCGGTCCGGAGGTCATCTCCCGCGGCTTCGTCTTCGCCCGCGAGTCCGAGGAGCTCATATCCGAGGCCCGGAAGCGGACCAAGCAGACCATTGTCGACCTGTGCGCGGACGGCAGGAAGGACTGGCCGGCTCTCAAGACCAAGGTGCGGCAGACCCTCTCGGCCCTCTTCCAGGAGAGGACGAAGCGGCGTCCCATCGTCATCCCGGTCATCCTCGAGGTCCCGCCCTCCGAGGCGGGCCGGCCCTCCGGCGGGCCGTCCGCCGGGAGCAGCGGCGGGGACGGCTCCGGCCGCCACTAGCCGGGAGCCGGTCGGCGGGCCGATAGAACTCCGACCGGGCAGGGCATCCTAACCGGGTAACTCTGACGGGGAGGATGCCAGTCGTATGCCGCACGGGCTCGGGAGTCCCCGGTTGCCTGGGGGGCGGTCTCCTTACGGCGGTCGAACGACCAGTGCGCCCTCGGTGCCGGGGCAGCCTCAGGTGGCCCCGCCCGGCCCGGAGGTTGAGCCGGACCGCCCGGTGGACCCTGAGGTCCACCCAGGGGCACCGCGGGTCCCCGGGCGCCCCGGGCGGCGGTCGCGGGGAGGCGACGGTGAAGACCTCGCGACGGCCGAGACCGTCGAGCGCTTCGGGGCCACCGAGGTGCCGCGTCCGAAGAGCAGCATCCACTGCCTGACCATCGTCGGACAGATCGAGGGGCACGTGGTTCTTCCCTCCCAAAACAAGACGACCAAGTACGAGCATGTCATGCCCCAGCTCGTGGCTATCGAGCTGAACCCGGATATTGAAGGGCTCCTGGTCATCCTGAACACCGTCGGCGGCGACGTCGAGGCCGGGCTCGCCCTGGCCGAGCTCCTGGCGACGATGGCCAAACCGACGGTTTCACTCATCCTCGGTGGCGGGCACAGCATCGGCATCCCCATCGCCGTGGCGGCGAGATACTCCTTCATCGCCCCGACGGCGACGATGACCATCCATCCCATCCGCCTCTCCGGCCTTGTGATCGGGGTGCCGCAGACCTACGAGTACCTCGACAAGATGCAAGACCGCGTGGTGCGTTTCATCGTCGCCAATTCCCGCATCAGCGAGAGCCGCCTGAGGGGGCTGATGTTCCGGACGGGGGAGCTCGCCCGGGATATCGGCACGGTCCTCGTGGGTGAGGAGGCGGTTAGTGAGGGCCTGATCGACGAGGTGGGCGGCGTCGAGAAGGCTCTGGCCAAGCTCAAGGAACTCGTGGACGCGGACGGGTCCGGAGGGGGAGGCCGGGAGTGATCCTCTATACGGTCTACCCTGAGGAGTACGTCCTCGCCGGTCTGGACTGGGGCGGGATGGGCCCGGGCGAGGGACGGACGGGTCCGGCGGCGGGTCCGGGCCGGCTCGAGGCGGCGGTGCCCGGCCTTTCGGGTCCCGTACGAGTCGTGCTCGAGCGGGACGAGGCCGGAGTATACCGGATAAGCCGGCTCCTCAGCTCGGACCCCTTCGACTATCTCGACCCGCACCTCGCCCCGGGGCGCCCGTCCAGGACGGACGCGCGGGAATCTCCTCACCTGCTATAATGGAGAGCGCCGCGACCCTGAAGGCGGGTCCGCCGGCAGGTGGGAGAGGGTCTGATGGACTGGCTTTCCTGGGTCGTGCTCGGCGTCGTGCAGGGTCTCACCGAGTTCATCCCGGTCTCCAGCTCGGGACATCTCGTCCTGGCCCAGACTCTCCTGGGCCTCCGACTGCCGGGGGTCCTCCTCGAGGTCACCGTCCACGTGGCCACGGCCGCGGCTGTCGTGGTCCTCTTCGCCCGGGACATCGGCCGGATGGTCGCCGCCGTCCTGCGCTGGCCGCTCGGGCGGGCGGCGGCGTCCGCGGAGGACCCGGGATGGCGCCGGCTGGCCGCCGCCATCGTGCTGGCGACCGCGGTGACGTCGGTCATCGGGCTTAGCCTGGAGCCGGTCTTCCGCGGGGCGTTCGAGGTGCCCGCCCTGGCCGCGGGCATGCTCCTCGTCACCGGTACGGTCCTCTCTCTCTCCGCGAAGTGGAGGCGGGGCCGCCGGCAGCTTTTGGACCTCGGCCCGGTCGACGCGGTCTGGGTGGGTCTCGCCCAGGGCCTCGCCATCCTCCCGGGAATATCCCGCTCCGGGATGACCATCGTGGGCGGGCTTGGCCGGGGTCTGGCCGGACCGTCGGCGGCCCGCTTCTCTTTCCTTCTCTCCCTGCCGTCGATCCTCGGGGCGGCGGTTGTGGAGCTCGCCGGGTCGGAGGGGTTCGAGGCCGCTCTCGCCGCGGGTCCGCCCGCGGCCGGCCTCGCCCTGGCCTTCGCGGCCGCCTTCGTCTCCGGCCTTGCCGCCATGATCCTCCTGCTGAGGGTGGTGCGGAGCGGACACCTCCACCGTTTCGCCTGGTACTGCTGGGTAGTCGGAGGGGTTTCGCTGGTTTGGCTCATCCTCGGCTAGCAGCCCGTGGGTGTAATCAGTGCGGGCTCGGTTCTTTGACAACCTGAGATGACTGGCAGGCATGGGATGATGAGGATAGCGAATGCCTTTGCGGCCGCGGCCCGGTTCGAGCTCTTGGGGGCGCGCCGCGGCTGTG
>DYFB01000026.1 GCA_020725405.1 Symbiobacterium sp. | reverse complement strand
CTCAGGCCGTGGCTTTGCCTCCGGCTTCCTTCAGATTCCGCCTTACGACGGACACCCTTGCCTTTGGCTAGTGGTTGTCGCTACCCACTCCCACGGGAGACTTTCACTCCCAAGCTAACGCCCATGCCGGGCGCACTACAAGTAAGAGGCCGCGGCCTGTCGGCCGCGACCCCGGTCGGACCTGGGGAAGGTCAGCCTAGATTCCGGGCGGACGCTGCCTACGGCGGGCCCGGAAGCCCGACACGGCCAGCCAGAGGAGGCCGAGGACAACGGCCAACGGCAGGAGGGCGGCGAGGAAGATAATGAACTTCTCGGCCAGGCCCACCATCCAGGCCAGGCTCTTCAGGAAGGCGTCCACCATCCGCTCCCAGAGGCCAGCGTCCGGCTTCGGGCCGGCGGCCCTCGGCTGGAGGTTGACGCTGATGGTCGAGTAGGCGATACGCTCCTCGAGGCTCCGGAGCGTCTTCTCGTAGCGCTCGATGTCCGTCCTCACCCGGTTGAGCTCGTTCTCGAGAACGAGCACGTCCGTGAGGGACTGGGCCCGGCCGAGCAGGGCGAGCAGCCTCTGCTCCTGCTGACGCAGGTTCGTGACGCGGGCGGTGAGGTCGATGTGCTCGGCCGTGACGTCCACCCGGCTCACCTGCTCGCCGAGGACGTCGCCGAGGGTCCGCAGGGACTCGAGGACCCCGGCCACCGCCCCGACCGGAACGCGGACCGACAGGGAGGCCGAGACGGCCCCGGCGGCGTCGGTCCAGTAGTTCAGGGACTCGACGAACCCTCCGGCGTTCTCGGCGATGACGATGACCCTGTCCCTGGCCCGGCCGACGTCGTCGCAGCCGATGGTCAGGAAGGCGTTGAGGATGACCTTCCGTCCGGGCTCGCTCCCGAGCCCGAGGGTCCCGACACCGCCCGAACCCCCGCTGCCGGCGGTGATCTCGCCGCTCGCCCCAGGGGTGATCTCGCCGCTCGCCCGGGGGTCACCGAGAGAGGAGTCCGGAGCTGCGCCGCCCGAGAAGAGACCGGGGCTTCCGGCTCTGTTTTTCTGCGTCTTGGCCATTTCGCTGAGGTCGGGGACGAGGAGGCCCATGTAGAAGACGAAGGCGCCGGTCCAAACGACCAGGATGACCAGAGCGGCGACGGCGGCTGCCGAGCGCAGCGGGGAGCGACGGACGCCCGTGATGAGCGAGGTCCAGATATCGGCCAGCCGTCCGGTCAGACCGGGGCCGGCCGCCCGCGCGACGGACCTCGCCCGGATGAGCCGGGCCTCGGCCCGGACGCGCCTCACGAGAGCCGGATGAAAACCCTCGGGAAGCTCGGCCTCGGGAAGGTCCCGGACGAAGGCCGAGGCCGCCTTGAGTTCTTCGAGCTCCGCCCCGCACGGGCCGCACTCGCGGAGATGCTCCTCCACAGCGGCGCGGGTCGCGGGATCGAGCTCTCCGTCGAGGTAGGCGGAGAGAAGCTCCCTGACCTTGCCGCAACGCTTGGCGGTCATCAGGCGTCAACTCCCTTCCTCGAAGCCTGGGCGGTTCGGTCGGCACGCCCGCCGGCCGGCCCAGGCCCGGCCCGGATGGCGGGATCCGACGCAGAACGCCCACCGCCGCGGTCTAGGCTATAGACGCCGGCCGCGGGCAGAAGTTCCCGGGCCGCTAGGTGGTCCTTTACCGCCGAACGCGCGCGGCTGATGCGCGACTTGACCGTCCCGAGGGACGTCCCCGTCCGGGCCGCGATCTCCTCGTAGGTGAGCCCCTCGAGCTCGCGGAGGATGATGGCCAGCCGGTGGTGGGCGGGCAGGAACCGGACGGCGGCGATGACCTCGCGCCTGACCTCGGTCCTGAGGACGGCCTCCTCGGGCTCGAAGGTTCGGTCGGCGACCTCGCGGTGGACGATGCCGTCCTCGGCCTCGACGGGCTCGTCGAGGGAGGCGGCTATCCCGGCCCGCCTCTGGCGCCGGAGCTGGTCGAGACAGGTATTGCAGACGATGCGGTAGAGCCAGGTCGAGAAGGTGGCGGTCCCGCGGAATCTCCCGAGGGAGCGGTACACCTTGAGGAAGGATTCCTGGGCCAGGTCGAAAGCGTCCTCACGGTTCCCGCACATACGGAGGGCAAGGTTGTAGACCTTGCCCTCGAACGGTCTCACGAGCTCGGCGAAGGCGTCGCCGTCGCCGGCCCTGGCCCGGGCGATGAGCTCCGCTTCAGTGGTCCTCTGCTCCAACCTGAGACTCACCCCTCCCGGCCTGCGGAGGGCGGGCCGTCTCCCGCCCCTGCTCGTCGGAGAGCACACAAACCCCTGTATTCGACGACGGGACCGAACTCCTTGTTCCCCACCGAGGAGGAGGTGCAGGCAAACACTGGCTGGCACCCAGACCGCCAAGGCCGGCCTCAACGCCGGATGAAGACAGCGGCTTCAGCGCCGGATGAAGACGCCGTCCTCGGTGACGGTCACGGTCACGGCCAGGCGCCCCTCGAGGAAGGCGAGGAAGTCGTCCAGGAGGAGGTAGCTCGCCCCGTCGACAACGGACGCGGCCACCTCGCAGCCCGCCACGAGGACAGCCCGGCGCTCGGCGTCCCAGTGCACCGGCAACCCGAGAGCCGCGGCCACGGCCCGCACCGGGAGATGGAGGCCGCTCTCCAGGCGAAGGGCCCGCGCCGCGAGCGGCATCCCGTCCACGTAGACGACGAAGGGGCGGGTGATGGCGAGGGCCCGCCGCACGAGGTCCTCTCCGGCCGCGGGGAGGCTCACCTGAAAGGTCCAGTCGAGCGGGAGGCCGGCGGCCTCGGCAAGGTCCCCGATCCGGGCGTAGGCCCGGCCGCCGACGAACGCGCACCCCGGGACCGGTCGCCCGGCGAGCGTCGGCCGGCCTCCCGCGGCGTCCCACCCCACCGGAAGCCCGAGGTGCTCACCGAAGGCCCGGACCCAGACGCGGGGCTCGTCGTCGGGGGGCTGGCCCACGCTGACGATGTCGCTCGCCAGCGGTCGACCGTCCAGGGTGACCGGCGAGACCGTGTCCCAGACGACCGCCCGGTAGCGGAATACAGCTTCGACGAGCGCCTCGAGGACCTCCGGCGGGAGCTCGCGACCGGCCAGGGCCAGGCGGTCGGCCACGAAGGCACCGTAGTCCCCCGCCCGGGAGTAGATATCGAGATGGAGGCCCAGGACCAAGCCGGCCTCCGGACCGTGATCGGCCAGCTCCACGGGCTCGTAGAGCCCGACTCCGGGCGTCCCGATGCGGACCATCTCGAAGAGCTCCTCGGCGTCCTCGTTGTACAGCCTCACGCATCCGGCCGACCCCGGCCTCCCGATGAGCCAGGGCGTGTTCGTGCCGTGAAAGCCGTGCCCCCACCAGGTGAACCCCATCCACCGGGTGCCGAGGGGGTTCGAAGGCCCCGGCGGCACGGGTGGCCGGTCCGGCGGGTACCAGGTCGGGTTCACCCGCTTGGAGATAATCCAGAAACGCCCGAGCGGAGTCGGCTCGCCCGGCCGGCCGACGGTCGTCGGGTAGGTGCGGACGAGGGACCCGTCGCGATAGACGTAGAGGCGGCAGGCCGCCACGTTCAGGACAAGGTAGAGAGGCTCATGCAGGGCCTCGGCCGGGACGCGGAAGGGACTGAACAGCCGGTCGGCCGCCGGGCCGTAGCCCGCCGGGTAGGGTGAGGTTCCGGCGAGGCCCGGCCGCGGGCCGACAGCGAGAACGGCGGCAAGGGCGGCGACGAGGACGGCGATGAGGACCCGGCCGACAAGTCTGGAGCGCACGAAGACGAGGCCGGAGCACGGAAGCGGACCGGAGGTCGCTCGGCGACCAGGCGGCAAAGGACGACTCCTCTCCGGGCGGGGCAGTCTGCCCGGAGTATACGCCGGCCCGGGACGGGTATGCGGGGGAAGGGGCGGAACAATCAACCAGGGCTGCACCGGCGGCCCAGAGCTCTGGAGGGGCCCGCTCAGGACCCGGCGATGGCCCTCTCGACGGCCGCGCAGGCCTGGGCGAAATAGGTCGGGTCTATCTCAAAACCCACGAAGTCGACCCCGAGCCCCACCGCGGCGACGGCGGAGCTGCCGATGCCCATGAAGGGGTCCATGACGAGGAGCCCGGAGCGCACCCCGTGGAGCTGCACGCACATGGTCGGGAGCTTCACCGGGAAGACGGCGGGATGGGGGCGGTCGCGGTCGCGGTTCTTTATGGTCGGGTAGGGGATGAACCAGGTGTTCCCGCGGCAGCGGCGGTCGGAGCCGGCCCGACGCCAGCGGCCGATATTGGTCTTATCCTGGTAGGGGACGCCGACGGCCAGGCGGTCGAGGGCCACGTCCCCCCGCCGGGTGAGGTGGAAGATGTACTCGTGGCAGTCGTTGAGGTAGCGGCGGCTG
>DYFB01000005.1 GCA_020725405.1 Symbiobacterium sp. | reverse complement strand
TGGTCAAGCCGATGAACTGCCCCTTCCACATCCTCATGTACCAGTCGCAGGGCCGGAGCTATCGCGACCTCCCCCTGCGCTGGGCGGAGCTCGGCACGGTCTACCGCTACGAGCGTTCCGGAGCTCTCCACGGCCTGCTCCGGGTGAGAGGGTTCACCCAGGACGACGCCCACATCTTCTGCCGGCCCGACCAGCTCGAGGCGGAGATAGAGGGGGTCATCGACCTCGCCCTCTTCATGCTCCAGTCCTTCGGCTTCGACCGTTACGAGATGGAGCTGTCGCTCTCCGACCCGGACCGGATGGACCAGTTCGCCGGTGAGCCGGAGAGATGGCGGAAGGCTGAGGACGTCCTCGACGCCATCCTCCAGCGCCGGGGTGAGCAGTACCGCCGGGCCGTCGGCGAGGCGGCCTTCTACGGACCGAAGATAGACATAAAGCTCATCGACGCCCTCGACCGCGGCTGGCAAGGACCGACGATCCAGTTCGACTTCAACCTCCCGGAGCGCTTCGACCTCAGCTACAAGGGCGAGGACGGCGCCCCGCACCGCCCCTTCATGATCCACCGGACGGTCCTTGGCTCCATGGAGCGCTTCCTCGGGAGCCTTATCGAGCACCACGCCGGGTCGTTCCCGGTCTGGCTGGCCCCGGTCCAGGTGAGGGTCCTGCCGGTAACCGACCGGAACCTCGCCTACGCCGGGGAAGTAGCCCGGCGGCTCCGAGAAGCCGGGCTGCGCGTCGAGGTGGACGGCCGCGGCGAGAAGATCGGCTATAAGATCCGGCAGGCCCAGCTAGAGAAGGTGCCCTACATGCTCGTCACCGGCGACCGCGAACAGGAGGCCGGCACCGTTTCCGTCCGCCACCGGAGCCGAGGTGATGAAGGCCCCAGGCCGGTCGGGGACTTTGCCGCCGAGGCCGTGGCCGAGGCCCGCCCTCCCGGCTGACGGAGATGCCGGCACGGCTCATTGCATCCTTCCGGGCGACCTTTCAACCTATTCCATTACGGGCATGGCAATTAATTCCGAGACGATCTGGATATGTACCACGAGGGGCAGGCTGCTGGCTATCGACACAGGATCGCTCAGTGTCCGGGAATATCAGGTACCCGGACAGAGCCTCGCGGTAAGCGGTGACGGCCTCATCTACCTCGTCTCGCCGGGCGGCTCGGTGCTCTTTGCTGAGTTCGACCCTGCCACGGGTCGGCTCACGGACCTCAGTGGGGTCCTGGGATTGGAGCAAGGGGAGACGCCTCGGCACATAGTGGCGGGGGGAAAGGACCTCCTGTGGGTGGTGACGCTCCTGCGGGCAATCGCCTATGATCCCGTGTCCGGCTCATCGATGTACTTCCCTTTTCCCCTGCGGCAGGTAGATGAGAACGGCCGACTGCTGGGAGCGCCGATGGAGTTCCTTAACGTCGCCGTAGACGACAACGGGGGGCTCTGGTTCGCGGACCGGTGTTGGTACGGCTGCGTGGGAACAATCCGGCCGCCAAGGTAGGCTCAGCGTTGCCGCGCCGCGTTGACCCCCAAACGGCGGCGTGCTATACTGGCTTGAACCTTGAACGAACGTTGACATCCAGGTTTTGGTCCCGGAGAAGAAGAAGCCCATCGCTTCTCACCCGGAGGCGCCCCCGCGAGGGCGGCTGCCAGTCCGGGTTGTCGCGGAACACCTGGGCCGGAAACGTCTCCTGAGGCGTCTCTACCACCGGCCTATGGAAAACCAGGGCGGCGGTCTTCTTCGCCGCCCTTTCGTTTTGGCGAGTCTCGCAAGGGGAGGTGACACTTATAAGTCGAGACCTGAGGACCAATGAGCAGATTCGGGCCAGGGAGGTCCGGCTCATTGGTCAGGACGGGGAGCAGCTGGGAATCGTCCAACTGCGGGACGCCCTTCGTCTTGCCGCTGAAGCCGACGTCGATCTCGTGGAGGTGGCACCCACGGCCCGGCCGCCGGTCTGCCGCCTCATGGACTACGGCCGGTTCAAGTACGAGCAGGCCAAGAGGGATCGCGACGCCCGGCGCAAGCAACGGACAGGGGACATCAAAGAGGTCAAGCTAAGGCCGAACATCGACAGCCACGATTTCGGTTTCAAGTCCCGTAACGCGCACAGGTTTCTTAAAGAGGGAAACAAGGTCAAGGTTACGGTCATGTTCCGGGGCCGGGAGATCGTCCACCAGGACCTCGCCCGGGCCCTGATGGCCCGCTTCTCCGAGGCGGTCGCCGACGTCGGGGTCATCGAGCGTCCCGCGAAACTCGAGGGCAGGAATATGGTCATGATCGTCATGCCCAGGGCCGAGGTCCGGGCTGAAGCCCGGGCTGGCGCGGCCCGGTCCGGTCAGGCTCCGGCGGCCGAAGCTCCCTCCGCTCCGCCCGGGGCCGAGGAAGAGAGCCGACCTGGGGACCCCGGGACCGGCGAGGGCGACGAGGGTTGAGGACCCGGCGCCGCAGCCCGGGCTGGGAAGGATGAGGACCCGGGGCCGCAACCCGGGCGATGAAGGTTGAGGACCCGGCGCAAGGGGAAAGGAGTAGGAACGAGTTGCCCAAGATGAAGACGCACAAGGGCGCTGCGAAACGCATGAAGGTGACGGGCACGGGCAAGGTGATGCGCGCCCACACGCATCACGTCCATAAGCTCGTCCACAAGTCCGCCAAGCGGCGCCGCCGGCTGCGCAAGGATGTCCCGGTGCACCCGACCGAGCAGAAGAAGGCCAGGAGGCTGCTTCCTTACGCCTGATCACGTCGCCTGGACCGCCTCAGGGCGGGGCCGGTTTGCATAGGGAGTGACCGAATCATGCCAAGGGTGAAGCGTGGCGTCACCAGACGCCGCCGGCACAAGAAGATACTGAAGCTGGCCAAGGGCTTCCGCGGCACCAAGAGCAAGCTCTGGAGGCCGGCCAACGAGGCCGTCCTCCACGCCCTGGCCTATTCCTACAGGCACCGGCGCAGAAAGAAGGGTGATTTCCGCCGCCTGTGGATAGCCCGGATAAACGCCGCGGCCCGCACCAACGGGCTGTCCTACAGCCGGCTGATGAACGGCCTCCGGCGGGCCGGGGTCGAGGTAAACCGGAAGGTCCTGGCCGACCTGGCCGTCAGGGATCAGTCCGCCTTCGAGCAGCTGGTCATGAAGGCCAAGCAGGGTCTCGAGGGTGGCCGCTGACGGCTCGGCGGGCCGCATAACCTCGAAGGCAAACCCGCACGTCAAGTACGCCCGCCGGCTCCACCGGCGGCGGGTGCGGGAAGCCGAAGGACAGTGTCTTCTGGAGGGCGTCCGCCTCGTCCGCGACGCGCGCGAGGCGGGCGCTGCGTTCTCTCTCGGCTTCTGGGAGGAGACGGTCCTCGGCGTGCCCGGCGGCGAGGAACTTGTCCGCGATCTCACGGCCCGCCCGCCGCTGGGAGGATTCTTCCAGGTCCACCCCCAGGTCATGGCCGAGCTGGCCGACACGGAGACTCCGCAGGGGATCGTTGTTGTGGCCAGGCGCCCGTTGCCCGACCCGCGCCCCTTCCTCGAGGGGGACCGCCCCTCGACTCTGGTCGTCCTCGACAACGTGCGCGACCCCGGGAACGTCGGGACGGTCATTCGGTCGGCTCACGCTTCCGGGGCCGCCGCCATCATCTTCCTTCCGGGAACGGCCGACCCGTTCGGGCCCAAGGCCCTCCGGGCGTCGATGGGGTCGGCCTTCCGCGTCCCGGTCGTCGCCGCCGAGCACGCGGTGGCCGGGCTCCTCGAAACACCCGGACCGACCCGGGGCGGTGGCGGTGAGGAGACGCCCGCGAGCCGTGCGGCCCTGGCCTCACGCGTGCCCGAGCTCCTCCGGCGGTCGGGGTACGGGGTCTTCGTGGCCCAGGCCTCCGGCGGCTGGCCGCACTGGCGAGCGCCCCTGGGAGAGAGGGCGGCCATCGTCCTCGGGGGCGAGGCGGCCGGACCCGACCCTGGCCTCTGGTCCGGATGTGAGCTGGTCTCGGTCCCGATGTTCGGCGGGGCCGAGTCGCTCAACGTGGCCATGGCCGCAGCGGTCCTGGTTTACGAGGCCGCCCGCCGGCGGGAAGGGTGGGGCACGGGCGCGGACTAGGGCGGCCTGCCGGAATCCGGCGTTGCCCCGGTCACCGGCCCGTGCTATACTAGCCCAAAACGACCGGCCCTCGCCGTCCGCCCCACCGATACGGTCCGGGCGGACCGGGGGTCGGCAAGAAGAGCCGAACAGTGGCCATGACGGAGAGAAGTAGGCCGGCAACCCGGGTCCGCAGGGAGGGGCCGCCGCAGACTGAAAGCGCCCCGGCCAGGCCCGGCCGAAGTTCGCTCCCGAGCCGCCGGGCTGAACACCGCCGACCGGGCGGTCGGTAGGTCCGGCCGGAGCCCCGCCGTTAGCCGGGGACGGGCATAGGACGGCGCGCCGCGCCGGGCGCGCCCCAGGGGCGGACCCACGCCCGGGGCCGCGACCGGGGTTCTCGCCGGACGGCGACCTCCCGTGCCCGGGCGAGAGGGAGGCATCCCGCCCGCCAGGGCGGGGCCTAAGCAGGGTGGTACCGCGGAAGTGAGGAGCTTTCGTCCCTAGGGCGAAGGCTCTTTTGTTTCTTCCTTTTCGGACTCGGAAGGAGGGCGTGGCGGATGGAAGACGGGTATGCGGCCCTGGCCGGGCGCCTGGCCGGCGCGGCCGCGGAGGCCCGCCGGGTGGTGGAGGAGGCCCACACCAGAGAAGAACTCGAGGCCGCCCGGGTGCGGTTCCTCGGCCGGCAGGGGGAGATAACTCTCGTCCTGCGCAGCCTGGGGAAGGTGCCGGCCGAGGCCCGGCCCGAGCTCGGCCGCCTGGCCAACGAGGCCCGGGCGGAGGTGGAGCGTCTTGTCGAGGAGCGGTCGCGGGCCCTGGACGAGGCTGAGCTTGAGCGGCGGCTGGAGGCCGAGGCGGTCGATATCACCCTGCCGGGCACGGTTCCCCTGCCCGGCACCTACCACCCCCTGACCCTGGCCTGGGCCGAGGTAGAGCGCATCTTCACGGCCATGGGGTTCGAGGTGGCCGAGGGCCCGGAGGTTGAGACCGACTGGTACAACTTCCAGGCCCTGAACATCCCCCGCGACCACCCGGCCCGGGACATGCAGGCCTCGTTCTACTTCACCCCGGACGTCCTCCTCCGGACCCAGACGTCTCCGGTGCAGGTGCGGTACATGAGGTCGCACACCCCGCGCCTGCCGGTCAAGATCATCGCCCCGGGACGGGTCTTCCGCCGCGACGACGACGCCACCCACTCACCGGTTTTCCACCAGGTGGAGGGGCTTCTCGTCGACGAGGGCGTGACCATGGGCGACCTCAAGGGCGTTCTCGACGTCTTCGCCCGGGAGATGTACGGGAAGCTCGCCCGGACGAGGTTCCGCCCAAGCTACTTCCCTTTCACCGAGCCGAGCGCCGAGGTGGACGTCTCCTGCACTCTCTGCGGGGGGGCCGGCTGCCGCGTCTGCGGAGGCTCGGGTTGGCTCGAGATTCTCGGGGCCGGGATGGTCCACCCGGACGTCCTGCGCAACGGCGGCTACGACCCCGAGGTGGTCTCCGGCTTCGCCTTCGGTATGGGTATCGAGCGGGTGGCCATGCTCCGCTACGGGATTGACGACATCCGGCTCCTCTACGGCGGGGACGTCCGGTTCCTCCGGCAGTTCCGGCCGGCTGGGGAAGGAGGGGACCAAGCTTGAGGGTTCCGCTGGGTTGGCTGAGGGATTACTGCGAGTGGCCCTGGGACGCAACTGGCCTGGCCGAGCAGCTGACCATGGCCGGAGTGAAGGTTGAGGCCGTCGGCGAGCTCGGGGCCGGGCTCCGCGGTGCCGTGGCCGCCAGGGTGACCGCCGTGGAGCCTCACCCCGACCCGGGGCCAGGCGGCCGTCTCTGGCTCGTCGGCCTGGACACGGGTGCCGGGGAGAGGTCCGTCGTGGCCGGGACGGCCAACATGAAGACGGGCGACCTGGTCGCCTACGCGCCTCCGGGAAGCGTGCTCCCCGGGGACTGGGAGATAGGTAGTACCAACCTGCGCGGAGTGGAGTCCGAGGGGATGGTCCTGTCGCTCTCCGAGCTCGTGCTCGGTGAGCACCCCCGGGAGGGGGAGGGGGTCCTGATCCTGGCCGCCGGCGACGGTCCCGGCCTGCCGGGAGAGGCTCGACCCGTGGCCCCCGGGACCGACCTCGCCGGCGCTCTCGGGCTTCCCGAGACCATCCTCGAACTCGACCTGACGCCGAACTACGCCACCCATCTGCAGAGCATTATCGGGGTGGCCCGTGAGGTCGCCGCCCTCACGGGTGCTGGTCCCTCCGGGGTGAGGTTCAGTGACCCGGTCAGCCTCCTGCGGCCGGGCGGTGAGCCGGCGGAGGTGAGCGCGTCGGTCGAGATAGAGGACCCCGAACTCTGCCCGCGCTACATCGCTCGGGTCATCCGGGGGGTCGCCGTCGGGCCCTCGCCTTGGTGGATACAGCTGAGGCTCCTCGCCTGCGGTATGCGGCCCATTAACAACATTGTCGACATCACCAACTACGTCATGCTGGAGTACGGCCAGCCGCTCCACGCCTTCGACCTCGAACGGCTGGAGGGACGGCGCATCGTCGTCCGACGGGCCCGTCCCGACGAGCGGCTCGTGACCCTGGACGGGCTGGAGCGCGACTTGACCGGGGACATGCTGGTCATCGCTGACGCCGCGCGGCCGGTCGCTCTCGCCGGCGTGATGGGTGGGGAGGGGAGTGAGGTCGGGCCGGGCACGGTCGACATCCTCCTTGAGTCGGCCTGCTTCGCCCCGAACTCGGTGCGGCGAACGTCGAAGGCCCTCGGGCTTGTCTCCGAAGCGTCCACGCGCTTTGACAAGGGCCCCGATCCCGAGGCGGTGGACCCGGCCTCGGCCAGGGCCGCCGGACTGATCGCCGCTGTCGCCGGTGGCACCGTCGCGCCGGGGTCGGTGGACCATAGCCCGCGTCCGTTCGCGCCGAGGCGGCTGCGCCTGCGGAGCCAGCGGGTCTCGGCCCTGCTCGGAGTAGACCTCCGGCCGGCGCTGATCGCGGCCTACCTGGGTCGCCTCGGCTTCGGCTGCCGCCCGGCGGCCGGCACCGACGGGGTGCTCGAAGTCACCATCCCGTCCTGGCGGGGCGACGTCAGCGGTGAGGCCGACCTCATCGAGGAGGTCGCCCGTCTCCATGGCTACGGTGAGATACCCCCGACCCTGCCCCGGGGCGAGACGACCGTCGGGACACGCCCCAAGCTCGCGCGTCTTGCCGACCGGGTCCGCCGGACCCTCGTCGGCCTGGGCTACACCGAGGTGGTGACCTCGTCCCTGGTCGACCCGGAGCGGGAGCGACTCCTCGGACCCGGTCCGGACCCGCTCGAGCTCGCCAACCCGCTGGCCGAGAACCGGCGGGGGCTCAGGACCGGGCTTCTCGGGAACCTCGTCGAGGTCGTCGCCAGGAACCTGAGCTACGGGGAGAGACGACTCCGCCTGTTCGAGGTCGGGACGGCGAACTGGCCCCCCGCCAAGGGGCCGCTGTCCCCGGCCGCCCTTCCGGTCGAGAAGCGTTATCTCGCCGTGGTCGCCACCGGGCGGGGGGAAGAAGGGTCCTGGCTGCCGCCGACGGCTGAGCCTGACTTCTTCCACATGAAGGGGATAGCTTCGGTCGTGCTCTGGGAGCTCGGGGTCGCCGGCTGGACCCTTCGCCGTTCCCCGGCCGGCGACCGCCGCCTCCATCCGGGGCGCCAGGCGCTGCTCGTGGCGGAAGGTCCGAACGGAGGCCCCGTCGAACTGGGAGTTCTTGGTGAGCTCCACCCGCGGGTGGCGCGGGAGTGCGACGTGGATGCCCGGGTGTCGGTCCTGGAGCTGGACCTCGATCAGGTGGCCCGGGCTCCGGGGGCCGTCGTCCGCGTGGAGCCCCTGCCCCGCTTCCCGGCCGTCCTCCGCGACGTCGCCGTGGTCCTACCCCGGGAGGTCGAGGCCGGGCGGATAGAGGAGGTTATCCGGCGGTCGGCCGGGGCGCTGTGCGCGGGCGTCAGGCTGTTCGACGTCTACCACGGCCACCCCGTCCCCGAGGGCCAGCGGTCGACGGCCTGGCGCATCGTCTACCGCTCGGTGGAGCGAAGCCTGACCGACGCCGAAGTCGACGAGGTCCACGGGCGGGTGCGCCAGGCTCTGACGGACGAACTCGGGGCGGTCCTGCGCTAGGCGACCGGACCTCGGTTGGAGGTTGATTGCGTGGAAGAGAGGCTGACGAGGGTTACCGCCCGCATCCTTGGAGAGGACTACACCATCCGCGGCCGGATGCCGGCCGAGCACATCGAGCGGGTCGCGCGGTACGTCGACGAGAAGATGCTCCAGATCGCCGAAGCCTACCCCAAGCTCGGCACCTCCCGGGTCGCGGTGCTGGCGGCCATCAACATGGCCGACGAGCTCTTCAAGATAAGGGAGCAGTACGATCAGCTGACCCAGCTTCTCGAGGAGGAGTGGAGCCAGCGTCGCCAGGCCGCTGCGGCGGACGAGCCGGCGCGCCCGTCCGGCCGGTCCGGGCGCCTGCCGGAGGCCGGCGCTCCGGAGCCCGGCGTCGAGGTCGCGTCCGATCGGGACGCCGGCGGGCCCGGCCGCAAGGCCCACGAGCCCGGCCGCGAGGCCGGTGACCGGCAGCTCTTCACGGGTGACGCCCTGGCCGGGCAGGCCGGGTGGAAACCCCCGCCGGAAGATGAGGATCAGTAACCCGGATGTCGCCCGGGTCCTCAGCCTCGTCGGCGACCTCCTCGAGATAAAGGGGGGCGACGAGGCGGCCAAAGCCGCCGCCTACCACCGGGCGGCGCGGTCGGTGGAGCACTACCCGGTCGACGTCGCCACCCTGCACCGGGAGGGCCGCCTCCGGGAGATACCCGGCGTGGGGGAGGCCCTGGCGAAGAAGATATCCGAACTCATCGAAACGGGGAGCCTCGCCTACTACGACCGCCTCGCGGCCGAGGTTCCCCCCGGGGTCCTGGAGATGACCCGGATTCCCGGGGTCGGGGGGAAGACGGCCGGCCTTCTTCACCGCGAGCTCGGTCTCACCGGGGTCGACGAACTCGAGGAGGCTGTCCGGTCCGGAGCCCTGCGCCGGCTGCCCGGGCTCGGGCCGAAGAAGGAAGGAGCCATTCTGCGGGGCATAGCCGCCGTCCGGCACCGGCCCGAGGGCCTACCTCTGTCCGTCGCCCGCCCCGCCGCCCTGTCCCTGGCCGGGGACCTCGCCGGCCTTCCGGGCGTCGTCCGGGCCGAGCCCGCCGGGGAGGTCCGGCGGTGGTGCGAGTGGGTGAAAGCCGTCGAGGTCGTCGCCGCCGCGGAGGACCCGGCGGCCGTCGTGGCGGCCGTCCGCCGCCTCCCCGGGGTTCGCGAGGTCGTCGAGGCCGCCGGGGAACCGGGAGGCGGGCTCGCGGTGACGGTCCTCCAGTCGACCGGGCCGGCCGTCGACGTCCGGCTGGTTCCACCCGGGCTCTTCCCGGCCGTCCTGCACCACCGCACCGGGTCGGTCGGCCACCTTGCCGCCCTGGGCCGGCGGGCCGAGAGCCGCGGCCTCCTCCTGGGACCCGGGGGACTCGGCGCTCCCGGGGAGGAACCCCTTTCCGTAAAGAGCGAGGCGGACCTCTACCGCCACCTCGGGCTACCCTTCATCCCGTCCGAGCTCCGGGAGGGGGCGGGCGAGATCGAGGCCGCCGGAGAGGGTCGCCTCCCCCGCCTCGTCGAGCTCTCCGACATCCGGGGAGACCTCCACGTTCACTCCGACTGGTCGGACGGGACGGCCTCCCTCGAGGAACTGGCCCGGGCGGGACAGCTCCTCGGCTACGAATATCTGGCGGTCACCGACCACAGCCGGTCGCTGGCCATGGCCCGGGGGCTCGACGAGCGGCGGCTCCTCGCCCAGAAGGAAGCGATAGAGCGGATAAACCAGGACCTCGAGGGCTTCCGGCTCCTCGCCGGGGTGGAGGTGGACATCCTGGACGGCGGTGAGCTCGACCTCCCCGATTCGGTCCTGGCCGAGATGGATCTCGTCATCGCCTCGGTCCACTCCCGCCTGGGGCAGCCCGGAGATCGGATGACCGCCCGCCTCCTGGCGGCGGTCGAGAACCCGCACGTCGACATCCTCGGACACCCCTCCGGCCGGCTTATCGGGCGGAGGGAGGCCTCCGCCCTGGATATCGACGCGGTCCTTGAGGCCGCGGCGCGAACAGGGGCCCTACTCGAACTCAACTCGTCGCCCGAGCGTCTCGACCTCAAGGACGTCCACGCCCGGTCGGCCCGGGACAAGGGCTGCCGGGTGGCCCTGGGGACCGACGCCCACAGCCCCCGCTACCTCGGGGATATGGTCTACGGGGTGGCTACGGCCCGCCGGGCCTGGCTCGAGCCGCAGGACCTCGCCAACACCCGGCCCTGGCCCGAACTCAGCCGGCTTCTCCGGCGCGCCTAGCCTGCAAGGTGAACCGCCCTCGGCCGACGAACCTAGCGCGGCGACCACGTTTCCCGGGAGGTGAGGGCGTTGGGACTCCTCTTCGTCTTCGTCGACGGCTTCGGGCTGGGGCGGCCCGACCCGGCGACGAACCCGGTCTACGCCATGGACCTCCCGGTCCTCGGTCCCATCGCCGCCGCCCTCGAGGGGGACGACTCCCCGGACGGTGAGCCCCGGCTGGTGACCGTTCTGGGGCGGACGGGCTTCACGGTGGCGGCGGACGCCTCCCTCGGCGTTCCGGGACTGCCCCAGAGCGCCACGGGCCAGACCACCCTCCTGACCGGGGTCAACGCCGCGGCCTATGTCGGCCGGCACGTCAACGCCTTCCCTATGGGGCGGCTCAAGGCGCTTCTCGACGAGAGGAGTCTCTTCACCCTGGGGGTGCGCGCGGGGCGCCGGGTGACCTTCCTCAACATGTTCCGACCGGACGGGCTCCAGCTTCTCCTCGAAGGCCGGCGCCGGGCCTCGGCGACGACCTCGGCCGCCCTGGCCGCCGGGCTACGCCTTCGCACGGTGGAGGACCTCCTCCGGGGCGAGGCGGTCTACCACGATGTGACCTGCTGGACCATTGTTGGACAACACTATGGCGTGCCCCTGGTGCCGCCGGAGGAGGCCGCCCGCCGGGCTCTCGCGGTGGCCAGGGCGCACGACTTCTGTCTCTACGAGTACTTCCTGACCGACATAGCCGGACACAGTCAGGACATCGACCTCTGCCGGACGGCCCTGAGGAACCTCGACGCGTTCCTCGCCGGCGTCGTGGCCGGCCTCGACGAGGAGTGCGACGCGGTCGTCCTGGCGAGCGACCACGGGAACATAGAGGACGTCTCCCACGGGGCCCACACGGCGAACCCCGTTCCGATCGCCGCCTTCGGCCGCGACGCCCGGCCGGCGGTCGAGGGCCTGCGAGACATCTCGCAGGTCGGGGGCCGCCTGGCCCGCTCGGCCGGCATACCGGGGGTCCCGGAAGGCGGACCGGGGACGGCGCGGGAAGGAGGGTGGCTCCATGAACCCGCGGACACTTGAGATACTGGAGTTCGATAGAATTCAGGCGCTGCTGGCCAAGGAGACCTCCTTCGGTCCGGGCCGGGACGCGGCCC
Organism: Symbiobacterium sp.; assembly: GCA_020725405.1. Taxonomy (GTDB): domain Bacteria; phylum Bacillota; class Sulfobacillia; order UBA995; family UBA9673; genus DYFB01. The sequence continues at coordinate 13,288 of DYFB01000005.1, read as the reverse complement.
TGGCGCTCGCGCCCTCCACCGACCCGGAGGTGGTCGAGAGGGGTCAGCGGGAAACCTCGGAGGCGCGCCTTCTCCTGGACCGGGGTCAGGCGGTGCCCCTCGGGGGGCTGCGCGACATCCGGTCCTATCTCGAGGAGGTGGCCGGCGGAGGGGTCCTCGAGCCGTCGGAGCTCCTCGATATCGCCCAGACCTGTGACGGGGCCGCCCGCCTGAGGAAGTTCCTGACGGGGCGAGCCGGCGACTGCCCGACCCTGAGCCGGTCGGCCGAGGCCGTCGGCCTGTTCACCGACCTTGTCTCCGAGATAACGCGGTGCATCAACGACCGCGCCGAGGTGGCCGATTCGGCCAGCCGGAAGCTCCAGCAGATACGGGCCTCGGCCCGGACGACTCTCGGTCGGCTGCGCGAGAAGCTGGAGGCCATTATCCGCTCCCCCGAGTACCGGAAGGTCCTGCAGGACCCCCTCATTACCGTGAGGCAGGACCGGTACGTCATCCCGGTCCGGGCCGAACACCGCGACGCGCTTCCCGGCGTGGTCCACGACCGCTCGGCGAGCGGGGTGACCCTCTTCGTCGAGCCTCTGACCGTGGTCCCGCTGAACAACGAGCTGAGGCAGCTCGCCCTTGAGGAGCGCGACGAGGTTTCACGCATCCTCCGGGAGCTCACCGACGCCGTCGGCTCCAGGATGGAAGAGCTGAGGGAGACCGTCCGGGCCCTGGCCCACCTCGACGTCTGCTTCGCCAAGGGGCGCCTGAGCGGGCGGTTGAGCGCGGTCGAGCCCCTTCTGTCCCGGGAAGACCGGCTTGACCTGAGAGAGGCGCGTCACCCGCTTCTCAAGGTGAGCCCGCCCGGACGGGTCGTCCCCATCGACATCCGGATCGGCACGGATTTCGACACTATGGTCATCACCGGGCCGAACACCGGAGGCAAGACCGTCACCCTCAAGACCGTCGGGCTCCTGACCCTGATGGCCATGGCCGGCCTGCACATCCCGGCCGCCGAGGGGAGCACCGTGGCCGTCTTCCGGGGGGTCTGGGCCGACATCGGCGACGAGCAGAGCATCGAGCAGAACCTTTCGACCTTCTCCTCGCACCTCCGGAACATCATCTCGATAATCGCCGCTGTCGAGGAGACCGGCGGGCGTGGACATCTCGTCCTCCTTGACGAGATCGGCGCCGGGACCGACCCGGCCGAGGGGGCGGCTCTGGCCATGGCCCTCCTCGAGCACTTCCACTCTTCGGGGGCGAGGACCATCGCCACCACCCACTACAGTGAGATCAAGGCCTTCGTCTACGAACGGGACCGCATGGTCAACGCCTCGGTGGAGTTCGACATCGAGACCCTGGCCCCGACCTACCGCCTTGTCATCGGGCTTCCCGGACGGAGCAACGCCCTGGAGATCTCAAGCCGGCTGGGCCTGCCGCGGGCGGTCATCGACCGGGCGAGAGCCCTCGTCAAGGGAGAGACCCGGGACGTTCCGGCCCTGATCCAGGCCCTCGAGGAGGACCGGGCTAAGGTGGCCGAAGAGCTCCGCTCGGCCCGCGAGGCGGCCCGCCAGGCCCGGGAGATGCAGGAGGAGCAGGCCCGAAAGTGGGCCAACCTCCGGGCGAGCGAGGAGAAGGTGCTTGAAAGGGCCAGGGACGAGGCCAGGAGCATCGTCCGCCTTGCCCGCCTCGAGGCCGCCGGGCTCATCCAGCGCCTTCGGGAGACCGAGCGACGCCTGGCGGCGGCCGAGGCCGGGGAACCCGCGGCCGGCCCGGCCGGGCCCGGACCTGAGTCCGGGGCCGCCGGGGGAGAAGAGCCGGAGCTCGCCGGCGCGACCGCGCCGCCTCTCCCGCTCGACTCCCGGCGGCGTCTTGACCGGCTGGAGCAGGCCGCTCGCGAAGTCCTGGCCGGGGCCGAGAAGCGGGCCCGTGATCTGGCCCTGGCGGAGGGGCCGGGCCCGGGCGAGGAGGGGACCGGGGCGCCGGAGGCCGGCACCCCGGAGGCCGGCGCCCCGGAGGCCGGCGCCCCGGGCGCCGCTCGGCCGTCCAGGCCGGGACGGGGCGCGGGCGTCAAGCCCCCGGCCGACGAGGTAACGCCGGGGAGGGTCTTCTACGTGGCCGGCCTCCGCCACTTCGGGGAAGTGATCGAGGGGCCGGATGAGGGCGGGATGGTCGGGCTCCTGGTGGGCTCGATGCGTCTGACCGTCCACCTGGGCGACCTCCGGGTCCCGGGCCGGGGTGGGGTCCCGGAGTTCCGGGCTCCCAGGGCCGAGGCCGTCCAGGGGATGGCTGAGGACGGGCCTGGCAGGGCGGGGGCGGGAGCGACGTCGGGGGCCGCCCTGGGGAAGGCCCTGGCCGTCTCTCCGGAAATACACCTCCGCGGGCTCACGGTGGAGGAGGCCCTCGGGCGCCTGGACAAGTACCTTGACGACGCCCTCCTGGCTGGCCTGGAGACAGTGCGGGTCATCCACGGGCGCGGGACGGGCGTCCTGCGCCAGGCGGTAGCGGAGTACCTCGACGAGCACCCCGAGGTGAGAGCCCACTACGCGGCCGAGCCCGTGGCCGGCGGGACCGGGGTCACGGTCGTCCTTCTCGGGAAGCGGACCAGGGGTCCGGCCGCGTCCCACCCCTAGGGTCCGCCACCCCTGGGGTCCGCTCCGCCCCTAGGGTCCGGTGACCACGAACTGGCCGGTCATCTTCGCCGTATCCTTGCCGGCGTAGACGCTGGAGTAGAAGGTGAACGTCCCCGGCTGGTCGGCCACGAAGATGATGGTCTTCTGGCGGCCCTTCAGGCATATCTCGTCAATCCCGTAGGCCGGCAGGGCGAAGCCGTGGTTGGCGTCCTGCGCCTGCACCTTCAGGATGACGCGAGTCCCGAAGGGCACGGTTATGACGTTCGGGCTGAAAGCCCAGCGATAGGCGGCGATGACGACCTCCTGCGTCGGTCCGACGTAGATCGGGAGCTCCACGTGGAAGTCGCAGTACTCCGTCGGGTACTCGTCGGCGGCGTCGGCCGGGATGTAGGTCATCAGGCGGTTGGTCTTGTCGTCGACCTTCTTGAACACCTCGAACGGCTCCGAGCGGCGGATAAACACCTGTGTGATCTTCTCCGGGCACTCGGGCCGGGCGAGCTGCCAGGGGCGGCGGGCGCAGACCACAGCGGGGACGTGCACGCTGCAGGTGGCGAGCGGCTGGCGCCCCTCGATGAAGAGCTCCTCCCGCCAGCACGACTGCGGGCAGTGGGGTCCGGGCAGGTGGCCCGAGACGGAGCAGACCACGGCCTTGACTATCCCCGGAGGCTGGACCCAGTCCTGCACCGGCTTGCCCTCGAGCCAGGCGGCGACGGCCTGCTTCCATATCGGGGCGAGATAGGTGCCGCCGAATATGTCGTTCATCGGCTTGGGCTGGTCGTAACCCATCCACATGGCCCCGACGATTTCCGGGGTGTAGCCGACGAACCAGGCGTCGTGGTCGTTATCGGTGGTCCCCGTCTTCCCGGCGGCCGGCCGGTCGAGCTGGGCCCGCCATCCGGTGCCGCGCGGGCTGAGGACGCCCTTCAGCATGTCGGTCACGAGGTAGGCCGCCTGCTCGGAGAGGACGACCTCGCGGATGGGCCGGTTCTCGATGAGAGTGTTGCCGTACTTGTCCTCCACGCGGACGACGGCGAATGGTTCGACCCTGATCCCCCCGTTGGCGAAGACGGCGTAGGCCTGGGCCATATCGAGGACCGATACGCCCTGGGTCAGGCCGCCGATGGCCACGGCCAGGCTCGAATCGGTGTACCTACCCTCCTTGACCAGGGTGTCGATGCCGAAACGCTCGGCGTAGCGGATCCCGGTTTCGACCCCGATCTGCTCGAGGACCTTGACGGCCACCGTGTTGATGGAGAGCTCGAGGGCCTCCCGGAAGCTGACGAGACCGCGGTAGAGACGGTTGTAGTTCTCCGGGCTCCAGGGGTCCTGGTTCGGGAAGTACCAGGTCTTGACCGAATCGTCCAGGACCGAGGCTGGCGACCAGCCGAGCTCGATGGCTGGAGCGTAGTCCACGATGGGTTTGAAGGCCGATCCTGGCTGCCGAAGGGTCCCCTCCCAGCTGCCGCGCGGCGGGACGGCCCGGTTGAGCTCAAGCTTCTTCTGGTGTTTGCGTCCCCCGATCATGGCCCGGATGGCTCCCGTCTCGGGGTCGAGGAAGACGGCGGCCGACTGGGGCTGGCTCAGGGCCTCCCCGGTGGCCTCGTCGACGAGGGGGAGGGCCTTATCGAGAATGTCGGCGTAGGCCTGCTCGAGATGGCTCTGGAGCGACATGTCTATGGTGGTGTAGACGCGAAGGCCACCGCGGTAGACGATCTCCGGGCTAAAGCGGTCGAGGAGGTACTCGAGGACGTAGTCGACGAAGTAGGCGGCGGGGTAGTTCTCGGCCGGAAGGCCGCTCAGCGAGAGCGGAGCAGCCTTCGCCTCCTCGGCCTGCTCGGCGGTTATCTTCCCGTAGCGGGCCATCTGGGTCAGGACCGTGTTGCGCCGGGCGATGGCCCGGTTGGCGTCGACGTAGGGCGAGTAGATGTTGGCGTTCTTGGCCACACCGCAGACCAGAGCGGCCTCGGGCAGGGTTAGCTCGGACACGTCCTTCCCGAAGTAGAGCTGAGAGGCGGCCTGGACCCCGTAAGCGCTGTGGCCGAAGTAGATTTGGTTGAGGTACATGGTGAGGATCTCTTCCTTGGTCCACTTGCGCTCGATCTGGATGGCCAGGATGACCTCCTGAAGCTTCCGGGTTATGGTCTTCTCGTAGCCCAGGCCGAAGGCGTTCCTGGCGAACTGCTGGGTGAGCGTGCTCGCTCCCTCCTGGAACGAGGCGCCCATGATATCGCGGTAGGCCGCCCGCAGGATGCCGCGAAGGTCTATTCCGTAGTGCGTCCAGAAGCGGATGTCCTCGGAGGCGATGAAGGCGTCGATGAGGTGCTGGGGGACCTGCGAAAGCTCGACGGGGATGCGGTTCTCCCAGCCGGAGACCTCGGCCAGGACCTGGCCCTCGCAATCGTAGAAGAAGGACGTCAGGGCCGGATTCGGCTCGAGGGCGCCCAGGGACGGGAGCCCGCGCATGGCCGCAGCGATGAAGCCGACGACGGTACCGAGGCCGATAATCATCAGGGCGCCGCCTGCGAGCAGTAGATAACGCAGGATGCGCCGTCTCTTCGTGTTCGCGGACCTACGGGCGGTCCTCGCCATCTCGGTCTACCACCTCTTCCGCTTCGGGCCGCGCGCCACGGCCCGGGAAAGCGGGACGCCCGGCTGGGAGCCGGTCGGGGCCCTCCGCCGGCCGCTCCCGCGGCCCGGCCGTCAAGCCGTGGCGGGCGCTGTCATCCAGGGGCTGAAAACCTGCGCGGCCTCTGGTCCCCGCTCGGGGTGCGGGCGCGCGATATGGCAGGCAAGAACCGTATTTCGCCCACAGCCGGGCGGTCTCCTTTTTCGACACCTGCCGGCCGATGCGGCGGAAAACGCCAGCTCCCGTCCGAGCCGACGGTAGGGCCCGACGGTAGGGCTCAGGACTGGCATCCACCGGAACCTGCTCCTCCTGTGGTATAATCTAGGCCGGGAACCATAGGCGGCTCCGGCCGCCGGGAGAACGGCGATGACGGGGATATACCCCCCGGAGCCGGCCCGCCGAGAGGGTGTCGCGGCGACCGGAGGCCCGGACGGGCCGCGGGGCCGCGACCGACTCCGCGTAGGCGGGCCCGTTGGCCGTCGTTACCGGCCGCTACCGGCCTGGGTACCGCTCGGGGCCTCGGCCGGGTGAGCCGCGCGCCGCCGCTCCTCAGGCGGCGGGCGGGAAGGAAGGGTGGTACCGCGCCCCACCGGCGCCCCTTCGGCCACAGGCCGGAGGGGCTTTCCGTTCGGGGGCCCGGGCGGAGCCGGATGGAACGGCGGCGGCCTCGATGTGGTATAGTTTCCCATATATGGCCAGGCAATTCTCAATTCGCTAGTTGAGGACCGGCCCCCCGAGCGGCGCCGAGGAGGAGGAGACCAGGATGACCAACCGGCACGGAGGCGGAGCCCGGCGGGCGCGGACCGTGGCCAAGGAGACCTCGACCCGCACGGGAGCGGGGGAAAGGAAGGCCGGCGTCGGGCGCGGTCGGACCCCGGAAGCCCCGGCGGCCGCGGTCCCCGGGTCGTCGTTCCGGGCCACGGTCTCGCTCGAGGAGGAGCTCCTTGAGCTCAAGCGGGGCTGCGTCGAGGTCATCACCGAGGACGGCCTCCGTGAAAAGCTCGCCCGGGCCAGGCGCGAGGGGCGGCCGCTCCGGGTGAAGTTCGGGGCGGATCCCAGCGCCCCCGACATCCACCTCGGACATACTGTCGTCCTCCGGAAGCTCCGGCAGTTCCAGGAGTTCGGCCACGAGGTCTTCTTCGTCATCGGCGACTTCACCGCCCGCATCGGAGACCCGTCGGGGAAGTCCGAGACGAGACCCCAGCTGAGCGAGGACGAGGTCCGCCGCAACGCGATGACCTACGAGCGGCAGATATTCAAGGTCCTCGACCCGACCCGCACGAGAGTTGTCTTCAACAACGACTGGCTCGGCGAGCTCGACTTCGCCGGGGTCATCGAGCTCGCCTCCAAGTACACGGTGGCCCGGATGATGGAGAGGGACGACTTCACCAGACGATGGCGGGAGGGACTCCCCATCGCCGTCCACGAGTTCCTCTACCCCCTGGCCCAGGCCTACGACTCCATCGCCCTCCGGGCTGACGTGGAGCTCGGCGGGAGCGACCAGACCTTCAACTTCGTCGCCACGCGCGACATCATGGGGCGCTACGGCCTCGAGGCCCAGGTCGTCCTGACCATGCCGCTCCTCGAGGGCACCGACGGCGTCGAGAAGATGTCCAAGAGCCTCGGCAACTACATCGGCATCAACGAGCCCGCCCGCGAGATCTACGGCAAGGCCATGTCCGTCCCGGACGGGCTGATGGTCCGCTACTTCGAGCTGGTCACCGACCTCGCTCTGGGCGAGGTGGCGGCCATCAGGGAGGACCTCGCCGCCGGGCGGCTCCATCCGCGGGACGCCAAGATGAAGCTCGCGCACACGCTGACGCGGATGTACCACGGCCGGGAGGCGGCCGACCGGGCCCAGGAGGAGTTCATCGCCGTCTTCCGTCGGGGCGAACTCCCGGAGGACATCCTGCCGATCACCATCGCCCGCTCCGACCTCTCACCCGCCGGCACGATGTGGATAGCCCGGCTCCTCGCGGCCCTCGGCATCGCCGCGTCCACGAGCGAAGGCCGCCGGCTGGTCGTCCAGGGCGGGGTCAGGGTGGACGAGGACCGGGTGACCGACCCGGCGGCCGATGTCGTCGTCAAGGACGGGATGGTCGTCCGGGTCGGCAAGCGCCGTCTCGCCCGGGTCCGCCTCAAGGACTGACGGCCGGGTGGCCCGAGTGGCCCGGACGGTCCGGGCTACCCGGGCGCGCGCACAACCCGGAGGGACCCGGCGGGCCCGGCGGGGGCGCCGGTCCGAACGTGCGGGCCTGGGGGCGAATAGGATTTCCCCGGTGATGGCCGGTGCTCGACTACCTCTACTGGTGGGGCCGCCGCCGCAGTCTGCGCGGCCGTCGTCCCCCGAGGCTGGTCCTCGGACGCCTGGCCGGGACCGCCCGGCCCCGCGCCCGGCCGTTCGGCTTCCGCCGGCGCGACGGGAGACGGTTCCCGTGGCCGCGAGTCGGAGCCGGTCTCGCCCCGCCCGCCGGGCCCTGGGAGCGGCTCATTGCCGCGGGCATCGCCCTCGTCGTGGTCGCGGCCCTGGTCCTGTTCCTTCTGGACGTCCTGCTCTGGCCCACGCTCCGCACCCTGGCCCAGGCTGAGCTCCAGAACCTCGCCGTCGAGATAATCCACGAGGCCGTCAGGCGGGAGGTGGCCGCGACGGGTCTCGACTACCAGAGCCTGTTCCGCGTGGAGCTGAGCGAGGAGGGGCACGTGACGCTCCTTCAGCCCGACATCTCGGCGGTCAACGATCTCGCCGCCCGGACGGCCCTGGCCGTGAAGCGCGAGGCCGTGAGCCTCGAGGGGCGGAAGCTCTACATCCCTCTCGGCCGCGCGCTGGGGAGCCGTCTTCTCGGCGGGGTCGGTCCGCGCATCCCCGTGACCGTCTACCCCCTGTTCGTCGAGAGCGTCCGCATCTGGGACACCTTCGAGGCGGCCGGCATCAACCAGACCCGGCACCGCATCTACCTCAACGTCCGGCTGACCTCGCGGACGGCCATCCCCTTCATCGAGACCGAGGTGACGGTCGAGGGCGACTTCCCCGTCGCCGAAGCGGTCATCGTCGGTCCGGTGCCCCGTACCTACCTGGGTGGCGGCTACCTGCCCATCTTCCCTGCCCCGGACGCCGGCGGCGACTAGCCGGACCCGTGGCGACCTGACCGGCGGAGGAAGCCCCGCCGCAGGCCCAGGACGACCTGGCCCCACGTCGAGGCCGCCACGACCAGAGCCCACTCCGCGGGGCCGAGTGGGGCCGTCCTGAAGAACGGCCGGGCGGCCGGGACGTAGATGACCGCGAGGAGCATGAGGAGGGAGATGGTCGTCGCCCCGACCAGGTACCAGTTCGAGGACAGGGGAACCTCGAAGTAGGCGCGACGGTCCGACCGGCAATCGTAGGCGTGGACGAGCTGGCAGAGGACGAGGGTGGCGAAGGCCACGGTCCTGGCGACGGAGAGGTCCTGCCCGGCGGCCTTGAGGGTCCAGACGAAGGCGGCCACGGTCGACAGGCCGATGATAACCCCCCGGACGAGGATTTTGAAGCCAAGACCCCGGGCGAAGATGCTTTCCCGCGGTGAGCGGGGCGGCCGGGAGGTCACGTCGGCCTCGGGGGCCTGGAGGCCGAGGGCCATGGCCGGAAGGCCGTCGGTGACGAGGTTCACCCAGAGGATCTGGATGGGCAGGAGAGGCAGCGGGAGGCGGAAGACGGCTCCGAGGAGCATGGTCAGGACCTCCCCGGTGTTGCAGGCCAGAAGGTAGCGAATGAAGCGGCGGATGTTGTCGTAGATGACCCGGCCTTCCTCCAGGGCGGCGACGATGGAGGCGAAGTTGTCATCGGTGAGGACCATGTCCGAGGCTTCCTTGGTCACGGCCGTACCGGTCTGGCCCATGGCCACGCCGATGTCGGCCTCCCGGACGGCCGGGGCGTCGTTCACCCCATCCCCGGTCATGGCTACCACTTCGCCCCGCCGCCGGAGGGCTCGGACGATTCTGAGCTTGTGACCCGGCGAGACCCTGGCGTAGACGCGGCACTCCGGGGCCCGGTGGGCCAGGGTGCGGTCGCTCATCCGGTCGAGCTCCCGCCCGGTTACCACCTGTCGCTCGGCGGGCAGCTTCGGGTCGAAGAGGTCGAGCTCCCGGGCCACGGCTACGGCCGTCGCCGGGTGGTCCCCGGTTATCATGGTCACCTTGACCCCGGCTCGCCGGCAAACCTCGACCGCTCCCCTGGCCTCACGGCGCGGCGGGTCGGACATGCCCACGAGACCGGCGAAGACAAGACCCGTCTCGACCATCCCGGACCCGAGGTCGGAGGCGGACGGAGGGCCGGGCAGGATGCGGTAGGCGACCCCGAGGACGCGCAGGCCCGCCCCGGCCATCGCGTCGCTCGCGGCCAGGATGCGGTCGCGCTCCGCCGGTGAAAGGGGGCGGGCCCCCGAGACAGCGTGCCAGTGCGTCGAGAGCTCGAGGATCGTGTCCGGCGCTCCCTTGCAGAAGACGGCGGTCCGGTCCCCGTCCCAGCGGTGGACCGTGGTCATTCGACGACGCTCGGAGGAGAACGGTATCTCGGCCGTGCGGGGGAAGCGCTTCTGCAGGGCGGCCCGGAGAAGCCCGGCCTTCGCCCCGGCGACGAGGAGGGCGCCCTCGGTCGGGTCCCCGCGGACGGTCACGCGGCCGCGCCGACGGTTGCCGCTCCCTTCTAGGTGGGCGTTGGAGCAGAGGACGCCGCCGGCGAGGATGAGACGAAGGGCCGCGTCGTCGGCCGCCGGGCCTTCCCGGGGGTCGGGCCGGATCGTCCCGCGGAGGTCGAAGCCCTGCCCGGTCACGATGTAGGACCTGGCCGGGGTCCACAGCCTTCTCACGGTCATCTCGTTCTCGGTGAGGGTCCCCGTCTTGTCGCTGCAGACGACGGTGGCGCACCCGAGGGTCTCGACGGCTGGCAGCTTCCGCACGATGACGTTCCGGCGGATCATCCGCTGGACGCCCAGGGCCAGGACGATGGTGACCACGGCCGGCAGGCCCTCGGGGATGGCGGCCACGGCCAGGCTCACGCCGGCGAGAATCATGTCGTAGAGCTCCTCCCCGCGCAGGAGTCCGGCCCAGACGACCAGCGCGGAGACGGCGAGACAGGCCAGGACGAGGTACCTTCCGAGCTCCGAGAGACGGCTCTGAAGGGGGGTGGGGTCACCCCCCGCCCCCTGGATGAGGCCGGCCACCTTCCCGAACTCGGTCTCCATGCCGGTCGCCACGACGAGACCCCGGCCGCGCCCGGCGACTATCTCGGTCCCCATGAAGAGGACGTTCGGCAGGTCGGCCGTCCCGGCCGGGTCCTTCGGGGCTGAGGCCGACTTCTGGACCGGAGCCGATTCGCCGGTCAGCGCGGCCTCCTGGGCCTGGAGGCCGTGGGCCTCGATGATGCGCATGTCGGCCGGGACGCGGTCGCCGGCCTCGACGAGGACGACGTCTCCGGGCACGACCGCGGCGGCCGGGATGGTCTCCTCGGGACTGCCGCCGCGGACGACCCTGGCCGTCGGCGCGGCGAGCTCACGGAGGTGCTCCATGGCCCTCTCGGCCCGGTATTCCTGGATGAAGCCGAGAACGGCGTTGAGGACGACTATGGCCAGGATGGCCGCGGTGTCGCCGGCGTCGCCGAGGAGGAGGGAGACGGCCGCGGCGGCGATGAGGACGAGGACCATGAAGTCAGTGAACTGGGAGAGGAAGATGCGCACGGGGGAGGGCGGTGGGCGGCCACCTATCTCGTTGGGCCCGAAGAGCTCGAGCCGGGCGGCCGCCTCCGTCGGGGCGAGCCCGCGGTCGAGGTCTGTCTCCAGCTCGGCGGCGAGGTCATCGAGTCCGGCCGCGGCCCAAGGCGGGAGCCCTTGGCTCCGGGCGCGGGGGCGGGGGCGCGGCTCCCGGGCTGGGTCCTCCATGACCTCACCTCCGGGACATCGGTCTCTGCCGGCCTGAGGCTCGACTCCCATTCTTATGCCGGCGGGCCGGGACGGGATGACCCGAGCTGATAGACCGTGAGGCCCCCTGGCTGACGGAGCGGCTGGGAGATGGCGGCCCTTGGCCAGCAGGGCAGTTCGGAGATCGGCCGCTTGACACTGCCCGGAACGGAGGCGTATAATGCGGGAGTGCTGGCAGTAGGGGTTCTGGGGAAGGGAGGCCGCCGCATGCTGAGGACCACGCCTCGTGTCAGGTCCACGAAGCCTGGCCTGTGGGGTCCGGCGGCCGACCTGTCCGCCGGGGCCTAGCCGGCCCGCTCGAGCTGGGTCTCCAGGAGCCACAGGTCGGATCGTGAGTCCAGGCCTGTGGCCCTTTGCTTCCCCCCTCCGGCCGACGCCGGCGGGATGCTGAGGAAGAACAGCTCTGCGGGGTCACGGGCCCGTCCGGAACGGGTGGCGCGTGACCCCGTTGTGTTTCCTGTGTCCGGGGCCCGCCCGTCCCCTGAAGACGGAGGTTGAGAGCTATGTCCTGCGCAGTTCCTGCCGTGTCCTGCCTGGGGGTGCGAAAGACGTTCTACGAGAAAGACGAGACCCTCGCCTACCTACCCCAGTATCGCGGTCTGGCGGGACGGCTCAGGTACGCCGGTCTCCGGCCGAGGCCGATCAGAGCGGTTGACGGCGTGACCTTCGAGGTCGGGCGCGGGGAGATCTTCGGCATCCTCGGGCCCAACGGGTCGGGGAAGTCGACGCTCGTGCGCTTGATGGCGACCCTTCTCCTGCCGGACGCCGGGACGGTGACGATCTTCGGCCACGACGCCGCCCGCGACCGCCTGGCCGTCCGCCACCTCATCAACCGGGTCTCGGTCGAGGCGGCCTTCTTCAAGAAGCTCTCGGCCCTCGAGAACCTGCGCTACGCCGCGCGGCTCTATGGGCTCCCGCCGAGGGAGGGGTTGGAGAAAGCCCTGGGGATTCTCGAACGCCTGGGTTTCGATCGCCGGAAGGCCTTCGGTTCTCTCGAGAACCTGTCCCGGGGGATGCAGCAGAAGGTCGCCGTGGCTAGGGCCCTCTTCACCTCCCCGGTGGTCCTGCTCCTGGACGAGCCAACGACGGGCCTGGACCCCCGCTCCAAGCGCGACGTCCAGGACTTCGTCCTGGAGATCCGGGAGACGCACGATACGACCGTGGTGTTGACGAGTCACGATATGGCCGAGGCCGACCGCCTGTGCGACAGGGTGGCTTTCATCGACGAGGGCCGGTTTGTGGTTCAGGGCTCTCCGGCCGACCTCAAGAAGCAGTACGAGCATCTCCGGCCCGACGGCCCGGTCAGCCTGGAGGATATCTTCCTCGAGGTCACCGGCAAGGCCTGGCCGGGAGAGGAGGATGCGTGATGGACGCGAAGGCGGGCGGAGCGAGCGGTCGGCCTCCCGCGGACGGGGGCGCCGCCGGGAAGCCCGGGACCGCCGCCGGGCGACAGGTGCTCCCGCCGGCGCCGGCGCGCCGGAGGACGCTCCGGACGGAGCTCGCGGCCACGCTGGGGTTCGTGGAGAGGAACTGGTACCTCTCGAAGCGCTACTTCGGGTGGGAGCTCGTCTTCCTCTTCTACACTATCGTCAACACCCTGACGATAGCCCTCATCGGCGTGACCACGCCGGGGCAGGCCGGAGAGAAGGTCCTGTACCTGGTCATCGGCGCGCTTCTCTGGGGCTTTCTCTCGATAATCTTCCACGACGTCTCCGAATCCGTGGCCTGGGAGCGGTGGGAGGGGACCATCGAGTACACCTTCATGGCTCCCATCCACCGCCTGACCCACCTCGGCGGGATGTGCCTTTACGCCATCGTCTACGGGATAGTGAGGTCGGTCGTGGTCCTCGGGGTCGTCACTCTCTTCTTCGACCTCGACCTCGGGGGAGCGAACCTGCTCGGCGCCCTGGCCGTCCTCGTCGTCTCGAGCGTGTCCTTCGTCGGGCTCGGCCTCATGGCCGCGGTGCTGCCTCTTCTCTCGACCGAACGGGGGGCCCAGGCCACCCACATCATGGAGGGCTTCATCCTCCTCGTCTCCGGGGTCTACTACGAGATTGAGGTCCTGCCGGCCTGGCTCCAGCCGATCTCGGTCGTCTCGC
>DYFB01000025.1 GCA_020725405.1 Symbiobacterium sp. | reverse complement strand
GATTAGGAATCCCTTGCTCTGTCCACCTGAGCTACGGGCGCGCATCACAAGATAAAATGGTGCGCCGGAGAGGACTTGAACCCCTGGCCTACTGATCCGTAGTCAGTCGCTCTATCCAGCTGAGCTACCGGCGCACAAGAGTGGCGGAGAGGGAGGGATTCGAACCCTCGGAGGAGGTTTAAGCCCCCTCAAACGCTTAGCAGGCGCTTGGTTTCAGCCACTCACCCACCTCTCCGCTATTGACTTGTCAAGGGCTCCAGCGCGCTTGTCCGACGCGGAACGCAGCGAGCCGGCTTCCTTAGGATAGCATACGCTCGGACGTCAACTCAAGGACGCGCAGGAACTGGCGGAGGGGGCGGGATTCGAACCCGCAAGCCCCGGAGGGCGCCGGTTTTCAAGACCGGTTCGTTACCGTTACGATACCCCTCCGCGCCTCCATCGTCGGGAGCCGGGCGCCATCGGGCGCGGCTTGCTCCAGGTGTCCGTCTCGCGTACACGAAACTATAGCACGCGCTTTTGACAGCGGTCAATTTACGCCGGACCGGCGTGACCGTCACATCAACCTTGCTCGAACCGGGCCAGTGCCGCTCGCCGGAACGCCCCGGAGTCCTACGGGGAAGTAATCCTCACCCTCTCCCTCGGCTCGATGGCCCGGAGACCTCGCGCGTAGGGCCGCAGGGCCTCCGGGACGACGACGCTGCCGTCCTCCTGCTGGTAGTTCTCGAGAACGGCCGCCAGGCACCGGCCGACAGCGACGCCCGAACCGTTCAGGGTGTGGACGAACTCCGGCCTGCTCCCCGGCCCCCGGCGGAAGCGGAGGTTCGCCCGTCTGGCCTGGAAGTCCTCGAAGTTACTGCAGGACGATATTTCAACGTAATTGTTGTAGCTCGGCATCCAGACATCAAGGTCGTACTTTTTGGCCTGGGCGAAGCCGAGGTCGCCCGTGCACATCTCGACCACCCGGTAGGGCAGCTCGAGGCGCCGCAACACCTCGGCCGCCGCCTCGACCAGGCTCTCAAGCTCATCGTAGGAGGTTTCCGGCGTGACCAGCTTGACCAGCTCGACCTTGTCGAACTGGTGCTGCCGGATGAGCCCCCGCGTGTCCCGGCCGGCCGCGCCGGCCTCCGAACGAAAGCAGGGCGTGTAGCTGGCATAATAGAGCGGAAGGTCAGCCGAATCGAGAATCTCGTCCCGGTGGAGGTTCGTCACCGGGACCTCGGCCGTGGGGACAAGATAGTAGTCGAACTCCTGCAGGCCGAAGACATCCTCCCGGTACTTGGGGAAGTTGCCGGTCCCGACCATGCTGGCCGCGTTGACCATAAACGGCGGGGATACCTCCCGGTAGCCGTGCTCCCTCGTGTGGAGATCGAGCATGAAGTCGATGAGGGCCCGGACCAGGCGCGCCCCCTCATCCCAGAAGACCGTGAACCGCGCCCCGGTCACCTTGGCCGCCCGTTCGAAGTCGAGGATGCCGAGCTCGGTCCCCAGGGCCCAGTGGGCCTTGGGCTCGAAGCTGAAGGCCCGCGGCGTCCCGACGCGCCGCCGCTCCACGTTCGCCGTCTCGCCCGGCCCCACCGGCACGCTGGCGTGGGGGAGGTTGGGCATCTCCAGGAGGAGGCGGTTGACGGTTTCCTCGACCGCGCGGAGCTCGCCTTCGAGCTCCCTCAGGTCCTCGGCCACCTCCCGCATCTGGGAGATCTGCACGTCGGCCGGCCGGCCGGCCTTCTTGCGGGCGGCGATGTCCGCCGAGACGCGGTTGCGGACGGCCCGCATCTCCTCGACTTCCGCGAGCAGCTCGCGCCAGCGCCGGTCGGCCGCCAGAAGGCCGTCGAGGTCCGCCGGTATCCCCTTAGCCTTGATGGCCTCCCGGACAGGCTCGGGGTTGGTCCTGATGAACTTGAGGTCGAGCACCCTGATTACCCCCTCCTAAAGGCCGCTCCTTCCCGCCGGCCGCTGGCCCGCTCCGCCAGCTCGCGCAGGCTCCTCTCATAGGGCGGCCAGGCTACCCCGGCGTCGGTCACGATGGCCGTTATGAGTCGGGCCGGCGTGACGTCGAAGGCCGGGTTGGCCGCCGCCACCCCGGGCGGGGCCACGAGGAGGCCGTACGGCCGGGTGACCTCCTCGGGCGACCGCTCCTCGATGACGATGTCCGCGCCCGTTTTCGTGTCGAGGTCGACCGTTGAGAGCGGGGCCGCGCTGTAGCACGGAAGACCATGGGCCCGAGCCAGGACGGCCAGCGAGTAGCTCCCTATCTTGTTGGCCACGTCCCCGTTGGCGGCGATGCGGTCGGCCCCGAAGATGACCACGTCGACCTCTCCGCGGCTCATGAACCAGCCGGCCATGCTGTCGGTGATGAGCGTGGCCGGGATACCTTCCTGCATGAGCTCCCAGGCCGTCAGGCGCGCCCCCTGCCAGAGCGGCCTCGTCTCGTCCACGAGAACGCTGACCTCCTTGCCGGCCTCGCGGGCGGCCCTGATTATGCCGAGGGCCGTACCGTAACCTCCGGTGGCCAGGGCCCCGGCGTTGCAGTGGGTAAGGACCCGGCATTTCCGGGGGAGAAGCGCCTGACCGTACGTCGACAACCGGCGGTTGCCCCGCTCGTCCGCCCCGGCGATCTCGAGGGCCTCGGCCCGGAGGCGCCGGCGGACCTCTTCGAGCCACGCCCGACCGGGGGCGGCCGTTGTTCCGGCCAGAGTCTCCCGGGCCACGACCCTCATGCGCTCGATAGCCCAGAAGAGGTTGACCGCCGTCGGCCGGGTCCGAGCCAGCCGCCGGGCGGCGTCCTCGAAGCCGCGAAGGAAGTCCTCGGGTGTCGCCGCGTCACTGCGGGCGGCGTAGAGCGCAAGCCCGAAGGCCCCGGCGATGCCGATAGCCGGCGCCCCGCGCACGACCATCGTCTCGATGGCCCGGGCCACATCCTCAACCGAGACGGCCCTTACGTACTCCACGGCGGCCGGGAGCTTCGTCTGGTCGAGGAAGACGACCTCTTCTTCGCCCAAGGCCAGGGCCTGAACCCGTCCCCGGGCCCCTCCCCGGTCGCCGGCCCCCTCCACCGGGCGAGCCGGCGCTCCGCCGCCGGCTGTCACAGTCACAGGTATTTAGCCCCCTCTATCCTCACGGCCGACCGGCACTCACAGTCCCCGGCATCCTCCACGTTGCGGATGGCCGCCGCCAGGAGGGACACCACCTTGGCGTTGTTGGCCCGAAAGACCTCCAGGACCGCCTCGTGGGTCACCGGCGCGATGTCCGCCCGGCCCTCCAGGCCGACGTCATAGTCGGTGATGAGAGACACGTTCGCGTAGCAGATGTTGAGCTCCCGGGCCAGGACCGCTTCGGGGAACTGGGTCATGGAGATGACCTCCCAGCCGGCCTGGGAGAACCAGCGGCTCTCCGACCGGGTCGAGAACCGCGGCCCCTCGATGACGACGACCGTCCCGCCGTCGTGGACGGGTATCTCCAGCCTGCGGGCCTGGTCGACGAGGAGGCGACGCAGCCTCGGGCAGTAAGGGTCAGCCAGGCTGATGTGGACCGTCACCGGCCCATCGTAGAAGGTCGACGGGCGCCCGGACGTGCGGTCCACGAACTGGTCGCAGACGACGAAGTCACCGGGCTTGACGTGCGGCTGGAGACTTCCCGCGGCGCAGGGCCCGAAGATGGTCCTCACCCCGAGCTCGCGCATGGCCCAGAGGTTGGCCCGGTAAGGAATGCGGTGGGGCGGATGCTGATGACCCCGCCCGTGCCGGGGAAGGAAGGCGACACGCTTCCCCTCGAACTCCCCGACAGTGATCACATCGCTCGGCGGGCCGTAGGGGGTATCGACCCAGACCTCGGTCGCGTCCTTCCCGAGGAGTTCGTAGAAACCCGAACCTCCGAAGACACCGATGTCCGCCTTCACTCCGGTTCGTCCTCCGCTCACTGCCATGTCCGTGACCTCCCGCAGAGTTCTCGCGTCGCGGCCCCGCTCAAGCGAAAAGCCCCCGGCCCAAGGCCAGGGGCGTGCGCGACCACGCGGTGCCACCCTGTTCCAGGCGCCGTGACCGGCGCCCCTCATCCGGGCTGTACCGGGCCCACCCGCCTGCTTGGCCGTCCCCTGGGCCGGACCGCCGCAGACCGCGGACCGCCCGGGCCGGCGTCGCCCGGGAACGGTTTCGCCGGGGGCTCCGGGGTGGACTTCGGCCCGCCCGGGGCGGCTCACACCACCCGCCGCCTCTCTCGTTCACCGGGAGCCGGACCTACTCTTCCCGTCATCGCCCGCTTCGAACTTGGCGGTATTATACAGCGCCCGGGAGGTCAGGTCAACGCGAACCCAGGGACCGCCGAAGGACGGTCCCGGGCGCCGACCGCGCGGGCCGGGCTCAGGCGGCGACCGCCGCGGGCCGGGCTCAGGCGCCGACCGCGCGGGCCGGGCTCAGGCGGCGACCGCCGCGGGCCGGGCTCAGGCGGCGACCGCCGAGTGCCGCTCTGCGGACCGCCCCGGGAGGATACCAGGTGGTGCCAGGGAACCGGCGGTCTCCCATAGAAATTAGGAGGAGCCCGCGTCGTCCGTGAAGGCCCGGGGCGCGGCGGCCACCCCAAACGAAGGGAGCTCTGGGATGAGCGAGCGAAAGAAGCTTACCCTGCCCGCGCTCTACGAGAAGATGGCGGCGGGGGTCCCGCTGACAATGGTCACCTGCTATGACTACCCCATGGCCTACCTCATCGAGGAGGCGGGAGTTGACATCGTCCTCGTGGGCGACAGCCTCGGCATGACCATCCTCGGTTACGACTCGACCCTGCCGGTAACGATGGAGGATATGATCCGCCACGCCCAGGCCGTGCGGCGCGGGACGCCCAACGCGTGGCTGGTCGGCGACATGCCCTACATGTCCTACCAGGCTTCGGACGAGTCGGCCGTCCTGAACGCGGGCCGGTTCATGGCCGAGGCCGGCTGCGACGCCGTCAAGCTCGAGGGCGGGCGGGAAATGGCTGACCGTGTGCGGGCCGTCACCCGCGCCGGCATTCCGGTAATGGGGCACCTCGGGCTTACCCCGCAGAGCGCGGCCAGCCTGGGCGGCTTCCGCCTGCAGGGGAAGAGCGCCGCCCAGGCCAAGAAGATCGTTGATGACGCCGACGCCCTGGTGGAGGCCGGCTGTGTGGCCATCCTCCTGGAGCTCGTCCCGGACCGGGTCTGCGGTCTCATCACCGAACGGACCGGGGTTCCCATCATCAGCCTGGGGAGCGGGCCCCACGCCCACGGCCAGCTCCTCATCTTCCACGACATGTTCGGCCTCTACCCCAAGTTCACCCCGAAGATGGCCAAGAAGTACGGGGACGCCGGGAAGGTTATCGCCGACGGCCTGAGGCAGTACGTGGCCGAGGTCACCGGCGGGGTCTTTCCCGAGCCCGAGCGCTACTTCGGGATGAAGGACCAGGAGTACGAAGAGCTTCTGAAGATGCTGGAGAGGGAGGGTAAGCGATGACCGCGACGCCAGGGGCCACCCCCGAGAGCCGGGGAGACCGGGTCGGAACCCTCAGGGCCCGGCTCCGCATCCCGGAGGAGCGACTCAAGGCGGTAAACGACGTTCTCCTCGACCCGGAGAGCCGCGTCATCAACGAGCTCTTGGCCGTGGTGGCCAAGTACGGGACGCCCGAGGAGATTAACGCCAAGGCCGCCGAGGCCGGCCGCCTCGAGAGCCTGATGGCCCGCTTGAAAGAGCAGGACTCCCCTTACCTCGACGACGTGAAGTGGCTCATCGCCGAGCGGGACGCGGGAGCCTTCGTCACCGTGGACGAGTACCGCCGGGAGGTCCTCGGGCCCAAGGCCGAGACCATGTCCTTCAAGAACGACTTCGCCGTCACCCTGGAGATAAGCGCCGCTCAGTACTTCCCTTGGCTCATCGCCGAGGCGAGGCAGGCCATCGACCGCCGCGAGCTGATGCCCGGCCGCTTCATCCGGGTCCGCAAGATGAAGGAGTCCGAAGCCGACGACGGCGACCTCCTGGCTTTCGCCGCGGCCATGCAGGTCATGGGGGCGAGCTACGTCGAGACTCTGGATACCAAGGGCACCGACGGCTCGAACGTCCACCTCGGGGGCCCGGCTACCATAACCGGCTACTTCGGGGGCGTGGGCCAGCCCAACCGCCACCCCCTCAAGTGGCTCGACGAATTTCTCTACTACTACACCAATTACGGGGTCCGGCAGGTCCTCAACATCAACCCCGGCACCGTTCTGGTGGGCTATCTCCTGCACAAGCTGGGGATCGACAACGAGTTCAAGATCTCCGTCTTCATGGGGAACGACAACCCCTACGCCGCGTTCTGGACTCTCATCGGAGCCAAGCTCTTCTCCCGGGACGACGGCCGGAGCCCGCTCATCGGGTTCAACTGGAGCAACTCCGTGAACAACGAGACCATCGAGATAACCGCCGAGTTCCGGCGCGCCCTGGGCTTCGAGGACGTGGTCCGCTTCGAGCACCATATCGTGGAGACCTGGAAGAGCATCGTCATCCAGCCCTACAACCGGCGGGCCGAGCTCGTGGAGCTCGCCGCCCACGTCAAGAACATCTCCGCCAAGCACGAAGGCGGCGACCCCGAGGTGGAGCGGACCAGGGAGCACCCTTCGGACATCCTGGACTACTTCCGGGACAAGAGCGAGATTGTGGCTTCCGGGGAGATGGACCTCCTCCTCCGGAACTACCTTGACAAGCACGACGCCGTGAACCGCACGGCGCGGGCTCTCACCGAGCGGGGTCTGTCCTTTGTGGCCGCGCCGAAGCTGCACCACCGCGCGTAGAGCTGTGGGGAGATAGGCGGGGCCGAGCGCCCGCTCGCCGCGGGGCCGGCCCCGTCCGTCGTCCCGTCCCCGCCGTTCGTCCGGAGGGCAGGGCAGCTCGCCGCTCCCTTGCCCCTTTCGGCGTCTTACTGGATCTCGGCTACGAACTCGACCTTGAGGATTGCGCCGGCCGCCACGTCGACGGCGTGGAGGGTCGCCGGAGGCTCCCCCTCCACCAACCGGCTCGGCGTCGTCAGGACGAAGGCCCGTCCGCCGACCTCACCGAGAAGATAGGCGTTGACGTCACCTTCTATCGTACCGACCCGGCCGGCCGACCCGTCCCCGGCGGTCCACCAGACCTCGTAGCCCGGAGAGTCGACCCGGGAGAGGAGGACGACGGCTTTCCCGTCGCCGACGGCCGCGGCCCGGCCGCAGACTCTGAGACCGTCGAGAGCCGGTACCGGGGTTTCGACCCCGGTGCCGGGATCACGCCAGAACACCCGCCCGCCCTCTCCGGTCATCGAGTTGAAGGACCAGACAAGGGCCGATCGGCCGCCCGGGTCCACGAGGACGGCCCGGAAAGCCGTCAACCCCTCCGGGTACCATACGTCGAGCCGTCCCGAGGCGGCGTCGGCGACGGCGAGACCGGAGGGTGTACCGCCTCCGGTGGAGATGGCTCCCAGTGTGACCAGGATGTACCTCGCGCCCTGCGGCTCAGACCCGTCGGCGGCCCCGCCGAGCCAGGCCACAGGGTAGCCGCCGACGTTGCCGGTCGTCAGGCGGACAGGCGCCGCCGCGCCCGGACCGCGGTCGAGGACCCAGAGGTCCTCCTCGTCAACACTGCTCCAGAGGCTGTAGGCCACCCTGGAGAAGTCGGGGGCGAGCAGGGGCTCCCTCGCCGCCTCGCCCCCGGCCCCGAGGCCGCCGAGATCCCAACTGACGCGGGCCCCGGCCGGGCCTACCTCCAGGACCGCGGCCGGGCGTCCCTTCACGAAGAGCTCGGTACCGTCGGCCGACCACTGGAAGTCATAAACCTGGCGCCAAGGGCCATTCGGCATGGAGTCATAGACCGTCCCCGAGCCGAGGTTGACGATGATGACCCGGTCCGCGTTACCCCCTGACCCTGGAACCGAGCCGACCGCGGCGGGCCCCTCAGCGAGAGCAAGATAGGGCCGGCCGGCCACGGGACACAGGGAGAGGGCCAGCACGGTCCGTCCCTCCGGCGGGGTGTAGACGAGATCGGACCGGGCGGTGAGGCCGCTCTCACCGTCGTCTTTCAGGTCTTCCACCGCCCAAGTGTAGACCGCTCCACTGGACGAAACGAACGCCCCGAGCCCCAGCCCGGCCGACAGGGCGGGCATCGGATGGTGGGCAAGATGGACGATATGGACCTGCCCTACCGGAGCAGGCCGGCAGCCGCCGGCCAGGAGGCCGGCGGCCGCCACCGCGCCCAGAAGGAGCCCTGCAGGCAGACCCCGACGGCGGGAACAGGATATCGAGTTCGGTCCCATATCCTCAACCGCTTCCTTCCCTGGACGGCATTCTTGATCCCTGCGCGAGTTCGTCAAGAGCCCGGGAGGGGGTTCCCGGACGATGGTCGCGGACCTGGCCTGCTCAGCGGCCGGTCTCGGCTGAAAGGACCCGGACCAGCAGTGCAGAATGAACGGCCGGTGGCCCGCCGCACGCTGCCGACTCTTGCCCGCGGCTTAGGAGGACTCGCCCCTGGACACTCACATTCGCCCTCTTACCGATGACGACCTTGACGCCTTCGCTGAGATTTCCTCCTACGCCTACAACTTCCCGTCCGCAGACTTCGTGACGTGGATCCGCTCGTCGAATAAGGCCGGCCTGCTCGGCGTCTTCACCGGCGAGCGGCTAGCCGCGGCTCTGGCGGACTTCCGCTTCGACCTCTGGCTGAACGGAGCGCTGGTCAAGGCGAACGGCATCGGGGCCGTGGCCTCCGCGCCGGAGACGCGGCGCCGGGGCCTGGTGCGGACCCTCCTGGCCGACCACCTCCGCCGCCTGCGGGCCGAGGGCGTCGTGCTCTCCGTGCTCTACCCGTTCAAGTTCGAGTTCTACCGCCGGATGGGGTGGGGCCTGGCCGCCCGGCTGGCCGAGGTGGAGATCCCGCCGGCTGAGTTCGCCGCCTACGGCCGACCCCTCGGCCGGATCCGCCGCGTCCTGTCGAGCGAGAAGGGTGAGCTCCGACCCGCGCCCGGGGAGACGGTGGAGTCGGTCAGGGCCACCCTCGAGCGTATCTTCAACGCCTGGGCCCCGGAACTGAACCTGTGCTGCCGACGCGGACCGGAGGAGTGGCGGGTCATGTTCGAGATGAGACGGGGCCGCCGCCACATCTTCCTCTGGGAGGACGACCATGGCGACCCCCAGGGCTACGTGGCCCTCCGCATCGCCGAAGACCAGCACATGACCGACCTCCGGGTCCGGGAGATGTTCGCCTTGACCCCCGACGCCTGGCGCGGGCTCTGCCACTTCCTCAGCACCCACGAGGCCCAGAACCGCAACATCGTGGCGACCCTCCCGCCCGACCACCCTCTCCTGACCGTCCTCGCGAACCCGAGGCTCGAACAGGTGAAGCTGGTTCAGGCTCCCATGGCCCGCGTCGTCGATGTGGTCGGCCTCCTTTCCACCCGGGGTCACAAGGACGTCCCGGCCGGCACCTGCCGGCTCAAGGTCAACGACCGCCTGGCGCCATGGAACGACGGCGTCTACCTCGTCAGGAGCAGCGGCCGGGGGGTCACGGTCGAGAAGGTCCCGGCCGGCGAGGCCGGTTTCGCGGCGCGGGCGAGGGCTTCCGGCCCCGCGGCGGGCGAGCGGGGCCCGGGTTCGGTCGACCTTGAGGTCGATGTCGACGCTCTGGCCGGCCTGGCCATCGGCGCCCGCTCGGTGAGGGAACTCCTGAGGTACGGCCTGGCCGCCGGTCGGCCGGGGCCGGGTCTGGAGTTCGCAGCCGACCTCTTCCCGCGGAGGCGCGTGTGGCACTCCGAGTTCTACTGAGCCGACCGCGGTCACTCCCCGCGCCTGCGGTCACTCCCCGCGCCTGCGGTCACTCCCTCGCGCCTGCGGTCACTGTCGGGCGCCGGTGGATGCTCCCCGGCGCCGCACGTCATCCTCCGGCCATCTCCGCGAAGTAGCGGTGGAGGCGACGATCGTCGCCGAGCTCGGGGTGGAAGGCTGTGGCCAGGAGCCGCCCCTGGCGGGCGGCTACGACCCGACCATCGAACTCGGCCAGGACGTCCACGCCGGGTCCGGCTTCGGCCACGTAGGGGGCCCGGATGAAGACCCCCCGGAACGGGCGCGGCCCGAGACCCTTGACCTCGAGGTCGGCCTCGAAGCTGTCGACCTGGCGGCCGAAGCCGTTGCGGACGGCGGAGATGTCCATGAGCCCGAGCCGCGGCTGACCGGCCACCCCGTCGATGATATCGCGGGCGAGGACGATGAGGCCGGCGCAGGTGCCCCAAACGGCCAGGCCCCGTCCGACCTCTCCCGGCACGGCCTCGAGGAAGCCGTATTCCTCCATGAGCCGTCCGATGGTGGTGCTCTCCCCGCCCGGAATGATGAGGCCGTCAAGGCCAGCGATGTCCGCGACCTTCCTGACCGCGACGGCTGAGGCTCCCGCCTTCCTGAGAGCCTCGAGGTGCTCGGAGACCGCCCCTTGAAGGTCGAGGACTCCGACGCGGACGGCGCTCCTCCTGCCCAAGACCGTCTCCCCCGTCTACCACCCGCGGTCCTGCATGCGCTCCTCGGGCTTGATGGTGGCTATCTCGAGCCCCGGCATGGCCTCGCCGAGGTCCTTGGAGACCTCGGCCAGAACCTCCGGCTCGTTGTAGTGCGTCGTCGCCCTGACGATGGCCCGGGCCCGCGCCGCCGGGTTCCCCGACTTGAAGATACCCGAACCGACGAAGATGCCGTCAGCGCCGAGCTGCATCATGAGGGCGGCGTCGGCCGGGGTGGCGATGCCGCCGGCGGAGAAGTTCACGACCGGCAGACGCCCCAGCTTCTTGACCTCGCGGACGAGCTCGAGCGGCGCCCCCAGTTTCTTCGCCTCGGCGGCCACCTCGTCCTCGGACATCGTGACGAGCTTCCGTATCTCGCTCATCATGGCCCGCATGTGCCGCACGGCCTCGACGACGTTGCCCGTACCGGGCTCGCCCTTGGTGCGGATCATGGCCGCACCCTCGGCGATACGGCGCAGGGCCTCGCCGAGGTTCCGTGCGCCGCAGACGAAGGGCACGGTGAACCTGCGCTTATCGATGTGGTGCTCCTCGTCGGCCGGCGTCAGGACCTCGCTCTCGTCGATGTAGTCGACGCCCAAGGCCTCGAGGATCTGCGCCTCGACGAAGTGCCCGATGCGGGCCTTGGCCATGACCGGGATGGTCACCGCCTCCATAATCTTGAGGATGACCGTCGGGTCGGCCATCCGGGCCACCCCGCCCGCGGACCGGATGTCGGCCGGCACCCTCTCGAGGGCCATCACTGCGACGGCGCCCGCCTCCTCGGCGATCCGGGCCTGCTCGGGCGTTGTGACGTCCATGATGACCCCGCCCTTGAGCATCTCGGCGAGACCCTTCTTCACCCGCCAGGTTCCCTTTTCGGCCTTTGCCGTTCTCGGCGCCATCGTCAACCATCTCCTTCATAGCTGTTCCTTCGTGAGTAGAGCGGTTGGCATAACGTCCCGCCGGCGGGGCCGGCCAGCCTCCCCGGACCGGGGCGGGCGAGCCGGCCTACCCTTTCAGCACGCCGAGCGGCCGCATCCGGACAACCCGCCGGGACAAACCGGCCCGCTCGGCCGCCTCGACGACCGCGTCGACGTCCTTGTAGGCCGCGGGAGCCTCTTCGGCCAGGCCGGCGTTCGACTCGCACCTCACGGCGATGCCCCTCGCTTCGAGCTCGCGGCGGAGGTCCGACCCGCGGATCTGCCGCTTGGCTGCCGACCGCGACAGCCGCCGACCGGCGCCGTGGCAGGTCGAGCCGAAGGTTTCGGCGAGAGCCGTCTCCGTCCCGGTAAGGACGTATGAGTGGGTGCCCATGTTCCCGGGGATGAGGACCGGCTGGCCTACGGCGCGGTAGACCTCGGACACCTCGGGGTGTCCGGCCGGGAAGGCCCGGGTGGCGCCCTTCCGGTGCACGCAGACGGTGGCCTCTCCCGCCTTACCGCAGACGTGCTTCTCGAACTTGGCTATGTTGTGGGCGACGTCGTAGACTGTCGCCAGCCCGAGGTCCCGGGCCGGACGGCCGAAGACTCTGGCGAACGCTTCCCGGACCCAGTGCGCAAGACAGGTCCGGTTCGCCCAGGCGTAGTTCGCCGCTCCGGCCATGGCCGCGAAGTAGGAGCGGCCCTCATCCGAGCGGATGGGCGCGCAGGCGAGCTGCCGGTCCGGGAGGGTGAGGCCGAAGCGGGCCACGGCCCTGTCCATCACCTTGAGGTAGTCCGTGCAGACCTGATGCCCGAGGCCCCGCGACCCCGTGTGAATCATGACCACGACCTGGTCCCGTCGAAGCCCGAACGCTCCAGCCGCCTCCGGGTCGTAAACGTCAACCACCACCTGCACCTCGACGAAGTGGTTCCCCGACCCGAGGGTGCCGAGCTGCTCCAGCCCGCGCTTCTTAGCCTCGGAGCTGACCGCCTCGGGGTCGGCGCCGGCCAGAGCCCCGCCTTCCTCCAGGCGAGCGGTATCCTCCGGCCAGCCGTAGCCGTTCTCGACCGCCCACCGGGCGCCATCAACGAGGACTCGATCGAGCTCTTTCCTTGACAGCTTTATGGGGCCCTCCGATCCGACCCCGGCCGGCACGTTCCTCGCCAGGGCATCCATGAGGTCGCCCATGCGGCGAGACACGTCGTCGAGCTTGAGGTCTGACCGCAGAAGGCGCATCCCGCAGTTGATGTCGTAGCCGACCCCTCCGGGAGAGATAACCCCGTCTTCTGTGCTGAAGGCTGCGACACCGCCGATGGGGAAGCCGTAGCCCCAGTGGATATCCGGCATGGCCAGCGACAGGCCGACTATCCCCGGCAGGCAGGCCACGTTGGCCACCTGCTCGGGGGCCTGGTCGGCCACGATGTCGCGCAGCATGTCCGCCCCCGCGTAGATGCGGCCGGCGGTCCGCATTCCGGACTTGTAGTTCGCCGGTATCTCCCACCGACACTCTCCCACCTGCTTGATGGGGCCTTTCCACCCTTGACCTCCGGTGGTCATCGGCCTGGCCTCCCTCTGGCTTCTGCCTGGCTTCCGCCTGGTCCGCCTACTGGCTTCCGCCATCTCCGGCGTCCGGGCTCATTGTACGGCATCTCGGGTCCGCCGCCTAGACGTCCAGGATGACCCTGGCGCGGTAAAGACCGTCCCCGGCCCGGGCAAGTTCGAGGCCGTGGTAGGTGGCGGCCTTGACCGTCCGTCCCCCGCCCTGTGGGGGCACGGGCCGGCCCTCAACCACCCCGCGGAGAGTCCACGGTCCGCCCTCCCCGCCCGAGACCGCGAGCTCGCACCTCACCGGGTAGATCCTCTCCGTGTCAAGGACATAGACAAGGTAGTTGAGCCAGTCCACCAGGAGGGCCTCGATATCCGGGGCTGCTGGAAGGGAAACCTGCACGCGGCGCAGGGGCCCGCCGACGGCGGCATCCGCGCGCTCCAGGCCGCGAGGCGCGGCCCGACCGACCGCCACCCGGGCCAGACCGGCGGCGGCCCAGCCGAAGAGCTCCTCAAGGCTCTCGCCGCGGACATCCAGGCCGACGTCAGCGGTGTGGGCGAACAGGCGCACCCCGCCCCGGCCCCTACTCCTCATCCTTGGCCACGACCCGGGCGAACGAGACGACGTGGTCACCCTCGTCCGGACGCATCACCCGAACACCCTGGGTGTTCCTCCCGTAGATCCGGATGTCGGAGACCGGCAGGCGGATGATGATGCCCTTAGCCGAGACGACCATGACCTCGTCCCCCGGCGTCACCAGGCGGATGCCGACGACCTCGCCGGTCTTCGGGGTCAGGCGGACGTTCATGACGCCCTTTCCGCCGCGCCCGCGGGCCGGGTACTCGGAGACCGGGGTCCGCTTGCCGTAACCGGCGGTCGTCAGGGTCAGGACCTCGCACCCTTCGCGGACGATGTCCATCGACTCGACGACGTCGCCGGGCTCAAGAGTGATGCCCCTCACCCCCCGGGCCGGTCGGCCCATGGGCCGGACCTCCTCCACCGGGAAGCGGATGGCCCTGCCGCGCCTGGTGGCGAGCATGACCTCGTCGTCCGGACCGCAGAGCCTGACCCCGATGAGCTCGTCCCCCTCGTCCAGAGCCAGGGCGATGAGACCCCCGTGCCGGGCGCTGTCGTACTCGGTGAGCTCGGTTCGCTTCACCGTCCCGCGGCGGGTGGCCATGAAGAGATAGACCCCGGGGTCGAACTCCTTCACCGGGATGACGGTCGTAATGCTCTCCCCCCGCTCGAGCGGGACGAGGTTCACGACCGCCGTCCCGCGGGCGGCGCGCCCGGCTTCCGGCACCTGGTGGGCCTTGACCCGGTAGACGCGCCCCCGGTTCGAGAAGAAGAGGAGGTGATGGTGGGTGCTGGCGATGAAGAGGCGCTCGACGAAGTCCTCTTCCTTGGTCCCCATCCCGGTGATGCCCCGCCCGCCCCGCTTCTGGCTGCGGTAGGTATCGGCCGGCATCCGCTTGACGTAGCCCTGGTGGGTCATAGTGATGACCACGTCTTCCTCGGCGATGAGGTCCTCCACATCGAAGTCCCCGGTCACGGCCCCGCTGACTATCTGCGTCCGGCGGGCGTCGGCGTAGCGCTCTTTAACGTCGGTGAGCTCCTTCTTGATGATCTCCATGACCATGCGCTCGCTGGCCAGGACGGCGCGGAGGTACTCGATCGTGATCATGAGTTCCTGGTGCTCTTCCTCGATCTTGTCCCGCTCGAGGGCGGTCAGGCGATGGAGTCGGAGGTCGAGAATCGCCTCGGCCTGCTTCTCGGAGAGGCCGAACCGGGACTGAAGGCCGGCCGAGGCCTCCGGCCGGTCCTTCGAGGACCGGATGACCCGGATGACCTCGTCGAGGTGGGACAGGGCGATGCGGAAGCCCTCGAGGATGTGCGCGCGGGCCTCGGCCCGGGCCAGTTCGAACCTCGTCCGGCGGACGATGACCTCACGCTGGTAGTCGATGTAGTGGAGCAGGGCCTCCTTGAGATTGAGAACCTTCGGTCTCCCGTCGACCAGGGCGAGGAGGATGATGCCGTAGGTCTGCTGCATCTGGGTGTACTTGTAGAGGCGGTTCAGGATGATGTTGGCGTTCTCCTCGCGGCGGAGCTCGATGACTATCCTCACCCCGTGCCGGTCCGACTCGTCGCGAAGGTCGGAGATGCCCTCGATCTTCTTGTCCCGGACGAGTTCGGCGATGCGCTCGATGAGCGCGGCCTTGTTGACCTGGTAGGGTATCTCGCTGACCACGATGCGCAGCCGGCCGGCCTTGGTCGCCTCTATCTGGGCCTTGGCCCGGATGGTGATGATGCCGCGGCCGGTCCGGTAGGCCGACTTGATGCCGTCCCGTCCGAGGATGTAGGCTCCGGTCGGGAAATCCGGGCCCCTGATGATGGACATGAGCCGCCTCATGTCGGTCTCCGGGTCGTCGATAAGGGCGACGACGCCGTCGATGACCTCGGCGAGATTGTGCGGAGGGATGTTGGTGGCCATCCCGACGGCGATGCCCGCCGACCCGTTGACGAGAAGGTTCGGGAAGCGCGCCGGCAGGATGACTGGCTCCGTCTCCGACTCATCGAAATTGGGAGCGAAGTCCACGGTCTCCTTGTCGATATCCCGGAGAAGCTCCATGGCCAGCGGGGTCAGGCGCACCTCGGTGTAGCGCATGGCCGCTGGCGGGTCTCCGTCCAGCGAGCCGAAGTTCCCGTGGCCGTCGACGAGCTGGTAGCGGATGGCGAAGTCCTGAGCCATGCGGACGATGGAGTCGTAGACGGCCAGCTCCCCGTGGGGGTGGTACTTGGCGATAACCTGCCCGACAGCCCGGGCCGACTTCTTGTAAGGCCGGTCGGGGGTCATGCCCTCCTCGCGCATCGCGTAAAGGATGCGGCGGTGGACGGGCTTGAGTCCGTCCCGGACATCGGGGAGAGCCCGGCTGACGATCACGCTCATGGCGTAGTCGATGTAGGAGCTTTTCATCTCCTCCTCGACCGGGACGGTGACTATGCGTCCGTGCGTGAACTCGGGTGCGACCACGCTAACTCACCCCCTGCTGTGCCTGATGTGCCCGGCGGCGGGCCGGCCCGCGGCGGTCCCTCGGCCGGTGGCCCGGCTAGCCCACCGTGTCGAGGTTGCGCACCTGGTGCGCGTTCCTCTCGATGAACTCCCTCCGCGGCTCGACCTTGTCGCCCATGAGGATGGTGAAAATCTCGTTGGCGGTCATACCGTCGACCAGCTCGACTCTCTGGAGGGTCCGTTTCTCGGGGTTCATCGTCGTCTCCCAGAGCTGCTCGGGGTTCATCTCCCCGAGGCCCTTGAAGCGCTGGACCGTTACGCCCTGCCGGCCCAGCTCGGCCAGGGTCGCCTCGAGCTCCTCCTCGCTGTGGAGGTAGCGCTCCTCCTTGCCTTTCCTCACGAGGTAGAGGGGAGGCTGGGCGATGTAGACGTAGCCGGCCTGGATGAGCCGCTCCATGTAGCGGTAGAAGAAGGTGAGGAGCAGGGTCCGGATGTGCGACCCGTCCACATCGGCATCGGTCATGATGATGATCTTGTGGTAGCGGGCCCGGTCGAGGTTGAACTCGTCCCCGATGCCGGTGCCGACGGCGGTGATGATCGTCCGGACTTCGGTGTTGGCCAGAATCTTGTCAAGGCGCGCCTTCTCCACGTTGATGATCTTGCCCCGAAGCGGGAGGACGGCCTGGGTCCGGCGGTCGCGACCCTGCTTGGCCGACCCGCCAGCCGAATCCCCCTCGACGAGGAAGAGCTCGGCCAGCTCCGGGTCGCGGACAGCGCAGTCGGTGAGCTTCCCGGGAAGGGCGGTGATCTCGAGGGCTGTCTTGCGCCGGGTGAGCTCCCGGGCCTTCCGCGCCGCCTCCCGGGCCCGGAAGGCGCTCACGGCCTTCTCCACGATGCGCCGGGCGACCGAAGGGTTCTCCTCGAGGAACGAGGCCAGGCCCTGCCCGACCACCGAGTCGACAATCCCCCGGGTCTCCCCGTTTCCGAGCTTCTCCTTGGTCTGCCCCTCGAATTGCGGGTTGGCCAGCTTGACGCTCAGAACGACGGTGAGGCCCTCCCGGATGTCCTCGCCGGACAGGTTGGCCTCGCCTTCCTTGAGGAGCCCGGCCTTGCGGGCGTAGTCGTTGACCACCCGGGTCAGGGCCTGCTTGAACCCCGCCTCGTGGGTTCCGCCCTCGCGGGTGTTGATGGTGTTGGCGAAGGAGAACATCGTCTCCACGTAGCCCGTCGTGTACTGGAGGGCCACCTCGACGCTGTGGCCGTCCCGCTCGGCGGAAAGGTATATCGGCGGGCGGTGCAGGACGTCCTTGTTCCGGTTCACGCTCTCGACGAAGGAGACGATGCCCCCCTCGTAGTGGAAGATATTCTCCCTCTTGGACGCCGCGTCGGTGAGGGTTATCTTCAGCCCGCGGTTCAGGAAGCCGAGCTCTCTCAGCCGCTGCGCGACAATGTCGTAGTTGAAGGTCGTGTCCTCGAAGATTTCGGGGTCAGGCTTGAAGGTTAAGGTTGTCCCGGTCCGCTGGGTCGCTCCGGTCCGGCGGAGGGGTGTGGTCACCGCCCCCCGGGCGTAGGTCTGCTCGTAGCGGCCCCCGTCGATATCGACGGTGACCTTAAGCCACTCGGAGAGGGCGTTGACGACCGAGACCCCCACGCCGTGAAGGCCGCCCGAGACCTTGTAGGCCTGGCCCTCGAACTTGCCCCCGGCGTGGAGCATGGTCAGGGCGACCTCGACGGCCGGCCGCTTCATCTTGGGGTGGATGCCGACCGGGATGCCCCTCCCGTTGTCCTTGACCGTGCAGGAGCCGTCCTCGTTGAGGGTGACGTTTATCTCCGTGCAGTACCCGGCGAGGGCCTCGTCGACCGCGTTGTCGACCACCTCGTAGATGAGATGGTGGAGGCCGCGCGAGCCGGTCGACCCGATGTACATGCTGGGGCGACGCCTGACGGCCTCAAGGCCTTCGAGGACCTGGATGTGCTCGGCGGTGTACCCGCCCGGCCCGCCCGGTGTGCCGTCGGGCCCCTTCTTCCTGGTCACCGGCCCCACCGCCCCTCAAACAACGTACGGGCCTTCACGCAGGCCCGAGCCCATATTATACCACAGCGACGAGCCCGGCCTCAAGGAGCCGACCCAGCCCGTTGCTGGGTCTACCTGCGCTTTCTCCTCGCCTTCTTCGCCTGCTCTCTCGCCCGGAGGACACCGGCCGGGAGGCCGAGGTTGGCCCGGCGGGTCAGGGTCTGCCGGGAGAGGTGCGAGAGGACGACCCGGCGGCCGGCGAGGATGACCGACTCGACCTCTGGACCGAGACGGCCCTCAAGGCGCCCCTCCAGCCGGGCCGAGCGAAGGAACTGGGCGTTCACCGGGGCCCTCTCGAAGAGGCGCCGGTCGAGAATAGCTACCACCGAGTCGAGACGCACGGACAGGTCCTCACCGACATGCAGAAGCATGGTCCTATGACTCCGCTCCGCCCCGAGAGGGCCCCAGCCCGGAGGGGGTCCGTCCGGCGCGCTCGGCCGCCCAGCGCCTGGCTCTCAAGGTCGCCGTCAGCCACCGCGCTCCGGCCTCGGCCAGCTCCGGGTCGGCCGCGGCGGCGCGGAAGGCCTCCACCTTGGCCCGGTCCTCCTCCGTGAGAGACACCGAGGCGAGGTCACGTCTGTCCGGCCAGCGGGTCACGGCCCCCGCTTCCCCTTCACGGGCGGATCCAGACGCCGGACCGGGTCCGACGAGGAAGCGCACCTCGCTGACCACCGCCTGGCCCATCGCGGTGTTTATTCTTTCCAGGAGGGCCGGTCTATGTGCCGCCAGCTCGGTGGCCCAGACGTTCGAGTCGACGCGGACCGTCAGGACCCCCCGCCTGACGGTCTCGGCCCGCGCGTGCCGGGCGACGCCCGGTCCGACCAGTTCCGGCCAGCGGCGGACGACCGTGGCCCCGAGGATCGCCCGCTCGAGGCCAGCGCGCTCGAGCCACCGCCCAACGACCTCACCGAGCTGGGGGGTCATCGGTCACCTCCGCTGGCGGCGCCGGAGAGTCCTCCGCGCAGACCGTGCCGCCGACG
Source organism: Symbiobacterium sp. (assembly GCA_020725405.1). GTDB lineage: Bacteria > Bacillota > Sulfobacillia > UBA995 > UBA9673 > DYFB01. The sequence continues at coordinate 7,365 of DYFB01000025.1, read as the reverse complement.
ACAGTGAACCATCTTTCGCCCCCGACGGGCGGGTTGCCTTCCGATAGAGCGCGCTCCAGGCCCAGCCGGTCGGTGCCGGTGACGAAGGCCTGGCCCCGCCCGAGAAGGGGAAGGAGCGCCGCTCTCCGTCCCGGGTCGAGCTCGGACATCACGTCGTCAAGGAGGAGAAGAGGTCGCTCCCCGGCCTCCCGCTCGAGGAGCTCCAGGGCCGCCAGCTTGAGGGCCAGGACAGCCGACCGCTGCTGGCCCTGGGAGGCGAACCTCCGGGCTTCCTGGGCGTCGACGGTGAGGACGACTTCGTCCCGGTGCGGCCCGGACAGAGTGAGTCCCCGCCTCAACTCATCTAATCGTCCGGACGGATCAAAGCGGTCGGGCCGGTAGCTGATGGCCAGGTGCCCGCCGTCGATGCGGGCGAAGGCCCGGGCCGCGAGAGGCTCCAGGGCGGCGACGGCCGTCGCCCGCCGGGTCTGGACCTCCGCGGCGGCCCCGGCCAGGGCCTCGTCCCACGGGGCGAGGAGCTCTGCCGCCGCGCTGGTGGCCAGGCGCCTCGCCCCGAGGTCGCCGAGAAGGGCGTTCCGCTGGGACAGGATCCGGTGGTAGCGGATGAGGCTCTCCCGGTAGGCCGCGCTGGTCTGGCCGAGCAGGGAGTCAAGGAAGCGGCGCCGCTCGGCCGGCGCACCTTTGGCCAGGGGCAGGTCGTCCGGGCTGAAGGAGACCAAAGGCAGCCGCCCGAGGATATCGGAGGGTCGGGCCAGAGGCCGGCCGTCGACCGAGATCACCCGGCGGGCCGCGCTGGCCGTGTCCGCGGGTGCGGTGTAGATGACCTCGATGATGTGGCTTCCGAGGGTGCCCGAGAGACGGCCGCTGACCCGGTAGGCCTTGCGCCCGTTCCGGACCATCTCGGCGTCGGTCGCTCCGCGGAAGGACCGCCCGGTAGCCAGAACCCCGAGGGCTTCGAGGACCGTGCTCTTACCGGCGGCGTTCGGGCCGAGGAGAACATTCAGGCCCGGGCTGAACTCAAGGACCACCCGGTCGTAGACCCGGAAATCGTGAATCTCGACCCTCTCCAGGTACACCCCGCTCGACCGCGCCCCGCTCAGGAGATGAGCCGCATCGGCAGGACCACGTAGGTGAAGGACGGCGCGGCTGACTCGTCTTGGCAAAGCGGCCGGATGCAGCTCGGGGAGAGGGGCCCGGTGAAGTCGTAGACGAGTTTCTCGGTGTCTATATTCTTGAGACCGTCCACCAGGTAGCGCGGGTTGAAAGCTATCTCCAGGGAGTCGCCCTGGCTCTCGATCGGGACCTCCTCACGGGCCGTCCCCACTTCCGGCACACTGGCGGTGATGACCAGACTCGTCCCGTTGACGTGAAGCCTGATGGCTTGCCCCACGTCGCGGGCGATGAGCGAGGCCCTCTCGCAGGCGTCGAGAAGACCCTGAGTGGAGCAGGTCATCCTCGTGACGAACTGCTTGGGGATAACCTGCTTATAAGGGGGGAACTGCCCCTCGATGAGACGGCACACGACCCGCTGGCCGTCGGCCTCGAAGAAGGCTCTCTTCTCGGCGAGAGAGAGCGCGACCGTCCCGTCCCCCTCTTCTCCGAGAACCCTGGCCACCTCGGCCAAGGCCCGCCCGGGGATGATGAAGTCCCCCCGAGTCTCCGCGGAGTCAGGACCGACCGGTCCTTCGGCCACGGCCAAGCGGAACCCGTCGGTCGCGACGAACCTCGCCCGGCCGTCTTCAACCGTGACGAGGACGCCGGTGAAGACCGGGCGGCTGTCATCGTGAGAGACGGCGAACCCCGTCTGCCGGACAAGGCGCCGGAGGTCGGCTTTGGAAAGGGTCAGGGCCTTCCTCTCGGGCGGCTCGGGAAACGGTGGGAAGTCCCCGGCCGGGAACCCGTGGATGACGAAGCGCGACCTCTCCCAGGTCACCGTCGCGGTGTTGTTGGCCTCCTCCGTCTCCACGGACACCTCTCCGAAGGGGAACTTCCGAACGATATCCCCGATTCGCGTGGGCAGGACGAGGGCTCCGTCATCCGATACCGTCGCCGGCACAGAAACCCGGACCCCTATCTCCTGGTCGGTGGCTGTCAGGGTCAGTCCTTCCGGGGTCGTTTCCACCAGGATCCCGGCCAGGACCGGCATCGGCGCGCGCGCCGCGACGGCGCGTTGAACAAGCTGCAGGCCTGAGGCCAGATCTTCTTGAGAGACCTTGAATTTCATTCTGAAGTCTCCTTCCGCTCCTTGGGTTCGCGCGGAGAGTGGGGTCGGGGTGGACGAAGGGTCCTTTAGTTATTCACATCCAGGGAGAGAGGTTCCTTCTAGGTCCTCTGTACTCAAAGAAGTAAGTTGTAGTAGTAGGTATTGTGGACATGTGGAGAAGAGGCCCCGGCCCAGGCGGGAGAAGGGGCGGGACCTCAGCCGCCTGTGGAGAGGGTGTGGAAAAGAGACTGGATCTGTCGCCGGGCCTGTGGACCATTCGCCGGGCTCGGACACGAGACCACAGGGGTCCACAGAAAGCGCCCCACTTATCGACAGGGATATCCCCAGGAAGCGCGAGCGGACAGGGGGACGCCGGGTGGCCGGGGACGGAGCGGCCTGCAGCGCTGCTCATGAACCTTTCTGCAGCTCTGCGACGAGACGGGAGAGGGTCTCGTCGAGATCGCGGTTCTGGCGGCGCTCGCGGGCGATCTTCTCAAAGGCGTGAAGAACAGTTGTATGGTCGCGGCCGCCGAAGTCCTCCCCGATCTTGGGAAGTGAATGCGACGTGAGCTCCCGGCACAGGTACATGGCCACCTGCCGGGGGAAAGCCAGTCGCCTGACCCGGCTGTCGGCAACGAGGTCCTCCACGGATAGGGAGTAGCACCGGGCGACCGCCCTCTGGACGTCGGCGATGGTCACCGGGCGGGCGGCCCGGGAGGGGAAGATGCCGCGGAGTCCCTCGTCCGCGAGCTCCAGGGTAACGGGCCGGTTCTCGAGGGAGGCCAGAGCGACTATCCGGATGAGCGCGCCCTCGAGCTCGCGGATGTTGGTGCTGATGCGGCTGGCGATGTGCATCAGGACTTCGTCCGGCACGGGCAGGGACTCGTGCTGGGCTTTCTTACGCAGAATGGCGGCGCGGGTCTCGAGGTCCGGCGGCTGGATGTCGGCGAGGAGCCCCCATTCGAAGCGTGAGCGGAGGCGGTCCTCAAGAGTGGGGATGTCCTTGGGGGGCCGGTCGCTGGTTATGACCATCTGGCGCCCGGCGCCGTAGAGGGCTTCGAAGGTGTGGAAGAACTCCTCTTGGGTCCGCTCCTTCCCGGCGAGGAACTGGATATCGTCGATGAGGAGGACGTCGATGCTTCGATAGCGATCCTTGAACTCCAGCGTCCGGTCGTCCCGGATGGCGTTGATGAGGTCGTTCGTGAAGGTCTCGGCGCTCACGTAGAGGACGGCGTTGCGGCCGGGGACGGCCCGGACGACATGGTGGCCGATGGCCTGGATGAGATGAGTCTTCCCGAGGCCCACCCCCCCGTAGATGAAGAGCGGGTTGTAGGCTCTGGCCGGGGCTTCGGCCACGGCCAGGGAGGCGGCGTGGGCCAGCCGGTTGGACTCACCGACGACGAAGCTCTCGAAGGTGTATTTGGGGTTAAGCGACGGCGGGAAGACTGCCCGCGGCGCCGGAGCGGCGACCCCGGGTCTGGGGCTCGGGTCGCGCGCGGCCGCCGCCTCCTCCGCGCCGGGGGGAACGACGAGCTTCACGGTCACCTCGGCGCCGGCGATGTCTCGGAGGGCGGCTTTTATCGACGGCAGGTAGCGGGTCTGAATCCACTCGAGGGCGAAGGCGTTGGGAACACCGATGAGAAGGGCGTGGTCAGTGAAGCCCAGCGGACGGGTCCCCTTGAGCCAGGTGTCGAATCCCGGTTTCTGGAGCTCGGGCTCGAGAGCGCTGAGAACGCGCTCCCAGAGCCTGGGAAGGGCGGCTTCGCTTTCCATCTCTACGGCTTCCCCCTGACGCATCAGTCCCGAGTCCGCGGCCACGTGGGGTTGTCCCCACCTATCCCCAAGCCGTCCACAGAGTTGTCCACAAGACCCTGGAGAGACAGCGGGCCGGGTCAGCGCCCGGCCTCATCTGGTTGTCCCGCCCGACCTGGCCAGCCCTCGCTCGCGGAGCGCGCTGGTCCTCCCCTCTTGTCCACAGCCATGTCCACAGGCTGTGAATATCGGCCCCTGAAGAAATAAAACGCCCCGGGGCGTAGAGAGTGTCGGGATGGGTTTTCGGGAACCATGATACCAAAAAGACGTGGGCGAGACAACCATAGAAGGCTTCTTCAGGTAGCGCGGCGTGGAGCAGCGGTTGACGGTCCCCCGGCCCGGGGATAAAATGATGAAGCTGTTCCTGTTTCGATGAATCGTGTTAGTATGATTGAAGGCCAGCGTCGGCCTCACGATCGCGCCCGGTGCTGCCAACGCTGACGTGGGGGATCACCTTGAAGCGCACCTATCAGCCCAAGCGTCGCAGGAGACTACGAGTCCATGGTTTCTTGAAGCGGATGTCCTCCCGAGGGGGGCGCAGGGTCCTCGCCCGCCGCCGCGCCAAGAAGCGGAAGAGGCTGAGCGCCTGACCTTGGACGTTTCTCGCCACCGTCTGGTGTCTCTGGGCTCCCCGGCCGAGTTCCAGAGGGTGGTCGCCGAGGGGGGGCGGTTCTCCGGCCGTTTCGTCCTGCTGTTCGCCCGCTCCGCCCCCGAGACCGGCGCGGTCCGTGTCGGCGTATCGGCGAGCGGCCGGGCCGGATCGAAAGTGATCCGAAACCGGCTCAAGCGCCTGCTCCGGGAGGCTTCCCGACGCTGCGTGGAGGATCTCGGTCCAGGCGCTGACGTGGTCCTTATCGCGAAGGCCGGCGCGGTGGGGCACCGCCTGGAGGAGCTTGAGGCCGACGTGAGGGAGCTGTTCCGGCGGGCGAGGGACCACCTCGCGGCCGGGAGGGGGAGCGGGCCGCCTTGAAGACGCTCGTGATGGTCCTCATCCGGCTCTACCAACGGCTCATCTCGCCGCTTTTCGGGCCGAATTGTCGTTTCCAACCAACGTGCTCCCAGTACGCCTATGATGCAGTTGACCGCTACGGACCGGCTAAAGGTCTGTACCTGGCCGTGCGTCGTCTGCTCAGATGTCATCCGTGGAGCCCCGGCGGCTACGACCCGGTGATCTAACGGGGAGGCTTCCAGTTGAACTACATTGCGGGATTGGTTGCGGAGGCAATTAACGCTTTCTTTCAGGTGACGGGTAACTACGGAGTGGCAATCATCATTGTAAGCGTCATCCTGCGCCTTATCATCGCCCCCGCCCAGCACATCCAGGTGGCCAGCACGCGGCGGATTAAGGAAGTGGAACCCCTCAAAAAGCAGATAGAGAAGCGCTACAAGGGCGATCCCCGCCGCATCCAGGAAGAGACCCTGAGGCTCTACAGGGAGCATAAGATAAACCCGACTGCGGGCTGCCTGCCCATGCTGCTCCAGATTCCCATTATCTGGGCGTTTTTCGTCGCCCTTCGGGACTTCGACTACCAGGGAGCGGCGAGCTTCCTCTGGATCGCCGATCTGAGCCAGCCCGACCCGTGGATTCTCCCCCTCCTGGCGGGAGTTACCACCTATTTCGTGTCCAAGGTAACCACGCCGGTCACCCAGGACTCAACCTCGCAGATGATGCTTTACATGATGCCGCTCCTCCTGGTTTGGTTCGCCCGGCAGTTCGCCGCGGGCCTCGCCCTCTATTGGGTCGTCTCGAACATCGTCTCGGTCCTGCAACAGCTCATCTACCCCGCCGGGGGGCGGGACACCGCGGAGGGAGCCGTATCGTGAGCGAGAGGCCCGTCGAACCCTCCGCCTGGTTGGAGGTGGCCGGGAGGAGCGTTCCGGAGGCCGTCGAGGCCGGTCTCGAGCGCTTGGGGCTCGCCTCCCCCGACCAGGCCGAGATCGAGGTCCTTGACGAGCCGCAGCGCGGTCTCCTCGGGGTCCTCGGGGGGCGCGGAGCCCGGGTGCGCCTCCGCCCGAGAAACGACCGCATGGAAACGGTCACGCGTCTGGTCCGCGACATCGTCGCGGCCCTGGGTCTCGCGGGTACCGAGGTTGCCGTCTCGCGGGACGACGACGGCTACATCAGGGTCACCCTTAAGGGGTCAGGCCTTGGAGTGCTCATCGGCCGCCGCGGGGAGACCCTCGACGCCCTCCAGTACCTGCTGAACCTGGCCTCGGCCCGCGTGCCCGGCCCACCGGCCCGAGTCATCCTGGACGCGGGGGACTACCGGGAGCGGCGGCGCCGGACTCTCGAGAAGCTGGTTGAGCGGATCTCCGACCGGGTCCGGCGGACCGGGCGGGAGGTCGTCCTCGAGCCGATGAGCCCCCAGGAGCGCAAGATGGTCCATCTCGCCGTGGCCGCCCAAGAGGGCGTCCGGAGCGAGAGCCGGGGTGAGGAGCCACTCCGCCGGGTGGTCGTCTGTCCGGTTGACGACGATAGGGCGTGACCAGGTCGCCTTCAACGCCTTCCTGCGCGACGGGCTCGGCGTCCTGGGCCTCCCGCTCGACGCCCGCCAGCTCCTTCTTCTGGAACGCTTCCGCCGGCTCGTCCTCGAGGAGAACCGCGTCCAGAACCTGACCTCCATCACCGGCCCCTACGACTTCGCCGTCAGGCACGTGCTCGACTCGCTGACCTGCCTTGTGACCGGCCTCCTGGAGGGGGAGGCCCGCCTGGCCGATCTGGGTTCCGGCGCCGGTTTTCCCGGTGTCCCGCTGAAGATCGCTCGCCCGGCCCTCGACGTCACCCTGGTCGACTCCTCACGAAAGCGGGCCGCGTTCCTCTCGACCCTCGTCTCGGCCCTCGGTCTCGACCGGTGCGAGGTCCTGGCGATGAGGGCCGAGGAACTCGGGCGGCGGGCGGAGCGGCGGGAGGCCTACGACCTCGTGGTGGTCAGGGCCGTGGCCAGCCTCCCCGCCGACCTCGAGTGCGCCGTCCCGCTTCTCGCTAGGGGCGGACGGTTCGTGGCCATGAAGGGCCCCAAGGCCGCCGGCGAGCTCCCGGCCGCCGAGCGGGCGGCGGCACTCCTCGGAGCCAGGCTCGAGCGGGTCCTTGACCTCAGGCTTCCCCTCTCCGGCGACAGGCGCGCCCTCGTCGTCTTTCGTAAGGAAACCCCGACCCCCGACAAGTATCCCCGGCGTCCCGGCCTACCCGCCCGGAAGCCCCTCGGCGTCCGCTAGCAGCCCGTGGGTGTAATCAGTGCGGGCTCGGTTCTTTGACAACCTGAGATGACTGGCAGGCATGGGATGATGAGGATAGCGAATGCCTTTGCGGCCGCGGCCCGGTTCGAGCTCTTGGGGGCGCGCCGCGGCTG
>DYFB01000024.1 GCA_020725405.1 Symbiobacterium sp. | reverse complement strand
GGCTGCGGCAAGAGCACGCTCCTCAGCCTTCTCGGCGGTCTCGACCGGCCCGACGGCGGCGACGTGGTGCTCCTGGGTCAGCGCTACAGCCGGCTCACCGAGAACGGCCTCGCCCTTCTCCGCCGCCGCCGCATCGGGTTCGTCTTCCAGTTCTTCAACCTCATCACCCACCTCACGGCCCTCGAGAACGTGATGCTCCCGATGCGTTTCACCGGCGGCCCGCCCCGGGCCGTCCGGGAGAAGGCCGAGCACCTTCTCGCCGTCGTTGGCCTGGCCGACAGGCGCTCCCACCTCCCGCTCCAGCTCTCGGGGGGCGAGCAGCAGAGGGTGGCCATAGCCCGGGCCCTGGCCAACGACCCGGCCCTCGTCCTCGCCGACGAGCCGACCGGGAACCTTGACTCCAGGACCGGCGACGAGATGGCCAAGCTCTTCCTGAGGCTCAACCGGGAGCAGGAGCAGACCTTCGTCATCGTCTCCCACGACCGCAGGATGGCCGACCTCGCCGACCGTGTCTTCCACATGAGGGACGGGGAGATAGTGAGGGTCACGGCCGGGAGCGACGCCGAGTCCCCGCCCGGGAGGCGGTAGCGAGCCATGAGCCCAAGACCTGGCGGACCGGACCGTGACGCGAGGCGGTCGGGACCCGCCGACCTCGAGCAAATCCGTCGCCGGGTGCGGAACACCCGCCTTGCGGCCGTCGTGCTCCTGGCGGTGGCCGTGGTCCTCGGCTCGCGCCTGGCCCGGGTCGACTACGCCGACTGGGCCACCCGGCGGGACGTGGTCCTGGGCCCGGACTCGCCGGCCGCGGCCGCGGCCGAGCTCTTCCAGAGGGCCAGGGCCGACTGGGCGACGCGGCCGGGCCCTGAAACCTGGCTCGCGCTGCGGGAGGCCGTCGTCCCCGAAGAGCGGGGCACGGCCGCCGGGGACTGGCCCTGGGGGCCGCCTGTCCTCTTTCTGGCCGGACCGGAGAACCCGGACGGCCGCCTCACGCCGGTGCAGGTCACCGGCTTCCGTTCATCGGTGGGCGGTCTCGTCCAGCAGAAGGGCGACCGGGTCGTCGAGTGTGTCGTAACCGTCCGCTACGTCGTCATCGTCAACCCCGGGACCGCCGAGATCCGCTCGCGCGAGGCCGCGGACCAGGTGGTGGTGCGGTTCGTGGAGGCCGAGAAACGCTGGCTGGTCAAGACGGTGTCGCCCGGTCCGGGCGACTGACGGCGATGCCCGGCCTCGGCGATTGACGGCCCTCGCCCGCGGCTACCGCGCCGGCCGCGGGGCCGGCGGGTCGGAGGGGCCCCCCGGTTCCGGCGCGCCTGAGGCGCTCACCGCGGTGACGTCGGGCCCGGTCTCCTCGAGGGCCTTCAGCGACGGCCCGCCCGCGGCCTGCGGGACGTCGTGCCCGACGAGGAGGCCGACGGTGAGGAGGTGCCAGGCTATCTCCCACGACAGCCCGGAGTACGGGCCGTCCTCGGCCATGTAGGTCGCCGCCGTGGCCCGGGTGAAGGCCAGGGCTTGCTGGGTGTCGCCCATGACCGCCGCGGCGTAGCCCAGGACCGACCACGGGTGGGGGTCGGCCTTGGCCTGTCCGACCCAGCCGGGGTGCCACTGGTCGAGGTTCTGGTAGAGGGACGCGGCCCGCGGGCTTCCCGGGTCGATGACCCCCGTAATTACCGGGAATATCTGGGCCGTCGTATCGGGATACCAGCGCTTCCAATCGGACTTCCGGGAGACCTCGCCCAGGCGCAGGCCCCCGAGCCAGAGGGTGTAGATGCACCAGTCGTAGTTGCCCCTCTTCTCGTTCCACAGGCGCTCTTCGATGCCTCGCCGCACCCGCCCGGCCGCGGCCAGGGCCTGGCCAGCTTCCTCGTCCCGACCGACGGCGGCGAGGATGGCCGCGTAGTCGACCAGGCCTCGGTAGTTCTCGCAGTTGTCCATGAGGTACTTCTCGAGACGCGCGGGCGTTGCCCAGACAAGCCCGTCGGCGTCCTGGAGGGCCGGGATGACCCCCGCCACGGTCTCGAGAGCGGGCAGCTTATCGAGCACGAAATCGAGGTCGCCGGTCCGGTCGAGGTAGGCCCGGACGAGGGTGAGGAACGTGGCCGCATAGGAGTCGGCCGAGTCGTAGCCGTGAGTCGGCTCCTCCTTCCCGGAGGGGTCGACACGATAGTCGTAGATTGTCCCGTGAAGGCCCCAGCGGTCGGGGAGGTTGAGGCGGTCGAGGTACCACTCGACATAGAGCCGCACGGCTTGGGGACGCCGGTCGACCAGGGCCATGGCGGCAAGATTGGCGAAATAGGGGATTATCCGGCTGTCACCGGGCTTCAGGGTGAAGGCCCCCGACGGGAGCTGGCAGGCCAGGAGGACCTCGTATGGAGTTCTCACCGGGTGTCGTGTCGTGAAGTAGCCGACCTCGTCCCCCGGGCGCGGGCCCCCGGTCGACGACCTCGAGCCGCCCGCGTACCCGAAGCTGAAGAGGCAGAGGACCGCGAGGACCGCGGCCGCCGGCCTCCTCCACTCGAGGATGAACCGCCCGGCCCTGGTTCCATGCACCCCTCTGCGGGCCTCCGCGGGGCACTCCCTACCCGTCACTGTCCGGCCTCCCGGGCCGGAGCTTCTTCTCTTGACAGCACTTTTCCTGGTGTTATTGGTCGTTTACAAAACTTACTCCTTACAACCGCCTCCCAGTCCGTGGGCGGGCGGCGACCGGGGGATACAGCCGGGACTGACTGATCGATCAATCCTCCGCGAGATGACAGCTCGCCCGGTGGTCGGCCCGTCCCGCGACCGTCCTCAGGGCGGGACGGCGCCTGACGCAGGAACGGGCGGCCCGCGGGCAGAGGTGGGCGTAGAGACAGGCCCGGGAGGAGTCCGTCCGAGGCTCGGGCGGCTCGGGCGGAGGCCCGGCCGGGGGTGGCGGCCGCCTGGCCGGATCCGGCACCGGGACGGCCCGGAGAAGGCCGACCGTGTAAGGATGGGCCGGCCGGGAGAGGACGACGTCGGCCGGACCCTCCTCGACGAGCCGTCCCCGGTGCATGACCCCCACGCGGTCAGCGGAGTAGCCGACCACGCCGATGTCGTGGCTGATAAGGAGGTAGGTGAGGTCGTTCTCGCGCTGGAGACGGGTGAGGAGAGTCAGGATCTGGGCTCGCACGGAGACGTCCAGAGCGGAGACGGGCTCGTCGAGGATGACGAGCTCCGGCTGGAGGGCCAGGGCGCGGGCGATAAGGACCCGCTGCTTCTGGCCGCCGGAGAGCTGGTGCGGAAAGCGCGCGCCCTCCCTCTGCCCGAGGCCCACGACTTCGAGGAGCCGCCCGACCTCGGCCCGGCGGCGAGCGGCCCCGCCGAGGCCGTGGATCAGGAGCGGTTCCTCGACGGCCGAAGCGACCCGCTGGCGGGGATCGAGGGCCCCGGCCGGGTCCTGGAAGACCATCTGCACCCGGCGCCGGTAGGCGGCGAGCGCCCTCCCCCGCAGGCGGCCGACGTCGCCCCCGGCGAAGACGACGCGGCCCCGGGTCGGCCGGAGGAGAGCCGCGGCCAACCGGGCGACGGTCGTTTTCCCGCACCCCGACTCCCCCACCAGGGCGTAGGTCCGGCCTCGCTCGACCGAGAAGCTGACCTCGTCCACGGCCCGCCTGACCCGCCCCGGCCCGCCGAGGAGTCCCGGCCGTCCCACGGGGAAAGTCTTGACCACTCCGTCGAAGACGAGGAGGCTCACGGCCCCACCCCCGGTCGCCGGCAGCGGGCCAGATGCCCGGGGCCGACCTCCCGCAGCCCGGGGACCTCCCGCCAGCAGGGGCCCCCGCCGCCGGCCCACCGGCAGCGCGGGGCGAAGCGGCACCCGGGAGGGAGGTCGGCGAGATCGGGGACCGAACCGCCGATGACCTCGAGACGCGGGCGGCCGCCCCGCCGGGCCCGGCTCTCCGGTCCGACCGCCTCCAGGCGGGCGGCCTGGAGAAGGCCGCGGGAGTACGGGTGAGCCGGACCGCGGAAGAAGACGGCGACGGGCGCCGTTTCGACGATCTGTCCGGCGTACATCACCGCGACCCGGTCGACGAGCCTGGCCACCACGCCGAGGTCGTGGGTGATGAGAAGCAGGGCCAGCCCCAGATGGTGCCGGAGGTAGGCGAGGAGGTCGAGGAGCCGGTCCTGGACCGTGACGTCCAGGGCCGTGGTGGGCTCGTCAGCGATGAGAACGGATGGACCGCAGGCCAGGGCTATGGCTATCATCACCCGCTGGCGGAGCCCCCCGCTGAGCTGGTGGGGATAGCTTCCGAGGTAGGTCTCCGGCTCCGGGACGCCGGCCTGGTCCAGGGACTCCAGGACCAGCGGGCGGACCCGGCGCCGCGCCACGCCCCGGTGCTGGACGACGGCCTCGGCAATCTGCTCGCCGACGCTCATGACCGGGTTCAGGGCCGTGGCCGGCTCCTGGAAGACCATGGCCAGCTCGCGTCCCCTGACCGCCGTCAGGGCCTCCTCGGGAAGGGCGAGGAGGTCGCGGCCCCGGAGGAGAACGCGACCTCCGGTTATCCGCCCGGGCGGGTCGGGGAGGAGACGCATCAGCGAGAGGGCTGTCGCCGTCTTCCCCGAGCCCGACTCCCCGACGATGGCCAGGCCGCCGCCGGTGTCCAGGGTGAAGGAGACGCCGTCGACGACGGGGAGGCGTCCCCGCGACGTGCGGAATTCGGCCCGGAGGTCAAGGACCTCGAGAAGAGGGCTCCCCACGGCCCCCTCCGCGCTCCGGACCTTCCGCCGTCCCGGTCCAGGTCCGGGCGGCCGGTCCCTCTCCCGGTGGCCCGGTCCCCGGCCTCGGTCCCAGTCCGGGTTCTGACCCCGCCCCCCGCCCATCAGTCCCTCAGCCTCGGGTCGAGGATGTCGCGCAGCCCGTCGCCCAGGAGGTTCGACCCAAGCACGGCCACAGCGATGGCCAACCCCGGGAAGATGACCAGCCAGGGCGCGCGGGAAAGCCATCGGAGGCCGTGGTGGACCATGGACCCCCAGGAGGCCGCCGGAGGCTGGACCCCCAGGCCGAGGAACGAGAGGCTGGCCTCCTGGAGGATGCGGCTGCCGACCCCGAGCGTCGTGGCGATGAGGATGGGGGCGGCCACGTTGGGCAGGACGTGCCGGCGGAGGATCCAGAGGTCGCCGGCGCCGATGGCCCGGGCCGCGTCGATGAAGTCCCTCTCCTTCAGGGCGAGCACCTCGCCCCGGACGAGGCGACAGAGGCCCGGCCAGCCTACGAGCCCGAGGGCCAGAAGGACCGAGGGCACGCCCGGCCCCAGACTGGCGGCGATGCCGATAGCCAGGAGGAGATCGGGGAAGGCCATGACCACGTCGACCAGGCGCATCACCGCCCCGTCCACCCAGCCGCCGAAGTAGCCGGCGGCCGCGCCTAGGGCGACGCCGACCACTAGGGCGATGAGCTGGGCCGAGAGGCTTATGGCCAGCGACACCCGGGCGCCGTAGAGGACCCGGCTGAAGACGTCGCGCCCGAAGTAGTCCGTGCCGAAGGGGTGCCCGGGCCCGGGCGGTCGGAGGCTCTCGGCCAGCGACAGCTCGTCCGGGTGCGCCGGGGCGAGCCACGGGCCGGCGACCGCGGCCAGGGCCACCAGGGTCAGGAGGAGGGCGCCGGCGACGGCCATGGGTAGGCCTGCGGCCCTAGCCAAGGCGGACCCTCGGGTCGGCCAGCGCGTACCCCAGGTCGACCAGGGTGTTCGCCAGCACGAAGACGACGGATTGGAAGAGGAAGCACCCCATCACCGCCGGGAAGTCCCGGGCGTAGGCAGCGTCGACGGTGAAGCGGCCGATGCCCGGGAGGTTGAAGATGGTTTCGGTCAGGACCGACCCGACGAGGAGGTTGGAGAGCGAGCCCCCGAGCAGGGTGATGACGCTCACGAGGGCGTTCCGGAAGGCGTGCCGCCAGATGACGACCCGCTCGGGGAGGCCCTTGGCCCGGGCCGTGCGGATGTAGTCCTGGCGGATTATCTCGAGCATGACCGACCTCGTCATCCGGGCCTGGAAGATTGAGAGATACACGCCGAGGACGAGCCCGGGCAGGATGAAGTGGCGGAGCGAGCCGTCGCCTAGGCCCGAGACGGGCAGGACCCTCAGCCTGACGCCGAAGACGTACATGGCCACCGTGGCCGCGACGAAGACCGGGACGGCCCCGGCCAGGAGCAGGGTGAGCCGCACCACGTGGTCGGCCGGGCGCCCGTGGCGCGAGGCGGAGTAGACCCCTACGCCGAGGCCGACGACGCTCGAGACGAGGAAGGCCGTCAGAGCCAGCCGGGCGGTCACCGGCACGCGGGCGACGATGGACCGGGCCACCGGTCTTCCGGTCACCCACGAGCGCCCGAGGTCCCCGGAGAGAGCGCGCTTTAGCCAGGCTAGATAGCGCTCATGGACCGGAAGGTCGAGGCCGAGCTCGCGGCGCAGGTTGGCGATCGTCTCCGGGCTCGCCCGGTCGCCGACCAGGGCCGTCACCGGGTCACCGGGAACGATGTAGAGCAGGGTGAAGGTCACCACGCTCACTGCGAGGAGGACCGGGATAGAGCCGGCGAGGCGCCGCAGGGCCAAGGCAAGCATCAGTCCGTTCCTCCGTCGCCGGGTGGTCGGGCCGCGCCGTGGCCCCGGTCGAGCCAGACGTCGGTCATCTTGTTGCCGCTGTAGACGGGCCAGAGGCGGAAGCCGCGGACCTCCGGCTGGACCACGACCAGTTCCACCGGGAAGAAGAGCGGGATCCAGGGGGCCTGGGCGAAGATGGCTTTCTCCGCCGCCTGGCAGAGGACGGCTCGCCTGTCCGGGTCGGCCTCCCGGTGGATAGCCTCGAGCAGGCGGTCGCAGACCGGGTCGCCGAAGCGCGCCGAGTTGCCGGCCGACGGGCCGTTCGAGGAGTGAAAGAGCGGATAGAGGAAGTTCTCTGGGTCGGCGTAGTCGGCCACCCAGGAGACGAGGCAGGCGTCCGCGTTCCCCTGGTCACCGGTCGCCGCGATGAAGGCCTGGGCCTCGAGCTGGAGAATGCGGACCTTCACCCCCACCCGGGTGAGCTCGGCCTGGATGGGCTCGGCTAGGAGGGCCGAGAGCCCCCCGGTCCGCACCAGGAGGTCGAACTCGAAGCCGTCCGGATACCCGGCCCGGGCGAGGAGGGCGCGGGCGAGCCCGGGGTCGTAGACGTATCCCGGCCAGGTCGGCTGGTGGCCGGCGAGACCCGGCGGGACGGAGCCGTCGGCCAGGACGTAGCGTCCGGGCCGGACCGCCTCGAGGATGGCCGCCCGGTCGACGGCGTGGTTCAGAGCCCTGCGGACCAGAACGTTGTCGAACGGCGGCTTCCGCGTGTTCAGGGCCACGTAGACCACCGCGAGCTCCGGGGCCTGCAGGACGGACGCCGCGTAGCGCGGGTGCTTCAGGAAGTAATCGGCGTTTTCTTCTCCGAGGGTCAGGACCTCGAAGTTCCCGGCTTCGAACTCGGCCTGCCGGGTAGCCGCGTCGGGCACGAAGCGGAAGACAAGACGGTCGAGCCGGGGGCGGGTGTCGAAGTAGTCGGCGTTGGCCGTAAAGCGCATCTCGACGCCCTCGCGCCAGCTCTCCAGTATCCAGGGCCCCGTCCCTACCGGGTTGTAGCCGAAGTCCTCCCCCCAACGCTCAACCGCCTCCGGGCAGACGACAAAGGCCGCCGGCATGCACAGGAGAGCCGGGAAGTGGGCGAGCGGCTGGGCCAAGGTTATCCGGACGGTCAGCGGGTCGGGGGCCTCCAGCCCGACCACCCCGGCCGCCTTGCCCCGCAGGAACTCCTTGGCCCCCTTTATGGAGTCGAGGACCCACCCCCGGCTCGACCCCACCTTCGGGTCGAGGATGCGCTGGAAGGAGAAGACCACATCGGAGGAGTCAAGTTCCGACCCGTCGTGGAACCTCACTCCGCTCCGGAGGTAGAAGGTGTAGACGAGCCCGTCGGACGAGACGGTCCAGTCCCGGGCGAGGTCGGGGACCGGCCGGCCCTCCTCGTCGACCCGCAGGAGCCCGTTGTAGACCAGGGTGCAGGCTGCCCCGTCAACCACCGTGACCGCGCGGGCCGGGTCGAGGGGAGCCGGCTCGGAGGTCCAGGCCCCGTGCCAGACGGAGAGGTCCCGGACCGGAGAGCGGGCGCCCGGTAGTCCCCGGACGACCGCGGGAACACCCACCGCGAGAAGGCCGGCCGCCGCCGCGGCCAGCGCCAGGGCTACCGCCAGGCGGAGGACGGAACGGTTCCCCCACCCGGTCCGGGACCTCTGACCTGGTCGACGAACGTAGAAAAAAAACATGTTTCCGAGGCTCTCCCCGCACGGCCCACCTTCTTACGACTCTATGGGCCGCGGCTCGGGGCTATTACCCGGTCTGGCATCTCCGGCCTGGAGGTCCGCCGGCTGGCCGGCCTGCCTCAAACCCCCTCGTGTCGGGACCGGGGCGGCCAGTCAAAGCTAAGAGGGACCCTGCCGCCGGCGTTCGAAGGGAGGTGCCGTCATGCCGAGACGCACGCGAGGGGTGATGTCCGACGCCCTGAAGTACGACCTGGCCAGGGAGCTCGGTGTCTATGACACCGTCGCCACGGAAGGCTGGGGCAGTGTCAGCGCCCGGGACTGCGGGAATCTGGTCAAGCTGGCCGTAGCCAGAGCCGAAGCCGCGCTTGCCGCCGAGCATACGGCAAGACGCGCGGCGGCTCGAACCGCGGCCGTCGCGTCGCCGGCGACCGGAGTCTCGCCGGGGCCGACGCGGGCGTTCCACGCTCCTGAGGTCTACCGAACCGGGGAGGCCGCGCGGCCCGCTTATAGCCGGGCCGTGCCCGCCGGACCCTTCCCGTACTGGGCCGTCCAGACGGGGACAGCCCAGGAGGAGCTCAGAACCTAGGAAGCGGCAGGTCCCCGGACCGGCCGGGGCCGGTCCGGTGCCGCGCGGCAGGGTCGTTGGATTTCCACCCCCCGCCCCGCATGTACACAGTCTGGGGCTTCAGGGCTCTTTGGCTGGGCGGGTGAAGCCGCCGGGGCTCTATCAGAACAGCCCCCTGACGACAAACCAGGCCGCCCCGGCGAAGATGGCCGCTCCGGGGATGGTCAGGATCCAGGTGATGACGATGTCCCGGGCTATCCCCCATCTGACCGCGGACAGACGGCGGGTCGCCCCGACGCCCATGACCGCCGTGGAGATGACGTGGGTCGTGCTGATGGGAGCGCCCAGGAGCGTGGCCCCGATGATGGCCGCGGCCCCGGAGGTCTCGGCGGTGAAGCCCTGCGACGGGTCGATCTTGACCATGCGCATCCCGAGGGTCCGGATGACCTTCCACCCTCCCACGGCCGTCCCGAGTCCCATGAAGAAGGCCGAGCCGAAGGTGACCCAGAAGGGGACGGTGAACTGGCTGAGATAACCGGACGCGAGAAGGGCCGCCGTGATCATCCCCATGGCGTTCTGGGTGTCGTTGGACCCGTGGGCCAGGGCCATGAACGAGGCGCTGGCGATCTGGCCGAGCCGGAAGACCCGGTTGGCCTTGGAGGGGTGGATCCAGCGGAACGTCCAGAGGACGGCGAGCATGAGGACATAGGCCAGGATGAAGCCGACCAGAGGCGACAGGACGAGAGCGATGAGGACCTTCCGGATGCCGGCCCACTTCAGGACGGCCAGGCCCGAGCTCAGGACCGCCGCCCCGATGATGCCCCCGATGAGCGAGTGGGTGATGCTTATCGGGATGCCGCGGTGGGTGCAGAACGCGCTCCAGAGGATGGCGCCGATGAGGGCGGCGACCCACACGCTCTGCTCGACCGTCACCGGGTCGACGATGCCCTTCCCCACCGTCGCCGCCACCCGGGTCGTGAGAAAGGCCCCCAGGATGTTGAAGAACCAGGCCAGCATGATGGCCTGGCCGGGAGTCAGGGCCCGGGTCGAGATCGTCGTGGCGATGGCGTTGGCGGCATCGTTCATGCCGTTGTAGAAGTCGTAGAGCCAGGCCAGGAAAACGATAACCAGGATGTAGACGAGAGGCGACATTGGGTCCTCCCCTAGGCGTTCTTGAGGGTCACGGTCTCCAACACGTCGGAAACGTCCTCGCAGCGGTCGATGGCTTCCTCGAGGGTCTCGTAGATCTCCTTCCACTTCATCACCTCGAGGGCCTCAAAGCGACCGTCGTAGAGCTCCTCCAGAGCCTGCCGCAAGGCCTCGTCGCCCTCGTTCTCAAGCCGGTTGATCTCCACGCAAGCCTGGGCGACCTCAGCGAACCGCCGCCGCTGGAAGTGCACCAGGGCCTCGGAAACCTGTTCGCACGTCAGGCACAGCACGCGGGAGAGGGTCCGGGCGTGCTCGGTCGGGGCCTTGATTCGGAAAAGGAGGAGCCGGGCCGCCGCCGCGTCGATGCGGTCGATGACGTCGTCGAGGCGGGAGGCCATGGTCAGGATGTCCTCGCGGTCCAGCGGGGTGACGAACGTGGCGTTGAGGAGCTTCACTATCTCGTGGGTGATATCGTCGCCCCGGTCCTCCACCCGCTTGATCTCCTCGACCTTCGCGGGGACGTCCTCCCACTCGACGAGAATCTGGTGGAGGAGAGTAGCTCCCGTGACGATGTTCCTGGCCGCATCCTGAAGCAGGGTGAAGAACTTCTCTTCCCGCGGAGAGAGTCTGAAAACCATCATGCACCTCCGGGTCCGTCTTGTCCGTCCACTTCGACAAGGTCCAGCCCCCAGCCTGCCACCTCGGCCATCAGGCTGTGATGGGTCAGGTCGAGGTGGACGGGTGTCACCGACACGCAGTTGTCCCTTATGGCCGCGAGGTCCGTCCCCGGCTCGGCCTCGGTCTTGAGCGGTTCGCCGACCAGCCAGAAGTACGAGTGGCCGCGCGGGTCGACCCGCTCCTCGAACGTGTCGTGCCACTTGTGCCCGCTCAGCCTCGTCACCCGGACCCCGGCCACCGCCTCGCCCACCGTGGCCGGGACGTTGACGTTGATGAGCGTGTTCGGCGGGAGCCCACGCTCCAGGACCCGACCGGCCAGGTAGTCGGTGAACCTCGCCGCGAACGAGTAGTCGAGGTCCTTGAACGCGGCCAGGGAGACGGCGATCGCCGGGAAGCCGAGAATGGCGGCCTCGATGGCCGCGGAGACCGTGCCCGAGTAGAAGACGTCGGTGCCGAGGTTGGGGCCGCGGTTGATGCCGGAAATCACAAGGTCCGGGCGACGGGGAAGCAGGCTGGCCACGGCGAGCTTGACGCAGTCGGCCGGTGTCCCGACGACCGCCCAGGCCTCCCGGTCCGGGCCGGGACCCGGCCCCGGGAACCGGCCGCTCCTCTGCCACGGGGGGAGGGGTAGGCCGCCGACCCGGGTCCGGTGGACCATGAGAGGCTGGAAGACGGTTATGGCGTGCGCGCTGCCGCTCCGTTCGCGGTCGGGGGCGACCACGTAGACCTCGTGCGTTCCCGCCAGCCGGTCGTAGAGGGCGGCCAGGCCTTCAGCGTGAATTCCGTCGTCATTTGTTAGGAGTATGAGCAAGTAGTTTCCTCCGTCAAGGACACGCTTTCCCCGGCCGTGTTCATTCGCCGAAGCCGGCCGTTACTCCTAGCTTGCCTCGCGGCCGACTCCTTCCACTTGCGTCTCGCGTCGTGGTGGCGCGACCCAGCCCCCCTTGGGGCCGGGACCCGATCCAATCCTCCCTAGGGAGCCGACAGGGCCCGGTTGGCCGCCTCGGACAGCCGGTCGAGCACGCTCTGGGCCGAGTTGGTCCGCCCGAGGAGGTAGGTGGAGACGGTGCTCGACAGGTTCTGGTGGACCTCCTCCCACCCCGACACGCCGGGGGTGACCACCGCGTACTCCATCTGGGCCACGACGGCCCGCCAGCCCGGGTCGAGCCCGGGCCCGTAGAGCCATACCGGGTTCCCCAAGACCGAGCGGCGGATGGGGACATCACCAGTCCCGGCCGCCCACCGCGCGGCGTTGCCCGGGTTGGTCAGCCACTGAATGAACCGCCAGGCCGCCTCCTCGAGGACCGGGTCCGGTCCCCGCAGGATGACCAGACTGCTTCCCGGGCTCAAAGTGGCCCGGGTCACGCCCTCCGGGAGCGGAGCGATGGCCAGGGGGCGCCCCCCGTCCTGACCGTTCACGGGCCAGCGCGGGGCCCCTATGGCCATGGCCGCCCGACCCTCGGAGACGGCGGGGAGGGGTTGGCTCACCGTGAGGAGCACGCACCGGCGCAGGCAGGCGAGCTCGAAGAGGTAATCGAGGGCGGCCACCCCCTCCGGTGAGTTCATGACGCACCGGGGCGGGTCGCCGGCGGCGATGCGGCCCCCGTTCTGGTGGAGGAAAAGGTAGAACAGGTTGGCGTCGGCCCGGAAGGCCAGGCCGAACGTCGATTGGGCCGGGTCGGCGACCCGGCGGGTCAGGGCCGCGGCGGCCTCGGTGAGCTCGGCCCAGGTGGTGGGCGGACTACCCACCAGTGCGGGGTCGTAGATAAGGGCGTATACCCGGTGGCTGAAGGGTAGGCCCCAGACCTGCTTTCCCGCCGTGTTCGACTCCACGAAACACGGCCAGAAGTCTTCGAGGTCGGTCAGGCTGAGACCGTACTGGCGGCCCATGATGAACCCCTGCAGGGGCCTGAGGAGCCCCGCCACCCGCAGGGACGCCAGAGCCGTCTCCGGGACCTCGGCCAGGACGGGCGCCCCGCCCGGGGCCGACCCATCCCTGAGCTCCGCGACCAACTGGGCGGGCTCACCCCGGTAGACGGGCACGACGGTGATGTTCGGGTTGGCGGCCGAGAACTCGGCGGCCATCTCGGCGAGAAGCTCGGCGGCCGGCCCACGCTGGCTGTGCCAGAAGGTCACCGTCACCGGGCTGGTTATGGGAGCCTCCGGAACGAAGCGGCACCCCGCCGTCGCCAGCCCGAGGGCGGTGAGGACCAACCCGCAGGAGTATAGGAAGAGAAGAAGGAGAAGCCTCGCCGCTTTCCTACGTCGACGCCTTGCGTCCATGCCTAGCCGCCCTCCCTGACCGGCCAACCGGTCGTCGCGCCTTTAGCGCCCCGACCGGACCCGGAGTCGATAACCCCGCCGCAGTCAACCCCGGGAGAGGCGCTGAAGCTCCCGGAGGAGCTGCTCCACCCGGCGCCGGGCCTTCTCCGTAGCCTCCGGGTCGAGCCGGCACGTCACCACGACGTGTGACCCTTCCCCGGCTCCAGCCGGTAGGAGCGACCGCGGCCAGATCAGGCTCAGCCACGGCCCGGGTCCCTCGGCCGCCTCAACGTCCGGCAAGAGGACGGCGAAGTCGCCCTCGAAGCGGTCGATGACCGCCGGGAACTCCGTCACGGCCGCCCCTCCCTCCGGCCTCTACGGCCCGACGAGGACGGTGAAGGTCTTCCCGTCGCTGTGGACGATGACCGTCCCGTCGCGGGCCGTGGTATAGACCTCCACCCCCATGGCCTCGAGACGGCCGACAACTTCCGGGCTCGGGTGCCCGTAACGGTTGCCCGCTCCCACCTGGATGACGGCCACGGTCGGGCCGGCGGCCCGCAGGAACCCCTCGCCGCTCGAACCGGCGCTCCCGTGGTGGGCCACCTTGAGGACCGTCGAGTCCACCGGTCTCCCGCGGACCAGGATGGCCCTCTCGCTCTCGTGGCCGATGTCCCCGGTGAAGAGGACCGAGAAGGACCCGAAGGTCACGCGGACCACCACCGAGGCCTCGTTGACGCTTGCGCCCAGAGGTTCGTCAGGGTGGAGAATCTCAACGGTGATCTCGGGATCGCACTCGATGACCCCGCCGGCCCGCCCGGCCACCCACTGGATCCGCCCGGCGTCCCGGAGCTCGATGATTCTGGTCAAGACCCGCCTGTAGAGCTGGGTCGTATGCGCGAAGCCGCTGTCCACGACGAGGCCGACCTCGAACTCGTCCAGGACAGCCGGGGCCCCGCCGATATGGTCGGCGTGAGGGTGGCTCAGGACGAGCACGTCCACCCGCTCTACACCCTTGGCCTCAAGGAACCCTACCAGCGGCTCGGGCCCCTCGCCGGTGTCGATGACGACGATCCGCCCGCCGGGGGTCCGGATGACGCTGGCGTCGGCCTGTCCGGCGTCAAGGAAATAGACGACCAGACGGCCCGGCAGTTCGTCCGCGGCCGGAGCCGCCAGGAGCTCCTCGAACGAGAGCGACTCCGGAGCGGTTCCGCCGTCCTGGCCTCCATCGGCCGGGGGCGGCCCCTCATCCCCAGGCGCCGGCCGGCAGGCCCCGGCCGCCCAACCCAGGGCCAGGACCAGCAGGACCAGAAGCCAGACCGCGGTGAGTTTCGACAATGATGCCCTCCGCGAAGGAGGGCGACCACAAGGCAAGACGCTCCGCAACCGCCGGTACCAGTTTCCGCGATTAATAGCGGGTTAGCTCAGATTCAGCCGCCTCACCGCCTTGCGTTCTACGTTGTTCTGGGTATTCCTTCACTATCCGGCAAACCATACCCCTCACCGACTCCCGCCCGGAGGAAGGGACGGCCGGACCTCGAATTCTGAAGTATTCGCGTGTAAAGCGAGGAGGGGTCGCATTGGCGCAAGCCGGTTTTCACGGGCTGGCCGGGGCCTACATGGCCAAGTACTGGGTTAAGACGCCGGACGCGCCGGCCGGTCAGGAGAGGTCGCGGGGCCTCAAGTTCGGGCTCGTCCTGGGAGCCCTTATCCCGGACGTGGATTTTTTCCTTCTGGGCCCCCTGTTCCTGGTGAACTCATCTCTGGCTCTCAAGATGCACCGGACGTTCACCCACAGCTTTTTCACGACCGTGCTGGTGGTGACGGTCATCTGGCTCGTCGCCCGGAGTCGGGCGAGCGACTACCTGAAGGGCTTCGCTCTCGGCCTGGGCGGGGGCATCCTCTCGCATATGCTCCTCGACATCCTCGTCTGGTTCGGCGGCATCCAGGCCTTCTGGCCCCTCGGCCAGTTCGGCGTGGCCGACATCCACCTCTGGCGTTGGCTCAAGGCCCCCCACGTCGTGACTAACCTTCTCGGCGCAGCCGACTACCTGGCCTTCGGCCTCTACTACCTCTTCCTCGCCGCCGCGGCGAAGCGGACGGGGACCAGCCTCGGTTTCCTCGGGCGTCTTAAGCTCTTCACCCGTCTCCAGTGGGCCTTCCTGGTCGTCTACGGAGCCCTCGCCTTCTTCCTGAGCGGGTTCGTCTTCGACATAGCCCACTACGCCGCGTTCATCCTCGTTTTCTTCCCCATCTGCCTCTACGTCACGGTGAAGATGCGCGAGACCATCCACGCCCTCTGACGACCCGCGCCCCGCTCCCGGGCCCGGGCGGCTCCCTCGGACCTACCCGGGCCCGGGCGGCTCCCTGCGACCTGCCCGGGCCCTGCGTCGGGATAACTCAGGCCCTCCCACCAAACCCTATAGCGGCGAGCGGGACCCGCCGAGCCGCGGTCCCGCGCCACTACGTTCCACGGGGGGTAGGCCGCTTGTCCGGACCAGTCGTCACCTGCGAGGTCGACACCTGCACCCACTGGCTCCCGGGGAACCTCTGCGGAGCCGCCAACATCGACATTCTCCACGAGGAGGAGGGGCGAATGGCCGAGCAGCCCGAGCACACTGAGTGCAAGACCTTCTACGACCGTCGCGGGGTCTCGAGCCTGCTCGGCTCGCTCGACAACGTCAACTGGACGGGCCTGGTGAGAGAGCCCTTCGTGTCGGGTCGCGATCTCACCCCGACCGTGACCTGCATCGTCGAGTCGTGCCGGTACTGGCGTGACGGGGACCTCTGCGAGGCCGACGAGATAAAGGTGACCGGCCAGGGCGCCGACGAGTGCCAGGACACCAACTGCGGAACCTTCGAGCGCCGGGACGAATAGGACCGGTCAGACCCCTCCGCCCCCCCTCAGGGCGGATCGAGGGCCGCGGCCAGGGTCTCGATACGGCGGGCGACGACAGTGACCGCCCTCCCGCGCCGCTCGACCGTTCCCTCCACCGCGAGCGGCGGGGATGGGTCGGCGAAGAGGAGTCGGCCGTACCGCTGGTAGACCCGGTCGAAGACGGTCACGTCGATGAGTCCCTTCTCGTCCTCCAGGGAAAGGAAGACGACCGTCCTCCCGCTTCTCGTGGGTGGGCGGTGCGGCCGGACGGTGAGCCCGGCGACCCTCACCCGCCGCCCCGCGGGGGCCCTCCCCAGGTCGGCCGATGACAGGAAGCCCGAGCGCTCGAGACGCGGGCGGAGGTAGGCCAGGAGGTGGCTCTCCGGCGAGAACCCCAGGATATCGTACTCGTGGAGCATCTTCTCCCCGGCGGTGAAGTCCCGGACGCCGCCCTCCGCCGGTGGGCCCGCGCCGGCCGGATCGGCACCCTCCTCCAGGAGCCCCGGCCCTCCCCGCGCCGTCGACAGGGCTCCCGGGAGCTCCCAGAGAAGGCGGCGGCGGTTCGGGTCGAGACTGTCGAAGGCCCCGCAGAGGATGAGGGCCTCCACCACGTCGCGCGGCACCGGCGGGCAGCACCGGCGGCAGAAGTCCCAAAGGGAGGAGAAGGGCCCCCTTTCCTCCCTCTCCCCGAGGATGGCCTCCAGCGCCCGCCGCTGCATCCCCTTGACCTGCCGGAGGGACACCCGTACCCCCTTCGTCCGGGCCCGAGCCTCGCCGCCCTCGAGGCTTCCCGCCCCGCCGGCGCCCTCGACCTTCTCGACGAGGTAGCAGGCCCCGCTCAGGTTCACGTCGGGCGGCAGGACCCGGACCCCGCGGCGGGCTGCCTCGACGCAGAGCGTCCCCGGGGGGTAGTAGCCCATCGGCTGCTGGGAGAAGAGGGCGGCGAAGAACTCCGCCGGATGGTGCCTGGCGAGGTAGGCCGTCCGGTAGGCGGTGTCGGCGAAGGCGGCGGCGTGGGCCTCGCAAAACCCGTAGCTCGCGTAGCCCTCCATGCCGGCGAAGATGCGCCGGGCGGTTTCCTCGTCGACGCCACGCTCGACGGCCCGGGTCACAAAGAGGCGGCCGATGTCCTCCATCTCCGGGCCGCGGCGGTGGTGGGTCATCACCCGCCGCAGGCGGTCGGCCTCGCCGGGGCTGAAGCCGGCCACAGCCACGGCTATCTCGATGACCTGCTCCTGGAAGAGAACCACCCCGTAGGTCTTCTTAAGGATGGGCTCGAGCGCCGGATGGAGATAGGTGACCGGCTCGAAACCCCGGCGGCGGGCGAGGAACGGCTCGACCATGTTCCCCCTTATCGGCCCGGGACGGATGAGGGCCACGCTGGCCACGAGGTCCTCGTAGCTCGTCACCCCGAGCCGGGCCTGCAGGGCCCGCTGGGCCGGACTCTCGAGCTGGAAGACCCCCACCGTCTCCCCGCGCCGGATCATGGCCATAGTGGCCGGGTCGGCTGGCGGGATGGCGTCGTAGTCGAAGCCGTCGCCGAGCTCCGTCGCGGCCTGGTTGACGGCCGAGAGGGTCCGGAGGGAGAGAAGGTCGAGCTTGATGAGACCGAGGTCCTCGACGTACTCCTTGTCGAACTGGCAGACCACGACCCCCTTGGCCGCCCACTGCAGCGGCGTGACCGTCGTCAGGGGCTCCCGGCAGACGACGAGCCCTCCCAGATGGGTCCCGAGGTGGCGGGGAAAGCCGGCCACCTTCGCGGCGGCGGCGAAGAGCCTCTCGAACTTCCAGAAGGGGAGACCGCTGTCGCGGAGCTCCGGGAGGGACTCGAGAAGGGAGGGGATGTCCGCGCCGCCGGCGTAGGGGAGGTGCCTGGCCAACCGGTCGAGGTCCGCGGGCGGAAGGCCGAGGGCCTTACCGAGGTCCCGGACGGCCGACCGGGCGTGAAAGGTATTGTAGGTGCACACGGAAGCCACCCGCGGGCCCACCGCCGCCGCGCCGCCCGTCCCGGCCCACGCCGCACCCCCGCCCGCGGCCGGGCCGCCAGCCGCCGCGCCGCCCGCCCCGCCCCACACCGCATCCCCGCCCGCAGCCGGGCCGCCAGCCGCCGCGCCGCCCGCCCCGCCCCACGCCCGCCCGGTCTCTCCGCCGTAACGGGCCGTTACATAGGCGGCGACCTCGTCACGGTAGCGGGCGTCGAAGTCGATGTCGATGTCCGGCTTCTCCCCCCTCTCAAGGCTCATGAAGCGCTCGAAGAGGAGGCCCCGCCCGACGGCGTCCACGTTGGTTATCCCGAGGCAGTAGGCCACGGCCGAGTCGGCGGCCGAGCCCCGGCCGGCGAAGCGGATTCCCCGGCGGCGGGCGTAAAGGCAGAGGTCCCAGACAAGAAGGAAGTAGTCCTCGTAGCCCAGCCGGCAGATGACGTCGAGCTCGGTCTCCAGGCGCTCCCGGACGCGCCGGCTGACCCGCCCGTAGCGCCGGGTGGCTCCGGCCAGGGTCATTTTCCGAAGGAAAGCCGCGGACGACGTCTCCCCGGAGGGGAGAGGGAAGGCGGGGTGGAGCCTCCTCCCCGGGACGAGGGCCGGGGAGCAGGACTCGGCTATCTCCACCGCCCCCCGGACCGCCTCGGGGAGGTCGGCGAACAGGCGGGTCATGGCCGCGGGCGACTTGAGGTAGTTCTCGGCGTTGAGGCGGCGCTCGGGGTGGACGTCCTCGACCGTGGTCAAGGTCCGGGCGCATGTCAGGAGGTCGTGAACCCAGAAGTCCTCTTTGCAGACGTAGTGGACGTTGTTCGTGGCCACGAGGCGGAGGCCCAGCTTCCGGGTTAGTTCGACCAGGCCGGCCTCCAGGCGCGACCCACCGGGGAGGAACTCCCGCTGGACCTCGAGGGCGAAACCATCGCGGCCGAAGAGGTCGAGGTAGCGGGCTGCCGCCCGGTGGGCCTCCGCCATCCTCCCGGCCAGGAGAAGGGAAGGTATCTCACCGCGGCGGCAGCCGGAAAGGGCGATGAGGCCGGGCCCGGAGCAGCCGGTCCGACCGCCGGCCACCCCTCCTCCACGCCCGACGACATCCTCGAGGTCGGCCCAGGTCAGAACGGGGCGGCGCCTGGGAGACCCGAGGTGGGCTCGGGTAAGGAGAGGCCCGAGGTGGGCCCGGGTGAGGAGGCAGCAGAGGGTGGCGTAGCCCTCCGGCCCCCGGGCGAGCAAAGTGAGGTGCCGCCCTCCCTCCAGGGTCACCTCCGCCCCCTGGATGGGCTTCACGCCCGCCTCCAGGGCCAGGCGCTGGAAGAGCACGGCGCCGGAGACATTGTCGTGGTCGGTAAGGGCCAGAGCCCGGAGACCCTTATCCGCCGCCATCGGCAGAGCCTCCTCCAGCCGGGCGGCGCCGTCGAGGAAAGAGAAGGGCGAGTGGAAGTGGAGATGGGCGAACTCAATCGTAGACACGGTAGAGAAACCACTTCCCCGTCCGGCGGTCGAGGTACACCTCGAACAACCGGCCGCCGTCGACCTCGAGGCGGTAGAACACCTTCTCCCCCTCCTCTTCCCACCAGCAGCCGACGTCCTTCCACACGTCGGCCGTCCGGGTCACCCGCCAGGACCGGCCTCGCCAGCGCAGGAAGAGGGGGCGCCCGCCCGGGCCCAGCCCCACCTGCTCCAGCGGTCGCTCGATGAACCTAGGCACCGGCGCGGAGCGGATCGTAGAAGATGAGCAAGCGCTCCCGTCTCGAGCGGCGGGCCGCGGCCGCAATGTCCCCGCAGTCCCCGGCCCCGCCGGCTCCGGTGCCCCCGGCCTTCACCGCGGTCCCGGAAGAGCCAGCCGGTGCGGGAAGCCCATCCTCGCCCGGGCCGGCGAGGACCTTCCCCCCGAAGCACCAGGCCAGCTCCCGAGCCACGTCCCGCGCTTCTTCCCGGCCTATCCCCCCCGCCGGGAGCGGTGGGGCGGAGAGGCCTCCCCCGCCCCCGAAGCCGAACTCGAGCTGGGCGGCTGGAAGGGGGCGGACCCGCCCGACCCGGGCCTCCATCGCCACCGGAGGTTCGCCACCGGCCGGGAGGAGGCGTCCGGCCAGGGCGGCCAAGATGCACTCCAGGGTCACCGGGGAGCGGGTCGGCCGCGCCAGGCGCCGGGAGGCCTCGAGGCGCCGCCCGCCTTCGGTCAGGAAGACCAGCCGGACCTCGTCGGACGCCTGGCCGCGCCCGGTCATCTCCCGGGCGAGGCGGCCGGCCGCCTCGCGGAGGGTCCGGACGAGTCCCTCCCGGTCGACCAGGCCCCCTTCGAAGGTCCGGGAGACGCTGAGGGCGGGAGGCGGCCAGGCCGGGCGGACGCGGTCGGCCGCTCCCCCCTCCGCGGCCTCGGCTATCCGGCGGGCAAGCGGCCAGCCGAACTGGCGGGCGAGTTCGCGGAGGGGAAGACCCTGCACCTCGCCGATGGTCCCGAACCCCAGGCGGGCCAACCTCTCGGCGACTCCATCCGGCAGGGGGTAGAGGTACGACACAGGCAGGGGGGCGAGAAACGCCCTCACCTGAGCGGTCCCGTCACCTCCAGGGCCGGTCCCGCTCAGGTCGCCCGGAACGGCGAGGGTCTCCCCCGACCGCCGGATACCACGGGCGACGAGCTCCAGCCCGGCCGCGCGGGCGGTGAGCTTCGTCGGCCCGAGGCCGAAGCCGACCGTCACCCCGAGCCCGATCGCGGCCTCCCGGCCGATGCGCGAACAGGGATCCGGGGAGACCCCGGCCACGTCAAGGAAGGCGTGGGTGAGGTCAAGAGGCTCGACGGCAGGGACGTGCCTTGCGTAGAGATCGAGGAGAAGCCGCCCGCCCTCCTCGTAGCGGGCCGGCTCGTAGGGCGCGACGGCCGCCTCGGGGCAGAGCTGGAGGAGGGCGCTCCGGCCGGTCCCGAGGACCAATCCCCGGGTCTGAAGGTCAGAAGAAAGGTCGATAGCTCGACCGTCGCGGACGACGGCGACCGGCCTCCCCGCGAGCGAGGGCCGGAGCCGACGTTCAACCGCCACGTAGAACCCGACGGCCACAGCGCACGCCACACCCGGAGCTCCCACGCGGGCCTCCCCTCCCCCTCCGAGCAAAACGGCCGCCGGGCGGCCTGAGGGCGAACATTTGTTCGGTACTCCGATTATAGGACTCCCCTAGGCGCGGGTCAACAGACAGGGACTCCGGAGAGGCCAGGCAAATCGAACCAGGGCGCCACCGGGCACGCGCCTCCGGCGGGCCGGATAGAGCCGGCCGGACCGGGGACCCTAGGAAACATGAGACGCTCCCCGCTTCCGCCCGAGAGACAGGCCCCGTCCGTGACCGGGTTCAAGGTCCTCATCTTCTGCGGCTGCGTCCTGGCCGCCGCCCTGACCGTGTTCCTGGCCCTGAGCCTGACGGCCCGCGACGTCGTCCGCACCCTTCTTCACACCCTGCTCCTCTGGATCACGGTCAGCCTCATCGGCCGGAATCTCGACAACCTGGCCAGGGCCAGGACCTCCGGAAGCAAGGACGGAGACGGCTGGGAGACGGGCCGGAGGACCGCGGGCCCCGGATCCGAGAACCGCGGGTCTGACCGACGCGAGGACCGCGGGCCTACTCGCCGGCCGCCTGTCTCACGAAGTTGAGGCGGAGGTCGGCGAGGAGCGCCTCCATCTCGCGCACACCGTCCGGGCGTCCCTTGGCCTTGAGCGTCTTAACCAGGCAATCGTAGGCGTCTATCGCCAGGCGGGCGCTCGTCAGGTCCCTGACCACCTCGCCCTTGATGGGGTCGGCCAGAAGGCCCATGTCCACCCAGGCGCGGGTGGCCAGAACTCCTCCGAACCACGCGAGGAGCGCCTCGGAGTTGAGGGCGAGCAGGGGAACGGCCTTGGGCGCCTCCTCTTCCCCGCCCGGACGCTGGGGCCGGTCCGTGTCCGTTACCACGCCAGACAGCCCTCCTTCCAAGCGGCTATCAGCGGACCGCTCCATCCTATGGCCCACGGTCTTGGTTCGTCCGGGCCTGGCCGCAGCCCTTCCCGATGTCACCCCCTGCCGCCCGACCTGATGGTGCCCCATCCCGGGAGGCATATTAGGCCGGAGGCGATAGGCCGATGAGCGGGACCGGGAGGGAGAGATCCTCATGGGCGGGAGGCGCGGCCGCTCGCGGCGGAGGCGCTCGCCGGAGCTCCGGGCCGCTCTCGACGAGCTGAAACGCGAGGTCGGACAGAATCTCGCCGCGCGGAGGCGGAGACCGGGTCCGGACCGTTCCCCGGCGCCCGGCGGGAACGCTCCGGGCGGGGACGGGCCGATGGTCGACAGGCTTATCGAGCTCGCCGAGCGGCATCTCGCCCGACGCCGGGCCGGGATTCCACCTGGCGCTGGCGACGACGGTGACGGCTCCCGGTAACGGGGCTACCGGCCCCGGCCCGAGGCCGGGCGGAGACCTCGGGCGACCAGGGCCACCTGCGTCCGGTCGCTGAGCCCGAGCTTCCGGATGATGGCTCCGAGGTGGTTCCGGACGGTCTTCTCGCTGATGAAGAGCTTCCGGCAGATATCCTCGTTGGTGTAGCCTTCGCCGACCAGGGCCAGTATCTCCCGCTCGCGGAGGGTGAGCTCGGCCAGGGCGGCCGGGGCCGGGCCGGAGACGGGTCCGGCCGACGGCGGCAGGGACGGGGACGGTGCAGGCCCTCCCCGGGCGGCCGCGGCGGAAGGCGCAGGGCCGGCCGGAGAGGCGGCGGAGGAAGCGCCGTCGGACGCGGCCCGACCCACCTCGGCCCGCTCCTCCGCGGCTTGCCCGCCCGATAGGGCCCGGAGAGCCTCCGGGGAGAGAGGGCTCACTCCCCGATGAGCCGCCAGCACGGCCCCCAGGAGCTCGGCCGAGTCGGAGCTCTTGAGGAGGTAGCCGGCGACCCCGGCGGCCAGGAGCTCACGGACCTGCTCGGGCTCGTAATGGGCGGTCAGGATGAGGACGGCCGTCCGAGGCGAAGCCCGGCGAACCTCCCGGGTAACCTCGAGCGGACCGGGGCCGGGCATGACGAGGTCAAGAAGCAGGACATCCGGGACGAGCTCCCTGACCATCCGGACGGTCGCGCCTCCGTCGCCGGCCTCCCCGACCACCTCGAAGCCGCCGGTGGTCTCGAACATCATCTTCAGCCCCTCACGGACCACACGGTGGTCGTCCGCCAGAGCCACACGGACCGGCGGCCCGACCGCTCGATCCGGGCCGCTCCCGTCCGGCACGCTGGAGGCGCTCCGGAAGCCGGTCCCGCCCCCGAGCCGCGCCTCTCGCGGGCCCTCCCGCGGGAGAGACCCGATGTGGGTGAGCAGGCTCCAGAAGCCCCCCTGGCTTGAGACCGGGAGCCGCACCCGGACCTCGGTGCCCCGGCCCGGCGCGGAGCTCAGGCGCCAGGTGCCGCCGAGGAGCTCGACCCGCTCGTTGATGCCGATGAGGCCGAAGCACCTTCGCGCGGCGAGGCTCTTGAGGTCGCCGTCGAAGGCGAACCCCCGGCCGTCGTCGGCTATTTCCAGGGAGACGGCCCGTGGCTGGAAGCGCAGCTTGAGCGAGACCTCGGCCGCCTCGGCGTGGTCGCGGACGTTGTTGAGGACTTCCTGGAAGATGCGGAACAGGCCGGCCTCGAGGGAGGGGTGAAGCCGCGTCTCCTGACCGGAGATGACGACGGTAATCCGCAGCCCGGCCGCGGTCGAGAACCGCTCGGCGTAGTCCTTGAGAGCCTGGGAGAGGCTTCGCCCGTTGAGGTCGAGCGGGCGGAGGTCGCTGAGGATGCGCCGGGCCTCCTCGAGACTCCCGGCGATCTGCTCCCTCAGCCGGGCCAGTATCTCCAGGGCCTCGGGTCTCCGGACGGGATCGGCCTCGATGTGCCTCTCGACCAGCTCTAGATTAAGGCCCATCCCCACGAGGGACTGGACAAGCCCGTCGTGGAGGTCGCGGGCCAGACGCTTCCTCTCCTCCTCTTGGGCCCGGATGACACGGTAGTCGGTCTCCCTCTTGCCTGGGGGCTGCGCGGGCACCTCGGACGACCCCTCCTCCCGGCGCCCTTTCGCTTCATCCTATGCCGCCGCGGTCGGGGGAGGAAAAAAAGGAGGACGCGGTTTCCCGCGTCCCAGTGGATTGGGGGGGCTACGTAGGGCCAGTTCCGCTATATCATAGCCGGACGCCTTTCCGGCCGTACTGGGCCGGACGCCCGATTTCCCGGGCTAAGAGCCCGATCCCCGGCGCCCCGGGCCGGGGGCGGTCACCCGACCGGAGACGGTGACCCGACCGGAGACGGTGACCCGACCGGGGACGGTGACCCGACCGGCGCGGTACTCCGGGACGATATCCGTCAGGTCGCACGTGGCGCAGCGGGCGACGTCGGCCCCGAACCCGAGACTCGAGAGGTAGCGGGCGTGGTCGGCGCTGACGATGGCCCGGGCCAGGTTCTCTCCGCTCTCGCCGGCCATGGCCCGGTACAAGGCGGCGGCGGCCCGGGCAAGGTCGCGAAAGATGAGGTCCTCACCGTCCCGGGCTCGCCGCTGGAGGTAGTCGACCAGCAGCCCGGCCATGAGGATGTCCTCGAGCGAGAACCCGCCCCGGGTCCCGGCGCAGGCCACGACGACGTCTCCGCCGAGGTCGGCCAGGCGCTCGGCCACGGCCGTGGCATTCAGAAAGGAGGCCACGAGCACGCGCGCGGCGGCTCCGGATGGCTCGCTCCGGCGGCCGGCGGCCCGGCGGAGGGTCCTCGTCCCGTTGGTCGTCGAGAAGACGATGGTCTTGCCGGCCACGCGCTCCGGCGTGTACTCCAGAGGGGAATTCCCCAGATCGAAGCCCTCTATCCGCAGGCCGAACCGCTCGCCGCCGAGAAGGAGTCCGTCGCGCCCCCCGAGGGCGGCCTCGAGACGCAGGTAGCGGGCCCGAGCCTCCCGCGGGCTGACCGCGGGTCGAATCTCCCTGGCCCCCGCCGCAAGGGCGGTGACGATGGTGCTCGTCGCCCGGAGGATATCGACGACCACGGCGGTCCGGCCAGCCACGTCCTGGGCCTTGAGGGTCTGCAGGGTCGGGATGACGTCGACGACCTTACGACCGCCCGTCTCAGACTCTGGCCTGCCCACCAGCCGGCTCACCCTCCTTCATGGACCGACAAGCTCGAAGAGAACGACGGCCATGCCCACGGCCACCAGGGGGCCGACGGGCATCCCCCGGAAGAACAGAGTCCCCAGCACCGTCCCGACGAGAACCCCCGTGATGATCTCCGGGCTGCCGGCGAGGGCGTCGACGCCTCTCGCGCCCAGCCAGGCCGCGAGTATTCCCGCCGTGAGCGCGGTGAGGCCCTTGACCCCGGAAAGGGCCCGGGCCACGTCCTCGGCCTTCGACTCCCCGGTGGCGAACGGCAGGAGGACGGTCAGGGTGAGGATGGTCAGGCCGACCTGGAGGCCCCACCGGTCGATGAGCCCGAAGGCCTCGTTCAGCCCGAGCACCCTGAGCCCGATGAGCCCGACGGCCGACCAGGTCACCAGGGCGTTGCGACCGGCTATGCCCAGCCCGAGGATCAGCAAGAGGAGAGCCAACTCGCGGGTCATGGCCAGTCCTCCCCGCCAAGAAGGCTATTCCCCCCTCCGGTCGGCAATTCCCGCGTTCGCCCGAACCTTCTACCCGCCCGGCGGCCCACATATGGTACGGTTGTCCGGCCGGCGCGCCGGGCCGGGCACCGGGCCCTGCCGAGGTGAGCACCCTGGACTTCGAGCTCCGCACCCTCCGTATGATGGCCGCGCTCCGCTTCCTGTCCGCCCTGATCGAATTCGCGGCCGCCTGGTATATCCTTCGCCTTTTCCGGGTCGAGGACGCCCTCCGGGTCAACGCCGTCCTCGGGCTGATGGGTCCGGGCATCCTCATCCTGGTTACGCTCGTGGGGCTGGTCGGGGTGGCCGAGCGGCTCTCGGTTGAGCGCATCACCCTGATCATCCTGGCTGTTATCCTCATCTTCATCGCCGCCCGCTGAGCGGAGGTGGGCGGCCGCCGGGTACCCGTCCGGCGGCCGCCCGTCCTCCGTCCGGCCCGGGCCGGCGCCCCAGAGGGCGCCGGCCCACCCCCCTCCAAACCTAGGCGATGAGGAGGAAGATCATGCCCAGGGTTATCACGGACACGACCGCCTCCACGACGAAGCCTACGGCGAACGGCCTGAGCCCCGCCTTCATCTTCGAGAACTCGGTCGAGAGGCCCACCCCGGCGAAGGTCACGAGGAACAGCCACTTGGAGAGATTGTTCATGGCCGTGATGGACTCCTTACCCAGAAGACCCAGGCTGGCGATGACCGAGAGGGCCAGAAAGCCAATGATGAACTTCGGGAAGCGGTCCCAGAGAAACTTCCCCTTGTCCTTGACATCGGCGGTCAGGCCCCGCCGGGCGTAGGCGATGGCCATGTAGAGGATGACCACGCCCATCAGGGCGTTGCGGCATAGCTTCACGACCGTGGCCACGCGGCCGGCTCCGTCGGAGTAGGCGAAACCGGTGGCGACAGCCTCGGCCGTGTTGTCCACGGCCAGCCCGGCCCAGTAGCCGAAGCGCAGGTCGCTGAGACCCATAAGGTGGCCGAGGAACGGGTAGACAAGGACCATGATGGCCCCGAAGATGAGGATGGTGGCGATGGCGTAGCTCGCGTCCTCCTGCTTGGCCCCGATAGCCCCGGTCGCCCCGATGATGGCCGACACCCCGCAGATGCCCACGCCGACACCGATGAGACTGCCGAGCTTCTCGGTCAGGCCGAAGCGTCGCGACAACCAGGCGGCCACGGCGATGGACAGAGCTATTTCCACCGCGACCATCGTCAGGCCGATCCCCCCGATGGCCAGGACATGCTGAAGGGAGAGTCGCGCTCCCATGAGCACGATGCCCGTCTTGAGCCAGAGCTCGTAGGTGCCGATGCCGGGCAGGAAGATCTTCGGGATAGAGACGACGTTCCGGATGAGCATCCCGAAGGCTATGGCCCAGATCACGTACTCGGTGTGCGGAACGTACGGGGCGGTGACCTTGCCTAGGTAGCCCACGGCGAGAAGAAGCAGAATACCCGGCACGTAAACCAGACTTCTCTTGAGGATGTCCCCGGACGCCGCCGTTTCACGGGCGGACGGGACGGCCGCCGCGGCGGTAGGCTCGGAGACGGCCGGCGAAGCTCCGCCCGGGGACGGTGAGTTACCCACTGCTTTCCCCCCTTTCACGCACGTGTGTCCGGCGTCGGGTCCCGGGCCTACCAGGGAACCGACGGGAGCCACCCGGCGACGATTGCGATGGCCAGCGCCGAGGCCAGGATGACGGACCACCAGTCCAGGGTGATCCGCCGTCCGAAGAGCTTCAAACCCTGTCCCCCCCTTCCAGCGCGAACGGGATCTCGCTCTCGACCGTGACCTTGAGAGTGTCGGCCCTCAGACCCAGGCGCAACGCCTCCAGAGCGTAGACATCCGACGGCTGGACGTTCCCGAGGTTCACGTTTACGCCGAGCCGCAGAATGAGGTAGGCCTGCTGGTTCTTCAGCGGGGCCTCCCACATGACCGCCTCGGGTCGGTCAAGACCCCCGAGGATGGTCTCGAGCTCGGCTTCCTTGACGGAGCCGTCCCCGGTGAAGATGCCCACCCCCTTACCCGATTCCCGGGCTTCGAGGATGACCAGCCGGGCCCCGTAATCGAAGTCGAACCTGACCCGGTCGACGACCTCCTCCGGCGGGAGGTGCTGGGTCGGGTCCTTCTTGCCTACCTCGGTGATGACGTCGAAGCCAGCGTCAAGAGCCGCCGTGATGACCGCTCCTCGCACCGCGGCGCTCATCCGGATGGTTCCGTCGGAGATCTCGACGGCGTCGAAGCCGAGCCCCGAGACGCGCGCGAGGAACTGCGAGAGCCGGTTCTGGATAACCGCTATCTCGAGAAGGGTCCCGCCCGGGCAGACCGTGATGCCGTGGGAGCGGATGGCCCGTATCTTGGCCCGGAGCTGCTCGAGCGGATAGAGGGCGGCGGTGCCGAAGCTGATCTTGAAGATGTCGATGTAGTCGGCCCCTAGGGTGAGAAGGTCCGTGGTCTCGCCAAGACCCATACCCTTATCGATGACCATGGTCAGACCCGACTGGCGGGGCTTGGTGCGGCGGCCTTCGAGCGGAGAGTGGAGGACCCCGTTCATGGCCTTGAGGCCCAGAATCTCGGACACAGGTGTCCCCCCTCTCCCCCGCGTTATCTCTCGTCCGCCGTCCCCGCGCCGGGCCGCCCGGCTCTGTTCGGGGACGGGCCCGGCGGCCTCGCCGGTCCCCGGGCGGAACCGGCGGCGAGGCGGCCCTTCTGCCGGGGGCGGGTTCCCCGGAGGCCAATTCAGACTATGCCGGGGGAATCGGGGCGGTGAGCGGGCCGGTTGCCCGCACCGGGCGCTCAGGCGGTCAGGGCCTTCTGGTCGATGAGGGCGACGGCGGCGGCGGCCGTCAGCCCCCCGAGGGCGGCCGCCAGGCTGAAGAGGACGACGTTCCCCGCTCCCATGACCAGGCCGAAGAGAGGCGGGCCGAGGGCGACCCCGAGGAAGCGGACGGCTCCGTAGTCGGAGGTGATCATGGCCCTCTGGGTTAGGGGGACCGACCCCGTAACGAGGACGTTCAGCGTGGCTAGGGCGGCCCCGCTCCCTATCCCGATGAAGACGATGGCCGCGTAGAGGTAGTAAGGGTTGGTCACCAGGGCGAGACTGGCGAGAGAGGCGGTGATGAGGGTGAGCCCGCCGCCGACGAGGTAGCGTCGGTCGGTCACCTTCTGGAGATAGGTCCCGGTGAAGTAGGCGCTCACCGAACTGGCCAGCATCGGGAGGGCCAGGACGAGGCCCTTGACGACCCCCTGGCGCCCGAGGTCCTTCTCCAGGGTCTCGGAGAGATAGAACAGGACTCCGAAGAGCAGGAAAAGGACGACCATTCCGGAGAGCAGGGCCGCCCCGAGGGGGACGCCCTTCCGGGCGAAGACCCCGAGGATGGACCCTAGGTACTCCCGGGCGGCCGCGGCCTTCTCCGGCCGGCGGTCCCTGGCGAAGAGCCCCACGCCCAGAGCCACCGGTACGGTGAGGGAGGCGAAGAAGAGGAACGGAGCGAACCAGACAATGAGGCCCAGAGCGGCGCCCAGGACCGGGCTGACCACCTTCCCGAAGCCGTTCGAGGCCTCGAGGAGGCCGAGGGCCTGCCCGCGGGCCCCTCCGGTGTAGAGGTCTCCGGTCAGGGCCATGGCGATGTTGGCCGTGCCGGCCGCCCCCAGCCCCTGGATGACGCGCCCGGCCATGAGGAGGCCGTAGGCCTTCTGGCCCAGGAAGACGGCGGCGGCCACGGCCAGGAAGCCCCCGAGACCGTAGAGGGCCAGGCTGGGGACCATGACCGTCTTGCGTCCGAACCGGTCGGCCAGGAAGCCGGCGAAGGGGATGAAGACCGCCGCGGGAACAGAGAAGGCCGTGATGATGAGCCCGGTCTGGGCCGGGGTGAGGTTCATGGCCGACCCCATGGCCGGGAGAACCGGAATGAGGATGGAGTTGCCGAGGACCATGACGAAGGGCACGAAGAGAAGGGAAGCGAACCCAGCGTCGAGCTTGAAGCCCCCGGCCTGCCCCGACTTGCGGCCTTTAGGTCCACTCCTGCCGCTGTCCTTCACGGAGGCTAGTATGTCCCCGGGGAGGTGCCGGCGTGGCAGCGGATGACGCCTTCCGGACCGCGGTCGCGCGGCTCGGGGACCTGAGCTCCCCCGCGGAAGTCGCCCCGGGCCGGCCGGTCCGGGCCGTCGACGAGCCGGCCGTGGCCGCTCTGGCCGCAAGCCTCGCTCCACCGGGCCCGAATCGGGCCAGGGTGAAGCGCCGCCTGGAGATCGCCGCCCTCCGGGCCGGCCTCGCCCCCCGCCGCTACCTCCGCAACCTCGGAACCCTGGGGCTCGAGGGGCAAGCGCGGCTCCTGGAGGCCAGGGTGGGGGTGGCCGGACTCGGCGGTCTCGGCGGGCTTGTCTCCGAGACCCTGGCCCGAGCCGGGATCGGAGAGCTCGTCCTCGTCGACCCCGACGTTGCGACCGACGACAACCTCAACCGCCAGCTCCTGGCCACCGAGGAGACCCTCGGCCGGCCCAAGGTCGATGTCGCCGCGGCGAGGCTGGCGGCGGTCAACTCGGCCACGACGGTCGAGACCCACCGCCTGCGGGCGGAAGAGAACGACTTCGCCCGGCTCTTCCGGGGGACGGCCGCCGTGGTGGACTGCCTTGACTCCGTCCCGGCGAGATTCGCCCTCTTCCGGGCGGCCGCGTCGGTGGGGGCTCCTCTTGTCCACGGGGCCATCGCCGGTCTTTCCGGGCACGTCACGACGTTCTTCCCGGGGGACCCCGGCCCCGAGGTGCTCTACGGCCCCCTCGACCCACGGCGCGACCGGGGAATCGAGACCCTTGTCGGCAACCCGTCGGCCACCCCGGCGATGATCGCCGCGCTTCAGGCCCAGGAGGTCGTGAAGGTCCTCTCGGGGGTGGGGCAGCCCCTCAGGGGCAGGCTCCTCGTCCTTGACGCCCTCTCCGGCTACGCGGCCGTCTTCGAGCTGTGGCCGGAGGGTGGGTAGGGTCGCGGGTTTGGGGGGGTGCCGGGCCTGGGTCGGCGGCCGTCACCGTCCGACCAGGCCCGGCCGGCTCAAGGCTGCTCCAAAAGGAGCTCTGCGCGTTTGGCGTCAGGGCGGCTCTCGCTGGTTCCCCGGGGACATCCGTGGTCCAACAAGCGGTCGAGGTCGCGGACCACCACGCGGCATCGGCCGTGCTCGATGGCCCCTTCCCTCGCCAGCTCGGCCAGGGCCTGGGTAACCATCACCCGCGACGCTCCGATCATGTTGGCAAGCTCCTGGTGGGTGACCTGCAGGGAGGCGGGCCGGGAGCGGTCGGCCGGCCGCGGGCCGCTGTCAGCCGCCAGTCTAACGATGGTCCGGGCGAGGCGCTCCTTGACTCCGAGGAAGGTCATCTCCTCGACGAGCTTCACCGAGAACTCCAGCTTGCGGGCGAGGACCTCGAGCAGCTCGACGGCCAGGTCCGGATCCTCGTGAAGGACCCGCAGGACGACCGCGGGCTCGAAGACATAAACGACGCAGTCGGAAACCGCCTCGGCCATCACCACGTGCCCCGCGTCCCGGAGAACGGAGGTCTCGCCGAAGACATCCCCCTCGCCGGCGAAGCCGACGACTCTTTCGAGGCCGTCATCGGTGAGCAGCGAGAACTTCACCCGACCCGACCTCAACCAGTAGAGGCCCCGCTGTCCACGCTGCCCCTGGGTGAAGAGGATCTGTCCCTCGCGGTAGCGGACTCTCTCGGCCAGGTGGACGTACTTCCCGAGCGCGGCCACCGTCGGCCGGCCGGACTCCTGGCTCCCGGAGCCGTTCCTGTCCCAGGGCGAGCGGAGCCGTGACTGCGGCAAGCCCATGGACCCTGAACCACCCTTCGCGCGGTGAGACGTAGATTACCTCGAGAAGGTTTCGGGGCTCGAAGGTTTCTGTGGGGAGCGGAGAGAGGACCGGAACGCGGAAGGTTGAAAGTAAATGCGGCCCGCAGCCGGAGCGGGCGGCGCCCCGCATGACGCCGGCCGCCCCGCGGACCGGGCCGTCCGGAAAGCAAGCGACCGGAAAAGGGGATGGAGGTAACGGTCATGACGCTTCAAAGGAAGATGATGATCGTCGTCGTCGTTCTGACCGTCATCGGAATCGTCCTGTCCTTCGCCTTCGCCGCCCAGAAGAGCCGCGTGGCCCTAGCCGTTCTCGCCGCGGGCTGCCTCAGCTACTTCATCGTCGCCCGTGTCGTCCACGCCCGGCATACGGCCGTCCTGCGGGAGGCCGGAGCCCGGCTCGGGCTCGACCTCCTGGTCGCCAAGGGCGACGAGGAGCGCTCTACCTGGCTCTCGCACATGCGCCGCACGGCCGACCCCGACGTCTTCCGCTGGAAGATCGACGGGCGTCTGCCGGCCCTGGTCGGCGAGTACGAGGGCCTGCCCGTGACCGTCAGGGTCCCGCTCGGCCTCGACTTCGACGCGGCGGCCCCCGACAGCACCCGGATAGCCGCCTACCACAAGGTCAAGATGACCGGGTTCGCCATCTACGACCGGACCCGCCTGAAGAAGGTCCCTAAGGGACGGCAGGTCGCCCTGGGCGACGAGAGCTTCGACAGCCGCTTCCTGGTCGTCGCCCTCCGGGTGGAGGAAGCCCAGACGGTCCTGTCCCCGGCGATGCGGACCCTGCTCCTCGAGGCCGGCGACATCGGCTTCCGGGGCATCGAGGTCAACCGCTACGGAGTCTTCCTCCACGAGGAAGGCAAGGTGTCAAGCCCCGACCTCGTCGGCCGGCGCCTGGCGCTCGTCGTCGCCCTGGCCAGGGCGGCCCAGGAACTCGTCCAGGCCGAAGGATGAGCCGGCGCCTTCTCGCCTACGCGGTGGCGACCGAGGGCTTCCTCCTCGTTCTGGCCTGGCTTCTCGGGCGCCTGGTCGCCGGAGGCGACGTCTTCGCCCGCATCCTTCCTGGGCCGGGGGTGCAGCCGCTTCTGGGCTCCGGCCTGACTGGCCACCTCCTACTCGGGCTGGCCGGCGCTGCGGGCTCGGCCGCGGTCGTCCTGGCCGCCAGGGCGCACTGGCGGGTCTACCGTGAATCGGTTGACCCCATCATCGATCTGCTCTTCAGCCCGCTCAGCCTGGGAGCCCTCGTCGTCTTGAGCCTGGCGGCGGGCCTGGCCGAGGAGCTTTTCTTCCGGGGAGTCCTCCAGGAGGTCATCGGTCTTGTCCCCGCCGCCGCCCTCTTCGCCTTCCTGCACTGGGGGTTCCGGAAGGAGCTCTGGGGCTACGGGCTCACAGCCTTCTTCCTCGGTCTCATCCTGGGGGCGGTCTACCAGTGGACCTCGGCCCTTCTCGCCCCGATGGTCGTCCACGCAGGCTACAACGTCATCGTCAGCGTGAAGATCAAGACCTCGGGGGGCTGGGGGCCCATCCGCCCGGACCATGGGAGAATCCGGTAGGGGCCCGGCCGGACGCACCAAAAGCGGGGGCCCCCGGCCGTGTCAGCCGTGGGCCCCGCCCCTACCATGTCCTCGTAAGACCTACTTCTTCACAGGCTCATCCTGCTCCGGCCTGGTCGGCCAGATGAAAACAAGGAGTAGGATAGCTGCGAGAAGAATGCCGCAGATGAGAAGGATCTTCACCTATACACCCTCCCTCGCTGTCCAGCCAGTGATGAGTCGCCGGGCCGGTGTCCGCGAGGGATTATAGCATTCCTTTACCGGTGCTTCTGTAGGACTCTTTACACACCGTTGGTCATTTTAGACCGGAAGCTTCGAGCCAGGCGAGAACCGCGGCGAAGATGTCCCAGCGCTGGTCCTCCTGGAAGAGTTCGTGGTAGAGTCCGGCGTAGGCACGGAACTCCTTCCCGATGTCCCCCAGGCTGTCGGCAAAGGCCCGGACCGCCTCCGGGTCGACCAGCCTGTCCTCGGTCCCCTGCAGGATGAGCACAGGCACCTCGATGAGCCCGGCCCTCGCCCTGGTGCGGTCCATGGCCCCGACGAGTTCGAGGTACCAGCCGGCGCTGGCCACTCGGCAGACATCGGGGTCGGCCGCGTACCTCCGGCCGACCTCCGGGTTCCGGGCAAGGGTGGCCGGGTCGATCTCGTTCCCCATTGTCAACCTGGGGATGAGCCGACCGATGACCTTGGCCAGAGCCGTCTTCCAGCCCGGCACCTTCACAGCCAGGGCCAGGCAGGGCGACGAAACCACCGCGGCCTCGAAGGCTCGGGGGTGCTCCTCCACAACGGAGAGGGCGATAAGCCCACCCATGCTGTGCCCGACGATGACCGGGCGACGATCGGGATGCTTGGTCAGAGCTTGTTCCCGGGCGGCCAGGACGCTCTCGATGTAGTCCGCGAACCGGTCGATGTGGCCGCGCGGCCCTCCGGAGCGCCCGAGCCCCGGGAGGTCCAGGGCCAGAACGGGATAGCCGCGCGAAGCGAAGAACCGCCCGAAGTCGTCGTACCGCCCCGAGTGCTCCCCGGCGCCGTGGACGAAGACAAGAACCACGCCCGTCTGAGGTCCGCCCACCGGGGCCCACTCGCGCCAGAAGAGCTCCGTCCCGCCGGGGCCCGGCAGCCGCCCGGTCTCCGTTCGGACCTCCTGTCCCTCAAGTACCTTAGCCTCGCTCATGTTCGGAAACCCCCTGATGTCGGTCGTCGGCCCGGCCCGCGCGGTGCGGGGTCCAGACCGTCGCTGGAAGCTTTCGCCGGGGGCGGGGATTGGCCTGCAACAGGCTTGAGGTCGGCCGGCGTGTGCCTCCGCCCGGTTGGGCTCGGCGAGGCGTGGTGGGACGGCTGGGACCGGGCTGGCGATGTGGTGGGACGGCCAAGACCGGGCCCGCGAAACGGGCCTCAATCGGGCGGGTTCCAGGCGTCGACCTCCTCGGGCGGCCTATCCGGGTGGAGAGCCCGGTAGCGGGCGAGGAGGTCCTCCTTGCTGTCCTCGTGCTCGGGGTCCGGAACGATGGCGTCGGTAGGGCAAACGCCCGTGCACTGCTGCTCGGTGTAGAACCCGAAGCATTCCGTGCAGCGGTCGGGGTCAACGACGTAGTAGTCGTCCCCGGGACTGATCGCGTCGTTGGGGCAGGTCGGTTCGCAGGCGCCGCAGTAGACGCAGTCCTCGGTTATCTTGACGGCCAAAGCCGTCTCACCTCCCGCCGCTGGGGGCTAGTCTTGCCGAGGCTGGGAGGGGCTATGTGGGTGTCGAGACGGAGCCGTCGAAGCAAGAAAAGAGCTAGGCGGGAAGATCCCCGGAGGCCTCCGCCGCGGGCGGCTGTGCGCCGACCTCCCGCTCTTCGGAGCGGAGGACCAGGTAGAAGGCCATACTGCCGACAATCCGCCCGACGGCGCAGGCGATGAAGGCCCAGAAGAAGCCGAGCAGGCCGAGGAGGGCGACGCCGCAGACCGGGGCGAAGACCGTGGTGAGCGTTATGGCCGTGTGGTAGTAGGCGATGTAGGTGGTCTTGTGCTCCTCCGGGGTGTGCTCGAGAAGGACGTTGAAGAGGGACAGGTTGACCCCGGCGAAGACGGCTCCCGTGGCGAAGTTGAGGACGGTTATCGTCGTCAGGCTGTGGGAGAAAGCGTAGTAGAGCGGGACCATGAAGATGCCCAGGGTCGAGACGACTAGGGAGCGCAGGTGGCCGCGGCGGTCGGCGAAGGAGGCCCAGAAGCCGTAGCCGATGATGGCCCCGCCCGTGTTGCTCAGAGTGAGCAGGCTGATCCAGAGGTTGTTGGCCCCGAGAACCTTGACCTGGTAGAGCGTGAAGAGCGGCCAGGCCGTCTGCCACATGAAGTGGAAGACCATGGAGGCCAGCGTGAACCGGATGAAGCGGGGGTGGGCGAAGATGTCGGCCACCGCTTCGCGGAAGGAGCCCCGGAACTGGATGAGACGACGGCGTAGCTCGCCCCGGCCGTTTCGCGACGACCCCCATCCCAACCGGGCCCCCTGGCCCGCACACCCCGAAGAGACGGCCGGGCCCTCCCCCCGGGCCGTCCCCGCCGCCGCGGCCGGGCCCTCCCCCCGGTCCGTCCCCGCCGCCGCGGCCGGGCCCTCCCCCCGGTCCGTCCCCGCCGCCGCGGCCGGGCCCACGACCGGCCTGGCCGCCGCAGCCCCTCGGCTCCCGTCCGCGCTCTCGGGGCATAGCTCGAGGCCGGCGTCCGGCTCATCTATTCTCTGGAAGATGTATATCTCCCCGAGGGCGATAAGGAACCCCAGGCAGAACACCACCTGATAGCTCACGGGGAAGCTCATGATGTCCAGGGCGCGGCCGGCAATGACGACGGCCACGGTCCCCACGATGTTCATCGCCCGGTTGCGGCGGGCGAAAGCCTGGGCCCGCCGTGTCGGCGGGATGACCCGCGAGATGAAGGACTGCCAGGCTACGTTGCCGATGGCGCCGGGGAGGTTCATCAGGGCCACGGCGATGACGAGAGCAGCGGCCCGGCGGTCGGGGTCAAGGAACGGGACGGCGGCGAGGATCAGGTAGAAGACCCGGTTCGCCAGCATGAACATCGTCGTGACCCGCTTCTTGCGGTGGAACCGGTCCACGTAGACGGCCCCGGGAATCATCACCAGGAGGGAGACGATGGCCGGCGCCGAGGAGAGAAGGGCTATCTGGAAGTTCGACGCCCCGAGGCGCAGGGCGAAGATACCGAGAAAGGGAGCGACGAGGTTCGCGGCAAGAACGGAGACGACTCCGTGCCTGACGTTGTAGCTGATGTTCCGCTCGGTCTGGGGAGGGACGGCTTCCATGACGCGGGCATTTTCGGGGCTCCGCGCGGCCTATCCTGCTACGGCCCGCGGCTCCCCGTCCAATCGACCCAAGAAAAGTGTGGCATACGCTCGCAAAGACACGCGGCATCAGCCCGCGCACCCTTGCCGACCGCCTCCGCCTTCTGGAGGAGATAGGCCCTCCGGACCGCGGAGTCCCGCCGACCGCGCCTCGTCCGGTCTGCCCCTCCGGCTCCCGGCATAAGGTGTTCCCGCGGCCGACGCGCGCGCAGGGCCGATTCCCGGGGAGGCGGGGCGCCGGATGGGCGGTAACGGGCGGGACCGGACCGGGTCCGAGGCACGCCGGGCCAAGCGGGCCCGTCCCCGGCGGCGGGCCGCCGCCCGGGCCCTGGAAGGACCGCTCTTCCTCGTCCTCGGCCTTCTCTCGGTCGGCCTCCTCGCCTTTCAGGCCTGGTCCGGTTTCTTTCCGGGCCCCCTCCCGACCGCGCTCGGCGTCGAGAGCCCCACCTGCCACCCCGGGCGCGTCCTGGTTCTCCGCGACCCGCCCTTGCGCGGGGGCGACGTGGCCGAGCTCCAGGCGGCCCTCCGCCAGCTCGGCCTCTACGGGGGCCCGGTCGACGGAGTCTTTCTTCCCGCGATCGGAGAGGCCGTCGCCGCTTTGCGGGCCCGACACGGGCTCACCCCCGTCGCCCGGGTGGACCCTGCCTTCTGGCGGGCCCTGGCCATCGAATGGCACCGGGCTCACCCCGGAGCGGGCGTCCTCTCGGCCACCTCCACGGAGCACCCGGAGGGGGAGCTCCTCATCGTCATCAACATCGAGGAACGCCGTCTGACTCTCTACGCCGACGGCTACCCCTTCAAGAGCTACCCGGTGGCCGTGGGGACCCCGTGGACGCCGAGCCAGCCGGGGCAGTGGCGCATCCGGAACAAGGGCGTCCACCTCGGCCCGCAGTTCGGTTCGAGATGGATGGGCCTCAGCATCTGGTGGGGTTCCTACGGGGTCCACGGGACGAACAATCCCGGGTCGATCGGCTCGGCCGCCAGCGGCGGATGCATCCGGATGTTCAACTACCACGTGGAGGAGCTCTACGAGTGGGTCCCCATTGGCACGCCCGTCCACATCGTTTCGCCGCACTGGCTGGCCTCCGTTCCTCCGCTCGTGCAGGACGGCTGGGGCGGGTTGGCCGTGGTCTTCCTGCAGTGGCAGATGCAGCGGCTGGGTTTCGACCCGGGTGAGGCCGACGGCCGTTTCGGTGAGGCGACGGACGCGGCCGTCCGCAACCTCGAGGCCTTCTACGGGCTTAATGTTGACGGCGTCGTCGACACCGACGTTCTCTG
The DNA here is from genome assembly GCA_020725405.1 of Symbiobacterium sp. Taxonomy (GTDB): domain Bacteria; phylum Bacillota; class Sulfobacillia; order UBA995; family UBA9673; genus DYFB01. The sequence continues at coordinate 1,498 of DYFB01000024.1, read as the reverse complement.
CCTGCTCGACCTCGACCGCTAGAGCGGCGGCACCTTCCGCCTCTCAGCGGTGGGCGGGGCGGCAGGCAGCGCGGAGGACCCCACCGGGGAGGGAGAGATGACGTGCCGAGACCGGCGACCCGTCTCGTCGCTATCCTCCTCTTCGGGCTGGTCTTTGCGGCCGCGGCCTCCCTGACGGCCGCGCTCTGGCTCGGCCTGGAGCCGGGCGACCTCCTCGCCGGCCTCGGCCTGCGGAAGCCGCCCCCCGAAGGAGTGGACCCCAGAGCGCCCATCGACCCCGCCAGGCGCTACCATCTTGTCGTCTGGGACTACCGCCTCCCCCTCCGGTCGCCCTCAGGCGCGCCCTTCGATGAAGCCACCCGGGCGGCCATCCGGCGCTTCGAGGCCCGCTATCCGAACGTGACCGTCGACCTCGTCCTCCTCGATCCCGCGACAGGGCCAGCCCGTATGGCCCAGGCTCTGACCGCCGGCTATCCGCCTGACGTCTACTGCTCGCCCTACGGTCCGCCAGCCCTCGGTTCCGCCCTCCAGGTGCCCATCGGGCTCTATCTCGACTACGAGACCTGGGCCCGCTACCACCCCGTGGCCTGGCAGGCCGTCAAGGTCCACGGCACCGTCTGGGCCTGGCCCCGGTGGATGATGTTCTGGCCCTGGCTCGCCAACGCGGACCTGCTCGAGCAGGCCGGCCTCGACCCGGCCCGGGTCGCGACCGAAGGCTGGACCCGGGACGAGTTCGCGGCGGCCGCTGCCGCCCTCTCCGACGCCGAAAACCGCTGGGAGGCCGCCCCCGCCCTGGCCGCCCCGGTCCCGGCCGTCGTCCTGCGCGACCTCGTCTTCCTCGCCCACCTGAGCGGGGAGACGCCCGCGCCGCCAGCCGACTTTTGGTCCGGACCGGCGGTGGCTGACGCCGCCGCCTGGCTCACCGCGCTAGAGAGAGCCGGAGCCCTGATGGTTGACCCCTCGACCCACAACCCCGGAATCCTCGATTCGTTCGCCCACGGGCGGACGGCGGTCCTCGTCAACCCGTCCCCGTGGGCGACAGGCTTCCTCCGCGAGCTCGTACCGAGACCCGACCCGTGGCAGTTCGCCGTTCCTTCCCGGGACCACCGGCCGCCGATGATCCTCGTCACGCCTCCCCACGAGGCCGGCCAGCCCCCGGTGACGTGGGTGTCGGCCGCCTGCGTGACCGTGTTCCGCCAGGCCCGCTACCGCGGTGACGACAACACCCGGCTGGCGGTGGAACTGGCGCGGGAGATAAGCGTGGGAGCTCGGGTCTGGCTCCGGAACGAGGTCCTCGTCGCCCCGGCCAGCTTCGACGAGCTCGCCTCGTGGAGGGTCCGCCTCGCCGACCTCGGCCCGGCGACGGACCTCGCCCTGAAGGTCCTCGACCGCCTCGCCGAACTGCCTCCGGACCGGCTGAGTCTCGCTCTCAGCGCCGTCAGCTACGGGCCTCTCGTCCCCCGGGCGGGCGAGCAGGGCCTGGCCGCCGAAGGCCGTG
>DYFB01000023.1 GCA_020725405.1 Symbiobacterium sp. | reverse complement strand
TGGAGATGGTCATGCCCGGGGACAACATCGAGATGGACATCGAGCTCATCACCCCCATCGCCATCGAGGAAGGCCTGCGCTTCGCCATCCGCGAGGGCGGCCGGACCGTCGGCGCCGGGGTCGTCATCGGCATCAAGGACTAACCCGAGGGTAGGGGGTAGGGTGATGGCCAGCCAGAAGATCCGGATCCGCCTGCGGGCTTTCGACCACAAGATCCTCGACCAGTCGGCCGAGCGCATCGTCCACACCGCACGGCGGACGGGGGCCAAGGTGTCGGGCCCGGTCCCGCTCCCGACCGAGAAGAGCATCTACACCATTCTGGTGGCTCCGAACGGGGAGAAGGACATCCGGGAGCAGTTCGAGATGAGGACTCACAAGCGGCTCATCGACATCGTCGAGCCGACGGCCAAGACCGTTGACGCCCTGATGCGTCTGGACCTGCCGGCCGGGGTCGATATCGAGATCAAGCTCTGAGTGGCCCGGGTCTGCGTTCCGGGTCCCGGTCCCGAGGGCCGGGCGTTCCGGCGGGGCCGGCGCGTGGGTCTGATTGGAGGCGTGCGTTTATGCCGAGGGGCATCCTGGGGCGCAAGCTTGGCATGACCCAGGTGTTCAACGACCAGGGTCACATTGTGCCCGTGACCGTCATCGAAGCCGGGCCGTGTGTCGTCGTCCAGAGGCGCAGCAGGGAGCGCGACGGCTACGAGGCCATCCAGGTCGGCTTCGGTCCGACCAAGGAGCAGCGCGTGAACCGACCGCTGAAGGGCCACTTCGCTCGGGCGGGGGTCGCGCCCGTCAGGCACCTCCGCGAGTTCCGGGTGGAAGACAGCGCCGCGTACGAGGTCGGCCAGATTCTCGGGGTGGACATGTTCCGCCCCGGGGATACCGTCGACGTCGTCGGCCGGTCCAAGGGTAAGGGCTTCGCCGGCGGTGTCCGCCGGCACGGCTTCAAGCGGGGCCCGATGGCTCACGGCTCCAAGTACCACCGCGGGGTCGGCTCCCTGGCCTCACGCGCCGGAGCCCGGGTCTTCAAAGGTCGCCGGATGCCGGGTCACCTGGGGGCCGAGCGCGTCACGGTCCGCGGCCTCAAGGTCGTGGAGGTCGACGCCGACAGGAACCTGCTCATCCTCAAGGGGGCCGTGCCCGGCCCCCGGGGGGGCCTGGTGTCCATCCGGGAAGCCAAGGCCACCCGGCGGGAGAAGGTGTGAACGTGCCCAGAGCACCGGTCTATAACGTTCAAGGTGAAGTCGTAGGAGAGGTCGAGCTCAGCGAGGCCCTGTTCGGAGCCGAGGTCAACGAGGCCCTGATGCACCAGGCCGTGGTGGCCCATCTGGCCAGGCAGCGGCAGGGAACGGTCTCGACCAAGGGGCGCTCGGAGGTCAGGGGTGGGGGGCGCAAACCCTGGCGCCAGAAGGGAACGGGTCTCGCCCGGACGGGGAGCATCCGCTCCCCCATTTTCCGGGGTGGCGGCATCATCTTCGGGCCCAAGCCGCGCGACTTCGGGCTGGCTCTTCCCAAGCGCATGCGCCGGAAGGCCCTGTCCTCGGCCCTGTCGGCCAAGGTGCGGGACGGAGACCTCGTGGTCCTGGAGGGGCTGAAGCTCGAGACGCCGCGGACGAAGGACATAGTCTCCTTGCTCGAGAGGCTGAACATCCGGGGCAGGACGCTCATCGTCACCCCCGAGACCGACCGGACCCTGGTGCTCTCGTCCCGGAACATCCCGGGTGTCGCCACGCAGCGGGCCGACAACCTCAACGTCCATGACCTCCTGTCGACGGGAAAGGTCGTCTTCACCCGCGAGGCCGTGGCGAGGGTCGAGGAGGTGTTCGGGGCGTGAGCGGGGCTCGAGACGTGCTCATCCGGCCGCTGGTCTCCGAAAAGACCACGGCGGCTATGGCCGACAACAAGTACACGTTTCTTGTCGACGCGAGAGCGGATAAGACGCAGATCAAGCAGGCGGTCGAGGAGATTTTCGGGGTGAGAGTGGCAAAAGTCAACACGATTCGCCAGCTCGGGAAGATGCGCCGGATGGGGGTTTTCTCCGGACGGCGTCCGGGCTACAAGAAAGCCATCGTCACCC
>DYFB01000022.1 GCA_020725405.1 Symbiobacterium sp. | reverse complement strand
TGGAGATGGTCATGCCCGGGGACAACATCGAGATGGACATCGAGCTCATCACCCCCATCGCCATCGAGGAAGGCCTGCGCTTCGCCATCCGCGAGGGCGGCCGGACCGTCGGCGCCGGGGTCGTCATCGGCATCAAGGACTGAGAGAAGCCCGAGGGGCCCGGAGGCGGGCGCCCCGGAGAGGACGGCGGGGGTCGGAGGTCCGCCGTGAGCGGCGGACCTCCGACTGTTCGGGTTTGTTGACACCTTTTGCTTGGCTATGGTAGATTTGAAGCCGCCGCTGCCTGGAGCGTTGCTCGGGTTCGTGGTCCGCTGTAGGACGGGAGTGGCCGGTGTGCGCGAGATCATCACGCTTGCTTGCACGGAGTGCAAGAGGCGGAACTACACGACGATGAAGAACAAGCGGAACGACCCGGAGCGGGTCGAGTTCAAGAAGTACTGCAAGTGGTGCGAGCGCCACACGGTGCACAAGGAGACCCGCTGAGGCCGGCCGTCCGGCCGGGACGTTTGTGGTAGGCCCGTAGCTCTAACGGTAGAGCGGCGGACTCCAAATCCGCGTGTTGGGGGTTCGAATCCCTCCGGGCCTGCCAATGATTTTAGTCGGTCATCCCTGACCGTTTCAGGAAGTGGTGGCTGGTGAAGGGGCTGTCAACCTTGCTGGCGCGCATCGCGCGCTACTTCCGCGAGGTGCGCACGGAGCTCAGAAAGGTGGTCTGGCCCGACCGGCGGCAGACGATCATCTATACCGGCGTGGTCCTGATCTCCGTCCTTGGGGTAGCCGTGGTCATCTGGGTGGTCGACGCCGTGCTGAGCCAGATTCTCGCCGCCCTCCTCTTCTAGACCGGTTAGACCGGTGGATGGAGCGCTGGGAGTTGTGGAGGTGGGGGCCCTCGGGCCCCTTGAACAATGCCAAGGGCCAGAAAACGTGCTGAAGATGGAGGGACCCGCCCGGCGGATACTGCCGGGCTTGAGCCCGCCGCCGACCTTGCCGAGGGGCGGGTCCTCGCGGTCGGGACCGGTGGCGGTTCGGAGGAGGAAGCCCGGCCGGACGGCGAGGACGCTCCGGAGGAGACGGTCGAGGCCGGAGAGGCTCCGGACGACGTCGACCTCGAGGCCGACCTGCTCGCAGGTGACGGCGCCGCTCAGGGGGCTCCGGCCCACCCGGACAAGAAATGGTACGTCGTTCATACCTATTCCGGCTACGAGGGGAAGGTCAAGGCCAACCTCGAGAAGCGCGTCGAATCGATGCTCATGCAGGACAAGATATTCCGCATCATCGTCCCCACCGAAGACGAGATAGAGTACAAGGACGGCCGTAAACTCATCACCAAGAAGAAAATTTTTCCCGGCTACGTCATGGTCGAGATGATCATGAACGACGACTCGTGGTACGTCGTCCGGAACACCCCCGGAGTCACCGGGTTCGTGGGTTCGGGGATGAAGCCCGTACCGCTGGACCCAGCCGAGGTCCGTACCATCCTCCGGCATATGGGGGTCGACGACCCCAAGCCGAAGGTCGTCTACGAGGACGGCGAGAGCGTCAAGGTCATCAGCGGCCCGTTCATGGGTTTCATCGGTAAAGTGCGTGAGGTGAACCTCGATAAGGGGAAGCTCCGCGTCTTCGTCTCGATGTTTGGCCGCGAGACACCCGTCGAACTGGACTTCGCGCAAGTGGAGAAGCTCTGAGCCGGCCAAGAGGCCTGTGGGCCTCGCCTCTCATCAACCAGACGAAAGAGGGTTCGTTCGGAGTGGCTAAGAGGGTCCTGGCTGTAGTCAAACTTCAGATTCCGGCGGGCAAGGCGACTCCCGCGCCGCCCGTGGGCCCGGCTCTCGGGCAGCACGGCGTGAACATCATGGCCTTCTGCAAGGAGTACAACGAGCGTACCGCCAAGCAGGCCGGCCTCATCGTCCCGGTGGAGATAACCGTGTTCGAGGACCGCTCGTTCACCTTCGTCACCAAGACCCCGCCGGCGTCGGTGCTCCTGAAGCGGGCCGCCGGTCTCGAAGCAGGCTCCGGTGAGCCGAACCGGACCAAGGTGGGTTCGGTCACCAGGGCCCAGATACGGGAGATCGCCACGACCAAGATGGTCGATCTCAACGCGGCCAGCCTCGAGGCGGCCATGCGGATGATCGAAGGTACGGCCCGGAGCATGGGCATAACCGTAGAAGAGTAGAGCCGGACCGCGGCCCGGCCTCCGCGCCGCGGCCGGGGTAGGACGGTGGAGGAGTAGCCAGATGAAGCTGGGGAGATCGTATCGCGAGGCCTTGGCCAAGGTCGACCGGGAGAAGCTCTATGAGCCGGCCGAGGCCATCAAGCTCGTCAAGGAGACCAGCCGGGCCAAGTTCGACGAAACCGTCGAGGTCGCGGCCAGGCTCGGCATCGAGGTCAAGCACGCCGACCAAATGGTGCGGGGCACGGTCGTCCTTCCCGCCGGTACGGGGAAGGACGTCCGGGTCCTCGTCTTCGCCAAGGGCGAGAAGGCCCGGGAGGCCGAGGAGGCCGGGGCCGAGTACGTCGGGGCGGAAGACCTCGCGGCCAAGATCCAGGAGGGCTGGCTCGATTTCGACGTGGCCGTGGCCACCCCGGACATGATGGGCGTCGTGGGTAAGCTCGGCCGCATCCTCGGCCCGCGCGGTCTGATGCCGAACCCCAAGACCGGGACGGTCACCTTCGATATCCGTCAGGCCGTGGAGCAGTTCAAGGCGGGCAAAATAGAGTTCCGGGCGGACAAGAGCGGCATCGTCCACGCCCCTATCGGGAAGGTCTCCTTCGACGAGGCGAGGCTCATGGACAATTTCCAGGCCCTCATCGAGGCCCTGGCCAAGGCCAAGCCGGCCGCGGCCAAAGGCCAGTACTTCCGCAGTGTGGTCCTGTCGTCAACGATGGGACCGGGGGTCAGGGTGAACACCCAGAAGCTCATGTAGGGAGGACCAACCGACTACGAACCGGCCGGAGACAGCAGGTACCCTGGGCGGATACGGGGTCTAAGCGGCCGAAAGGCCGGCCTGCCGAGGCGAGCGGTGGTTTCAGGTCAGCGGGACCCCGCGCCCTCGGCGCGGGGTTTTTCGTCGGCCTCACGGACGGTTGCGTGCGGGACCGGGAGGTGAGACAGTATGGTGACTCGCCGGCAGAAGGAAGAGACTGTCGGGGAGCTGGAGGAGAAGTTCAGGCGAGCCCAGGCCATCATCCTCGCCGACTTCCAGGGTCTTAACGTGGCCGAGATAAGCCGGCTCAGGAAGACGGCGCGCGAAGCCGGGGTGGAGTTCAGAGTCGTCAAGAACACCCTGGCCTCCCTGGCCGCCCGCCGCGTAGGCCTGGCAGGTCTTGCCACCCTGTTCGTGGGACCGACCGGGGTGGCCTTCGGCTACGACGACGTCGTGAAGCCTGCCAAGGTCCTTGACCAGTTCGGTAAGGACCGGCGCGAGCCGCTTCCCTTCAAGGGAGGCTACGTCGAGGGGCAGCTCCTCGGGGTCCACGAGATCGAGGCCCTGGCCGCCCTGCCGAGCCAGGCCGAGCTGGTGGCCCGGCTGCTCGGGACGCTGCAGGGGCCCGTCGCCGGCCTAGGGCGGGTGCTCGCCGGCAACCTTCGCGGCCTGGCCGTCGCCCTCAGCCGGATTGCCGAGAAGAAGGCCGAGGCGGCCTAGCCCTCTGTCGGGATAGGGCATCGGAGAGTGCATCGGAGAGTGCCCGGATAGTCAGTTGCGCAAGAGAGACGCCAGGAGGTGCAAGTGGAGTGTCCAAGGTTCAGGAGATCATCGAGGCCGTAAAGGGCCTTACCGTGGTCGAGCTGTCCCAGCTCGTCAAGGCTCTCGAAGAGGAGTTCGGCGTATCGGCCGCCGCCCCCGTGGCCGTGGCCGCCGGCCCGGCGGCTGCGGCGCCGGCTCAGGAAGAGGAGCAGACCGAGTTCGACGTCATCCTCGCCGCGGCCGGGGAGAAGAAGATCCAGGTCATCAAGGTCGTCCGCGAGCTGACCGGGCTCGGCCTAAAGGAGGCCAAGGACCTCGTCGACGGGGCTCCGAAGCCGGTCAAGGAGAAGGTCAACAAGGACGAGGCCCAGGCCATCAAGGCCAAGCTCGAGGCTGAGGGCGCCAAGGTCGAGATCAAGTAAGGTCGAGGACCGAGGGAAAGTGGGGAGGCCCGGCCGCCGGGCCTCCCCGGCCTCTTCTCCGGGGGAGCCGGGGTCGTGTCAACTCATCTAGAAATGCTACCGAAGCCCTGGTGGTTCACTCACCTAAGGATGTTACCCAAGTCAATCTGCGGCACGTGGTAAAGGTCGGCTGCGGCGGGGTTGGCGGTGGGGCGGGGAGGCGATGAGGCGCTCGAGGTCCCGGTGGAGTTGAAGGGGGTTGGACGAGCTCGAGGTTCTTCGGCTTCCGTGGCTTGACGGCTCTTGCATTTTAGCTGACTGATCGGTATGAGTAAGGTTAACGTGGGCGGGGAGAGGAACCCGGAAGGTTAGGTACAAGGAAAGACCTCACTTTGTCCGAGACCCATCGGAACCAGAAGTGAGGCCTTCCCATGTGCGATTTCAGTCTACTGTCTGAGGCCCGGGATTTCAACGCCCTGGAGGAGATTGTGGTCCGGCTCGTCCAGGCGATGGCGGTCCGGTTTGTGACGGCGTATCTGAGGTTCCTTGACAAGAAGCTGATGTTGGAACGGCCGGAAGGGCTGAGGCACGTGGGGCTGAGGCCACGGACCCTGGTGACGAGGTTCGGGGAGATCACGATTGTGCGCTGCTGCTACTTCGACCCGGAGAGCGGGCGCTACCGGTACCTGCTGGATGAGAGGCTCGGGCTCCCCGCGCGGGACAGGTTCACCCTGGGGCTGAAGGCGCAGGCCGTGGCCGAGGCGAGCCGGCAGTCGTTTCGTAGGTCGGCTGGGCTTCTGGGAGGCAAGGCCACCCACAGTTCGGTGCACGCGTGGACGTGGCAAGTGGGGCGGGTCTTTCGCCGGGAGCTTGAGCGAGGGCACAGGGGGCTGTTCGGCCTGGGGCGGGCGATGGCGTCCGGAGGGCGGGCGGTCAAGGCGCTGTTCTGCGAGGCCGACGGGGTCATCGTGCGGCTGCAGCGGGAGGCCAAGAGGCAGGTCGAGGTCAAGCTCGCCATCATCCACGAGGGCTGGGAGAGGCTTCACCCGTGCAGCGGCAAGGGCTGCTGACCCTGAAGCCAAGGAGAGGGCCCGCGAGCTTCTCGGCTACCTCGTGGCCAACCGCGACGGCCTCGCGGACTACCGGACGAGGCTGGACGACGCCGGTCCCGAGCTGCGGGGCCTGGGCGCCGTGGAGAGCAACCTCGAGAGGGCGGCAGAGATCCAGTGGGGTACCGAGAGGCTGGACAAGCCGCGAGAGCGGCCTTGGCCCCAGGTCTCGGCCAGACCGCCGGTGCACCTGCCGGCGCTCGACCGGACACGGCCGATCGGCCGGGTGCTGCGCGCCCTCACGGAGGCGCGGCGACCGTTCTGAGCCAGCCATCCTTGACATGAGATGTCAAAGCCAGGGTCGATACCCCGGACGGGAGATCTCGCGGCCCACATCCGGCCCCTCGAGGCGGTGCGGCTGCCGATTCGGCCGGCCTGCCCGACGGGCTCGCTGGGGAAAACCAAAAACACAGGTCCGATGGGGCTCCGCCAACGTTGGCTTGACAGTCACACTGATCGCGGGGGTTTGACAAGTGGGGTAAGCCGTGTTACATTAATGAATTGCTTATTGGTGGCGGGGCGGCGGGCGAACCGAATGGGCGTAAGGAATTATACTCCCCTGTGAGGCAATCCTTATAGGAACGATATGTCCTTCTCCAACAACCGATGAACCCAGATGACGCCTAGAGTCGGGCAACCCCTGACGCGATAGGTCTCGGGGGTTCCCAGTCTTTTTTCGGAGGGAGAGCCGCGAGTGTCCCAGGGTGTGAGTAATCGGATACACTTCGGACGGATCAACGAGGTTCTCGACATGCCGGATCTCATCGAGATCCAGCGGAAGTCCTATGAGTGGTTCCTCAAGGACGGTCTCCGGGAGATGTTTGCCGACATCTCGCCCATCCAGGACTTCACCGGCAATCTCCTTCTGGTCTTTAACGAGCATTATCTCGGAGAGCCCAAGTACACCGTGGCCGAGTGCCGGGAGAAAGACGTGACCTATGCCGCCCCTCTCCGGGTGCGCGTCCAGCTCATCAACCGTGAGACTGACGAGGTGAAGGAGCAGGAGGTCTTCATGGGGGACTTCCCCCTCATGACCGACAAGGGAACCTTCATCATCAACGGGGCCGAGCGCGTGGTGGTGAGCCAGCTCGTGCGGTCGCCCGGCGCCTACTACTCCGAGCACATCGACCCCAACGGGAAGAGGCTCTACGCCTGCACCCTCATCCCCAACCGCGGCGCGTGGCTCGAGTTCGAGGCCGACGCCAACGACGTTCTCTACGTCCGGGTCGACCGGACCCGGAAGATCCCCGTCACCGTCCTCCTCCGGGCCTTCGGCTACGGGACCGACGAGGAAATCCTCCGGGTCATGGGTGAGTCGACCCACATCCTGAACACCCTTGACAAGGACCCCTGCGAGTCGGAGGACGAGGCCCTCATCGAGATTTACAAGCGTCTGCGACCCGGCGAGCCGCCGACGGTTGAGAGCGCGCGCAGCCTTCTCGAGTCCCTCTTCTTCGAGACCCGTCGCTACGACCTTGCGGGCGTCGGCCGCTACAAGCTCAACAAGAAGCTCAGCCTGAGAAGGCGCCTCCCGGGCACGACGGCGGCCGAGGATATCCGGGACCAGGCCGGCGAGGTCGTCGTTCCCGCCGGGGCCCTCATCGACCGCAAGGCGGCCGAGAGGATCGAGGCGGCCGGAGTGGGCGAGGTCACCGTCCGGACGGCCGACGGGTCCGAAGTGCGGGTCGTCGAGAACTCCCGTAAGGGCGAGGGGCGTCCGGGCGTCGAGGTCAAGACGCTGACGCGCGAGGACGTCGTCGCCGTCATCAACTACCTCATAACCATGTACAAGGGCCTCGGGACGGTCGACGACATCGACCACCTCGGCAACCGCCGCCTCCGCTCCGTGGGCGAGCTCCTTCAGAACCAGTTCCGCATCGGTCTCGCCCGCATGGAGCGGGTGGTCAAAGAGCGGATGACCATCCAGGACGTCGACATCATCACCCCTCAGGCTCTCATCAATATCAGACCGGTCGTGGCCGCGGTCAAGGAGTTCTTCGGCTCGAGCCAGCTCTCGCAGTTTATGGACCAGACGAACCCTCTGGCCGAGCTCACCCACAAGCGGCGCCTGAGCGCCCTCGGACCCGGGGGCCTGACCCGGGACCGGGCCGGATTCGAGGTCCGGGACGTCCACGACTCGCACTACGGCCGGATGTGCCCCATCGAGACTCCGGAAGGGCCGAACATCGGCCTCATCGGTAATCTCAGCACCTACGCCCGGATAAACGATTTCGGCTTCATCGAGACCCCCTACCGCCGGGTGGACAAAGAGAAGAAGCTTGTGACCAACGAGATTGACTACCTGACGGCCGACGAGGAAGACGAGAACTACATCGCCCAGGCCAACGAGCCCCTGAAAGACGGGTGGTTCGCGAGCCCCACCCCGACCTGCCGCTACCGAGGCCAGATCCTCATGATCCCGGCGGCCGAGGTCGACTACATGGATGTCTCCCCGAAGCAGGTTGTGAGCATCGCCTCGGCGCTCATCCCCTTTCTCGAGAACGACGACGCCGGCCGGGCTCTCATGGGCGCGAACATGCAGCGCCAGGCTGTGCCGCTTCTTATCAACGAGGCTCCGTACGTCGGGACGGGCATCGAGGGCCGGGTCGCCCGCGACTCCGGGATCGTGGTCACCGCCGAGCGCGCGGGGGTCGTCGAGCGGGTCACGGCCAGGGAGATCGTCGTGGCCGGCGATTCGGGGGAGGACCGCTACAAGCTCACCAAGTTCGGGCGTTCGAACCAGGGGACGTGCATCAACCAGAAGCCTGTCGTCCGGGTAGGCCAGAAGGTCGCCAAGAATGACGTCCTGGCCGACGGACCCTCGACCGACGGCGGCGAACTGGCCCTGGGCCGGAACGTTCTCGTGGCCTTCATGCCCTGGGAGGGCTACAACTTCGAGGATGCCATCCTCATCTCCGAGAGGCTCGTCCGCGACGATGTCTTCACTTCCATTCACATTGAGGAGCACGAGTGCGACGCCCGCGACACCAAGCTCGGACCGGAGGAGATCACGCGGGACATTCCTAACGTCGGGGAGGACGTCCTGAAGGACCTCGACGAGCGTGGCATAATCCGGGTGGGGGCCGAAGTGATGCCGGGGGACATCCTGGTCGGTAAGGTGACCCCCAAGGGCGAGACGGAGCTCACCGCTGAGGAGCGTCTCCTCCGGGCCATCTTCGGAGAGAAGGCCCGGGAGGTCCGCGACACGTCGCTCCGCGTCCCCCACGGAGAGAGCGGCATCGTCGTGGACGTCAAGGTCTTCTCCCGGGAGGCCGGGGACGAGCTCAGCCCGGGGGTGAACCAGCTCGTCCGGTGCTACGTGGCTCAAAAGCGGAAGATCTCCGAGGGCGACAAGATGGCGGGCAGGCACGGGAACAAGGGCGTCATCGCCAAGATCATGACCGACGAGGACATGCCCTTCCTGGAAGACGGCACCCCCGTCGACATCGTCCTCAATCCGCTGGGCGTTCCCTCCCGGATGAACATCGGGCAGATCCTCGAGACCCACCTCGGGTGGGCGGCCAAGGTCCTCGGCGTATCCTTCTCGAGCCCGGTCTTCGACGGGGCGACCGAGTCGGCCGTGGCCGAGTACCTGGAACGGGCGGGTCTGCCCGGCGGCAAGGCGAGACTCCGCGACGGGCGGTCCGGCGAGTACTTCGATAGCCCCGTAACCATCGGCTACGCGTACATGATGAAGCTCGCCCACCTGGTCGACGACAAGATTCACGCCCGCTCCACCGGGC
>DYFB01000021.1 GCA_020725405.1 Symbiobacterium sp. | reverse complement strand
GTACTCCCTCGTCACCCAGCAGCCGCTAGGCGGTAAGGCCCAGTTCGGCGGCCAGCGGTTCGGCGAGATGGAGGTCTGGGCCCTCGAGGCGTACGGCTCGGCCTACACCCTGCAGGAGCTCCTGACCGTGAAATCCGATGACGTCGTCGGCCGGGTCAAGACCTACGAGGCTATCGTCAAGGGTGACAACGTCCCCGAGCCCGGGGTTCCGGAGTCGTTCAAGGTCCTCATAAAGGAGCTCCAGAGCCTGGCCCTGGACGTGAGGGTGCTCTCGGAGGACTTCCGGGAGATAGAGATCCGCGAGACGGACGAAGACGTTATCGAGAAAGCCCGGGAGCTCGACCTCGATCTCGGAGGCGAGGACGGTCTGGCCGGGGACGAGGGCGGGCTCGCCGCGAGCGGCCTGCGCCGCGCGGCCACCCGCCGCCGCGAGGCCCGGCGCTTCCTGGTGGGAGCGGCCGACGAGGACGACGAGACCGAGCTTCCCCTGGAGCGCGAGCCCTCGGAGCTGGGCGCGGGAGGCGGCCTCCGCCTCGACCGGCGGTCCGTCCCGGACGACGACGGAGACCTGGAGGCCAGGCGCCGGAGGGCCCGGACTCTCCTGATGGGCGGTGACGAGACCGAGCCGGCCGGGGAGGTCGAGGCCGAGGCCGAGGCCGAGGCCGAACCTGACGTGGACGGCGCCGACGAGGCCGACGACGTTCCCCGCGTCCGGCGGGCCGTCGGTCTTCTGAATTCCGACGACGAGAAGGGCAAGGGCCTCGACGACGACCTCGCGCTCCCCGACGACTCGTTGAACGAGGTCGAGGACGGGGACGAGGACTTCGATGACTACGAACTCGGCGAGGACGACCTTGACGAGACCGAGGAGGACGGCGAGGACGACTACTCGGATCGGGACCACGAGTCTGACCTGGAAGACGATGACACGAGACCCCGCACGACGCGAGCGGGTCGACCCCGGCGCGGACCCGCCGAACCCGATGACGACGACATGATCGACGAGGAGGAGTAGTCAGCCGGCGGCGAGGAACGAGAGCCGGCCCGGGTCCCTGAGACCGAGCCTGTCGGAGGAGGTTTCCTGTGCTGGACGTCAACAACTTCGACTCTTTGAAGATTGCTCTGGCCTCACCCGAGCAGATTGTGCAGTGGTCGCGCGGTGAGGTCAAGAAACCGGAGACCATCAACTACCGGACCCTGAAGCCGGAAAGGGACGGCCTTTTCTGCGAGCGCATCTTCGGTCCGCAGCGGGACTGGGAGTGCCACTGCGGGAAGTACAAGCGGATACGCTACAAGGGCATCGTCTGCGACCGCTGCGGGGTCGAGGTCACGCGGTCCAAGGTCCGCCGCGAGCGGATGGGCCACATCAAGTTGGCCGCGCCGGTCTCGCACATTTGGTACTTCAAGGGCATCCCGAGCCGCATGGGGCTCCTTCTCGACATCTCGCCCCGGTCTCTCGAGAAGGTCCTCTACTTCGCCGCGTACATCGTCACCGACCCCGGCGACACCCCCATGATGTCGAGGCAGGTGCTCACCGAGCAGGAATACCGGGAAGCCCGGGAGACCTACGGGCAGGCTTTCAAGGCCGGAATGGGGGCCGAGGCTGTCCGGCGCCTTCTTGAGCAGATTGATCTCGACGACCTGGCCCGCGAGCTGCGGGCCGAGATAAGACAGGTTTCGGGCCAGCGTAAGATCCGGGCCACGCGCCGCTTGGAGGTCGTCGAGGCCTTCCGCAAGTCGGGCAACCGTCCCGAGTGGATGGTCCTGGAGTACATCCCGGTCATCCCCCCCGACCTGCGGCCGATGGTTCAGCTCGACGGGGGACGGTTCGCCACCTCCGACCTGAACGACCTCTACCGCAGGGTGGTGAACCGCAACAACCGGC